>DYUK01000111.1 GCA_020743695.1 Brevibacterium senegalense | reverse complement strand
GCCGATGAGCACCGGGTTGTTCTTGGTGCGGCGGGAGAGGACCTGCATGACGCGCTGCATCTGCAGCTCGCGACCCACGACCGGGTCCAGGTTGCCCTCGCGAGCCGCGGCGGTGAGGTTGCGACCGAACTGGTCCAGGACGAGCGAACCGGAGGGGGTGCCCTCCTCACGCGCGCCGGTCGACGCCGGCTCCTTGCCCTGGTATCCGGACAGCAGCTTGATGACTTCCTGGCGCACGCGCGCCAGGTCCGCGCCCAGCTTCACGAGCACCTGGGCGGCCACGCCCTCGCCCTCGCGGATGAGGCCCAGCAGGATGTGCTCCGTGCCGATGTAGCTGTGGCCCAGCTGCAGCGCCTCGCGCAGGCTCAGCTCGAGGACCTTCTTCGCCCGGGGCGTGAAGGGGATGTGACCGGAGGGCGCCTGCTGGCCCTCGCCGATGATCTCCGTGACCTGATCGCGGACCTGCTCGAGCGAGATGCCCATCCCCTCGAGCGCCTTCGCCGCGACGCCCTCGCCCTCGTGGATGAGGCCCAGCAGGATGTGCTCGGTCCCGATGTAGTTGTGCTTGAGGAGCTTGGCCTCCTCCTGTGCGAGCACGACGACGCGCCTGGCCCGGTCGGTGAACCGTTCGAACATGGTGGTCCTCCTCGTCTGATGATTCCTAGCACTGTAACCACCGCGAGCGCGGATCCATTGCAGTGTTCGCGGTCAGCCGAAACATGTTCGCTGTCAGCGAATCACGCAGTTCTTCGCGTCGGATGCGCACGGGTCCGGACGCACGCATGCCCCGACCGTGAGGCCGGGGCATGCGTGCTGCGATCGGGTCTGCGATCGGACCGGGACGTCCGCGCGCGGACCTCCGCTCAGGCGTGCGCCTCGTGGTACTCGTCGATGATCGCCTGGGAGATGCGACCGCGCTCCGAGACCTTCTTGCCCTGCTCCTTCGCCCACTCGCGGATCTTCGCGTTGAGGTTGGAGTTCTGCGCGCCCCCGCTGCGGCGGGGACGGGCGGATCCGGCGCGCTGCGTCGCGGCGACCCGGCGGGCCTTCGCGATGTAGGGCGCCAGCACCGCACGCAGCTTCTCTGCGTTCTCGTCCGACAGTTCGATCTCGTAGGTGCCCTGATCCAGTCCGAAACGGACCGTCTCCGCAGCTTCGGTTCCGTCGATGTCGTCAGTCAGGACGACTTTCATCTCGCGGGCCATGAGTGCTCTTCTCCTCGTCATCACCGGCCGCGGGTTCCTCCGCGGGGCTCTGCTCGTCCAATTGCCGGTAGTACCTCTCCATCTCCACCCGCTCCGACGTATCCGAGCGAAGGATTCCTCGCATCACATACCAGAAGATCAATCCGACACCGATGGATGGGAGGAGGACCTGGATGTACTCCATGACTACACTACCTTTTCTTCTGCGGAATACGCACGCCCCGACGCGATTCCTGTGGATTTCAGCGTGAGGAGGGGCTCATTCAGCGATCGGCTTGACGAGCGGGAAGAGAATAGTCTCCCTGATTCCCAATCCTGTGAGCGCCATGAGAAGTCGATCGATTCCCATTCCCATACCGCCGGCGGGCGGCATTCCGTATTCCATCGCCGTGAGGAAATCCTCGTCGACGCGCATCGCCTCGTCGTCGCCCGCAGCGGCGTCGCGCGCCTGCGCCTCGAAGCGCTCGCGCTGGATGACGGGGTCGTTCAACTCCGAATAGCCCGTGGCCAGTTCGAAGCCGCGGACGTACAGGTCCCACTTCTCGACGATCCCGGGCGCCTCGCGGTCGCTCTTGGTGAGCGGCGAGGTGTCGACCGGGAAGCCGGTCACGAACGTGGGCGCGTGCAGCTCGTCCGCATGGAAGTGCTCCCACATCTCCTCGACGTACTTGCCGTGGATGCGGAAGACGCCGTCCAGATCGATCCCGTACTGATCCGCCAATGCGGACAATTCCTCGACCGTGGTCTCCGGAGTGACCTCGACGCCCAGCTTCTCCGACAGGGACGGATACATGCGAATGGTTCTCCATTCACCGCCCAGGTCGTATTCCTCACCATCAGCCAGCGTCACCGTGTGCGAACCGAACGCGTCGAGTGCGGCATTCTGCACGAGTTCCTTCGTGAGATGAGCGATCGAGGTGAAATCACCATAGGCCTGATAGGCCTCGAGCATCGCGAACTCCGGGGAGTGCGTCGAATCCGCACCCTCATTCCTGAAATTCCTATTGATCTCGAAGATATCGTCCAGTCCGCCCACCAATGCGCGCTTCAGGAAGAGCTCCGGCGCGATGCGCAGATAGAGCTCCATATCGTAGGCATTGATATGCGTGGAGAACGGACGCGCGGCCGCACCGCCGTGCATCGTCTGGAGCATGGGCGTCTCGATCTCCATGAAGCCGCGCGCATCGAAGGTGCGGCGCAGGGACTTCATGACCTCCGCGCGCATGCGCACGGTGTCCCGGGCCTCCTGGCGGGTGATGAGGTCGATGTACCGCTGGCGCATCCGGGTCTCGTCCGTCAGCTCCGTGTGCAGCGTGGGCAGGGGGCGCAGCGCCTTGGACGCGATCGCCCAGTCGTCGGCCATGATCGACAGCTCGCCGCGCTTCGACATGATGACGCGGCCGTGCAGGAAGACGTGGTCGCCCAGGTCGACGTCGTGCTTCCAGCGCTCCAGGCTCTCCGCACCCACTTCCGCCAGAGACAGCATCCCCTGCAGTCGCGTGCCGTCGCCGGCCTGCAGCGTCACGAAGCACAGCTTGCCGGTGTTGCGCTGGAACACGACGCGACCGGCGACGCCCACGACGGTGTCCGTCTCCTCCCCCGGCTCCAGGTCCGGGTGGGCCTCCCGCACCTGTGCGAGGGTGTGGGTCCGCGCGACGGCGGCGGGGTACGGGGGACGCCCGTCGGCGAGCATCTGGGTGCGCTTGTCCTTGCGGATGCGCAGCTGCTCCGGATCGTCGTGCGGCTGGGGCTGGGAATCGGTCTGCGGCATGGCCCCAAGGCTACCGCGCGCCCCGATCCGGATGGTAACGCCGGCGCCGGCCACCAGTAGTGCGCCCGCTCAGGCCTTCAGCGCGTCCAGCAGGCTCGTCGCGGTCGCCTCGTCGATCGTGCCGTTCGCCAGTGCCCGGGCCGTCGTCGCCCGGGCCATCGCGCGGTAGGCGTCCGCGACCTCGGCGGAGTCCTGCGTCACCGCGTGCTCCGCGAGCGCCTGCACGTGCGCCGTCACCGTCGTGATGTCCCCGCGGCTCACCGGTCCCGTCAGCGCGCGCGGTCCCGACTGGAGCACGTTGGACACGCTCGCGTCGACCAGCGCGGACAGCACGCGGGAGGGATCCTCGACGCCCAGCGAGCTCAGCACCTCCATCGACTGCGCGATGATCGCGATCGTGTGGTTCGAGGCGTGCGTGATGGCCGCGTGGTAGAGCGCGCGGTCCGCCTCTGCGAGGATGACCGGCTCCGCACCGATCTCCACGACCAGCGCCTGTCCGATGGGCAGCACGGGCTTGGGCGCGGTCACCCCGATCGTGGTCCGGCGCAGGCGCGGCAGGTCCATGCTGGTGCCGGTGAACGACAGCGACGGGTGGAGGGCAATGGGGATCGCGCCCGCATCCGCCGCGGGCTGGAGGACGCCCAGGCCGTGCCGGCCCGCGCAGTGGAGGACGATCTGTCCCGGGCTGAAGCGGCCCAGTGACGCCAGCCCGGACACCAGTTCCTCGATCGAGTCGTCCGGCACCGTGAACAGCACCAGCTCCGCGCGCTCCAGGATCGTCTCGATGTCGAGGATCGGGACGTCCGGCAGCATCGCCTCCGCCCGGTCCCGGCTGGCGTCCGATCCGGCGGTCACACCCACGATCGCGTGGCCGGCCTCGCGCAGCGCCGCGCCCATGACGGCGCCCACGCGGCCCAGCCCGATGATGCCCACGCCCAGGCGGGTCTGCTCGTCCATGTTCATGCGGTCGTCCTTCCTGATGCGCCGGGCGACCCGGCGGCGGGTCCACGGCTGTGCGCGTCCAGTTCCTCGCGCGACCGCCTGGTCACCTCGACGTGGTGGTCGAACAGGTGGTGCGCCTCGGCCTGCGGCAGATGCACGAAGTGGGGGCGGATAGGGCCGTGGGAGATGTGCAGCGCGATCGTCGACAGGCCCAGCGCCCGCTGGAGCGGACCCTGCCGCAGACTCAGCGCCTGCACGCGGGCGTGCGGCACCAGTTCCAGGGTGCGGGCGAGCCGGCCGGACCGGATGAGGGCGAGGGTGCCGGTGAGCGCGTGCGCGTTGCGCTTCCACGTGAACAGGTCGAACCACATGCTCTGTCGCGGACGGCCGCGGTAGGAGGGTTCCGCGGCGCGCGCCTCCGGTCCCCCGCCGAACGGTCCCTGCATCCCGGCCAGCACCAGCGAGCGGGCGTCCGTGCCCACCGGCCGCGGGTCCGGCAGGCAGAGACCCAGCATGAGCATGACGTCATCGGCGGAGCCCACCGGCAGCAGGACGTTCTGCGTCTCGCCCTCGGCGGCATTGGACGCGATCGTGAACTCGGCCCGCCACCAGCCGGCCGGCCGCCACAGCAGCGGCTGCGTGATCTTGACGGCCTGGATCCGGTCCAGCGGGATGATCCGGTTCGTCGTCGAGGCCAGCCCGTAGCTCACGCGCAGCCCGTCCTGGGTGAGCGCGACAGTGAAGTTGGCCCGGCCCAGCTCGCTGCTCAGCACCCCGATCAGCGCGAAGAGGCCGGGGATGATCGCGAACACGCTCGTGAGGAGGGCCGCAGGCGAGACGAGGACCGCCACGACGACGGCTCCCGCGATGAGGACGATCGCGACGACGATGGACACCAGCACCGTGGTCGACAGGAGCGCGGACAGGATGAGGCGATGCAGCGGTACGCGCAGCAGCCGTCCCTCCTCGCCCGCCGTGGGCGCCAGCCGGTACGGCGCCAGGAGCTCGCGCAGGCTGCCGGTCAGGTCGACCGCCGCAGACGCCGCGTGCTGCTGGAGCATGGTCGCGTGCCGGCTCAGCAGCCGCTGACCCAGCGGTGCCGTGGGCGCGTCGGTCAGTCGGGTCGCCGGGGCCGCGGGTCCGGACCCCGCCGCCGAGGCCGCCCCGACTCCCGCTGCCGGCCCTCCACCCGGCGCGGTCGGGTGTCCGGCGGGCCCGCCCTGCTGCGCACCTGCCGCCGCCCCCGCCCGTGCGGCGCGGCGACTGCGCAGGTGGCCCAGGATCTCCTCGCGCAGGGCCTCCGCGTCCGCGCGGGACAGATAGGAGATCGTGATGTTCGAGTCCGAACCGCCGGCCACATCGAAGACGAGGGAGGCGAGCCCGAACAGGCGCGGGATGAAGGGCAGCGAGATGTCGACGGACTGGACGCGGTCGTGCGC
>DYUK01000110.1 GCA_020743695.1 Brevibacterium senegalense | reverse complement strand
ACTCCGTCATCCGCAACGCCTCACTGCCGGCGCTCACGATCGCCGGTCTGCTGTTCGGCGAACTGGTGGCCGGCGCCGTCGTGACGGAGACCGTCTTCGGCCGCAACGGGCTGGGCAGCCTCACCGCGCAGGCGGTCGCGAACCGCGACAACCCGGTGCTGCTGGCGATCGTCGTCATCGCGACGATCGGCTTCGTCATCGTGAATCTCATCGTCGACCTGCTGTACCCGCTGGTCGACCCGCGGCTGCGGCACCGCGGAAGGGTGGGCCGCGCCGCCCGCAGGCACCTGGAGCCGGCACCCGCGGCGGGCGGGGGCCCGACGGAGGGCACCGCAGCGGCAGGTGCGCCGGTCGCGGCCGGTACCGCGGCCTCGGGAACGGGTGCATCCACGACCGGCGGCCCGGTCACATCGAACGGAGGACCGGCATGAGCACCATCGATCTGACGACCGCCCGGCAGGAGGCGCCCGCTGGCAGCACGCGCGCGCGGCGGGGGCACTCCCCGGCCCGCGGCCTGCTGACGCCGGGAACGGTCATCGCCTCGGTCATCCTGGGCATCACGATCCTGTGGGCGCTGTTCCCGGGTCTCTTCACGGGGCACGATCCGGTGGACGGCGGGGACACCGCCGCACTGCTGGCGCCGTCCGCACAGCACTGGTTCGGGACGGACCAGATCGGGCGCGACGTGTACTCGCGCGTGGTGCACGGTGCGTCGCGGTCGCTGCTGGCCGCGCTCATCGCTGTGGGCGTGGGCCTGGTCGTGGGGTCCGCGATCGGGCTCATCGCGGGCTCGCGCGGCGGCTGGGTGGGTGAGGCGCTCATGCGCGTCGTCGACGCCCTCCTCTCCATCCCCGCGCTGCTGTTAAGCCTCACGATCGTCATCGTGCTGGGCTTCGGCATCGTGAACGTCGCGATCGCCGTGGGGATCACCGCGATCGCGCAGTTCGCCCGCCTGTCCCGATCGCAGGCCGTCACGATCATGCAGGCGGACTACGTGCAGGCGGCCTACGGGTCCGGCGGCACGTACTGGTCCGTACTGCTGCGGCACGTCGTGCCCAATGCGATGTCCGCCGTGCTGGCTCTGGCGGTGCTGCAGGTGGGCAGCGCGATCCTGCAGATCTCCACACTGGGCTTCCTGGGCTACGGCGCGCCGGCCCCCACCCCCGAGTGGGGCCTCATCATCGCCGAGGGCCGCAACTTCGTCGCCACCGCCTGGTGGCTCACCGTCCTCCCGGGCCTCATCGTCATGGCCGTCGTGGTCTCCACGCACCGCCTGGGCACCGCACTGCGAAAGGCAGCCGCATGAGCAGCGAGAAGAACACCGGCGCGGTGGACTCCACCGGACCGCACAGCGGCGCAGACGCGCACAGCGCCACCGGAACGAACAGTCCCGCAGACGCCCCGCAGCCCAAGCCGCGCGGTGTGGGGATCGGGACGCCGCAGAAGTACCGCAGTCGGATCGGGACGGACTATTCGATCGACTATCCGGAGGCGTTCGCCCCGGCAGGTCCGGCCTCGGACGGCCAGGAGGCCACGGCGGCGGGGACGGTCCTGCGCGTGCGCGACCTGGCGGTGTCGTACGCGACGCGGTCCGGGGAGCCGGCGGCGGCCATCCGCGACGTCGACCTCGATGTCCGGGCGGGCGCGATCACGGCGGTCGTGGGCGAGTCCGGGTCCGGCAAGTCGACGACAGCCGGGGCGGTCATCGGACTGCTGTCCTCGAACGCGCAGGTCACCAGCGGTGAGATCCGCCTGGGGGCGCACGGCGAGGATCCGGAGCTGGACCTGCGGTCGCTCGCACCCGCGCAGTGGCAGCGGGTGCGCGGCGCGCGGATCGGCTACATCCCGCAGGATCCGGGGACGTCGCTGAACCCCCTCAAGACGGTGGGGGCGAACGTCGCCGAGACGTTGCGCCTGCACACCCGCATGACCTCCGCCCAGCGCCGGGCGCGCGTGCACCAGCTGCTGGACCGGGTGGGGATCGACCGACCGCAGATGCGGGCGGAGCAGTACCCGCACGAGCTGTCCGGCGGCATGCGTCAGCGCGCGCTCATCGCCGCGGCGATCAGCCTGGATCCGCAGCTGGTCATCGCGGACGAGCCCACCTCCGCGCTGGACGTCACGGTGCAGAAGCGGATCCTCGATCTGTTGGACGACCTGCGCCGCGAGGCGGACACCGGCATCCTCTTCATCACGCACGACCTGGCCGTCGCCGCAGAGCGGGCCGACGACCTCGTCGTGGTCCGCGGCGGCATCGTCGAGGAGCGCGGCCCGGCCCGGCTCCTGCTCAGCCGCCCGGAGAGCGCGTACACCCGCCGGCTCCTGGCCGACGCCCCGTCGATGCAGGCACTCGTGGGCGCGGGTGCGCAGGAGAGCGCGGGTGCGTCGACGGTCGGAGACGGCTCGGCGGCGGCTGTGACGGAGAGTGCCGACGCGGGTGAGCCGACGGCGGAGGAAGGGACGGCCTCGGGCGCGGCGAGCCCTGCCGGTTCCGCGCGTCCTCTCGTCGACGTGCGCGGACTCACCCAGATCTTCGCCCGGGTTCCGCGGGAGGAGGCCCTCGCAGAGGAGCCGGGCGCGGCCTCGGGCACGGGGTCGTCCGCGTCGGGTTCGGCAGCCGAGCCAGCGATCATCGGCATCGAGGACGTGACCTTCTCCGTCCCCGCGGGGACGACGCTGGGACTCGTGGGCGAGTCCGGGTCCGGGAAGTCGACGATCGGGCGGGCGCTCGCGGGATTCGCGACGCCGCAGTCCGGCATGATCCGAGTGGGTGACTTCCAGACGGAGTCGCTGAGCAAGCGGCAGCTGCGCGACTACCGGCGGACGGTGCAGCTCGTGCACCAGAACCCGGCGAGCGCACTGGACCCCTCGCACACGGTGGGCGCGTCGATCGCGGAACCGCTGCGGAACTTCCGGATCGGGTCGAAGGCCGAACGCACGGACCGCGTCGCGCAGGTCATGGAGCGGGTGGCGCTCGACCCGGGGCTCGCCTCGCGCAGGCCGCGGGAGCTGTCCGGCGGTCAGCTGCAGCGCATCGCGATCGCCCGTGCGCTCATCCTCGAGCCGGAGCTCGTCGTGTTCGACGAGGCGGTGTCCGCGCTGGACGTGACGGTGCAGGCGCAGATCCTCGACCTCATCCAGCGGCTCCAGGAGGAGCTGGGTCTCACGTACGTGTTCATCTCCCACGACCTGGCGGTCGTCCGCCAGATCGCGCACGTGGTCACCGTCATGTCGCAGGGGCACCAGGTGGAGACCGGGCCGGTCGAGCAGGTGTTCGCGCGGCCCGAGGACCCGTACACGCAACGCCTCCTCGCGGCGATCCCCCGCCCGCTCGACACGCAGGTGCTCGACCTCCAGGCGCTGGCGATCTGACGGGGCGTGTGGCTGGCGTGGCGGGGAGTGTGGGCCCGGCGCAGGCCGACTGCCGCGTGCGGGACGGACGTGCGCGCCGACCCCCGATGCGAGTACGGTGACCACCGTCACGATCGCACCCGTGCGTGACGCACGACCGACGACCGTCGCCGCCCCTCGCCCCGCGGCGACCGAACGAAGTGGGAGACCATGGTCTGGTACATAGTCTGGCTGGCGGCGTTCCTCATCGGCATCACCGGCCTCGGCATGATCTTCTCACGGAAGATCAAGACGGCCGACGACTACATGATGGCCGACTTCAGCCTCGGGTTCTTCCCGATCTGCGGCAGCATCATCGCGACCGCGCTCGGTTCCGCCGCTGTCATCGGCAAGGCCGGCAAGGGCTTCGAAGTCGGCATGTCGTGGATCGTCGCGACAGTCCCCTTCGTACTCTTCTCCATCCTGCTGGCGGTCATTCTGGGACCGACGATCCGCAAGCTGAAGCTGTACACGCTCCCGGACCTCTTCGTGCGGCGGTTCGGCAAAGCGTCGGGGATCGTCCCGGCCCTGGTCATCGCGGTCCTCTACATGACGCCCACGTTCGGTATGCAGATCGTCGCGATGGGTTCCATCCTCGCCTCCACCATCGACATCTCCATGACGTCCGCGATGCTGCTGGGATTCGCCGTGTGCGTCCTCTTCACCCTGTTGGGCGGTCTGCCCAGCGTCGCCTGGACGGACGCGATCCAGTCGGTCCTCATCCTGGCCGGGATCGTGGTCCTGTTCCTCGCCGGCCTCCACTACGTCGGCGGTCTCGACGTCGTCGTCGAGGAGACTCCGGACCACCTGCTGAGCCTCTACGGCGCGATGTCGCCGATGGAGACGCTCAACTACTTCATCATCTTCGGCCCCTTCTACATCGTCTGGCAGACGACATGGCAGCGTCTGGCGGCGGCGCGGACGGAGAAGACGGCAGTCCGATCCGTGTCGGTCGGATACCTGGTGTGCGGTCTGATCGCCGTGTTCTCACTGGGCATCGGCGTCATCGCCCGCCTCGTGCTGCCCGCCGACACGGACCCCGATCTGGTCTACACGGACTTCCTCACGACCATCCTGCATCCGTCCATCGGCGGGTTCCTCATGATCTCCGTCTTCGCCGCGGTCCTGACGGGCGCGACATCGTTCCTGCTGAGCGGAGCGACGAACGTGTCGAAGGACATCTATCAGGGATGGATCCAGCCGGACGCCAGCGACAAGAAAGTCCTGCTCGTCTCACGACTCGCCGTCGCGGGCATGGCGTTGGCGGGCCTGCTGGTCGCGCTGTTCATCTCCGACATCATCGTCATCTACACGTATGCGCTTTCACTGTCCGCGGTGACGATGGTGATGCCGGTCCTCGCCGCCATGTTCTGGAAGCGGGCGACG
>DYUK01000109.1 GCA_020743695.1 Brevibacterium senegalense | reverse complement strand
AGCCGAGGATCGAGCCCAGCTCTCCTCGGCTGCATGCCTCTTCGGCATTCATTGCTTTCTGTCCGTCGCGCAACCCGGATCCGGCTGGACCTGTCGGTGAACAGCGAGGTGCGTACGATGGCCTCATGTTCGATCTGAGCTCACTCCGCCTACCCGTCGTGCAGGCCCCCATGGCCGGTGGCCCCTCCACCCCAGAGCTCGCTGGAGCAGTCGCGGATGGTGGGGGACTGGGATCTCTGGCGACGGGGTATCTGAGTGCCTCGGCCGCTGAGGCGCAACTGGCGGCCTTTCGCTCGCTCTCGACCGGTCCCGTGGCGGTGAACGTGTTCGTCCCCGAACAGCACCGCACGTCCACCTCGGACGCTGAGACCTACCGCTCTGCGCTCCTGTCGTGGCGTGAGTCGGAGGGGATCGCCGGCGACGTCCCCGCAGTGCCCCCGTCCGCAGACGCAGAGGCGTGGGCGGACTACACAGCCATGCTCGCGATGCTCGAGCGCACTGCTCCCCAGGTCGTCACGTTCACCTTCGGACTTCCCGCCCGGGAGGATGTGGCACGGCTGCAGGCTGCCGGTTCGCGTGCGGGTGTGACGGTGACGACGGTGGAGGAGGCTCTCCAAGCCGTCGCCCACGGCGCGGACGTCCTGATCGCCCAGGGAATCGAAGCCGGCGGGCACCGCTCGCAGTTCGACCAGAGCGCCTCACCCGCGGGCATCCCCACGGACGAGCTCGTCCGCGCCATCGCGGCGCGGTGCGATCGTCCCATCGTGGGTGCCGGCGGCGTGGACGGCCTCGCATCCGCGCAGCGGCTGTTGGACGCCGGTGCGTCCGCCGTCCAACTGGGGACGCTGTTCCTCACCGCTCGGGAAGCCGGGACGAAGCCCACGCACCGCGCGGCACTGCTGAACCCGGGGGAGCGCAGTACGGTCCTCACACGTGCCTTCACCGGTCGTCCGGCACGCGCGCTCTCCAACCGCTTCACCGCGGCGATGGAGGAGGCTTCGGTCGTGGGGTACCCGCAGGTCCACGTCCTCACCGGCGGGATCCGTGCGGCCGCGGCGGCCGCGGACGATCCCGAGCTGCTGCATCTGTGGGCGGGCACCGGGTTCGCTGCGTGCGCGGATGAGACCGCGGCTTCAGTCCTCAGTCGGTTCGATGCGCTGCGCCGTCCGGAGCCCTCGACGCCGGTGCCGTCAGGGGCATGACATGAGTATCGTCCTGCTCACCGGCGCCGGCATCAGCACCGCCGCGGGAATCCCGGACTTCCGAGGACCCCAGGGCGTCTGGACGCGCGATCCCGAGGCCGAACGCACGTCGACCCTCTCCTGGTACCTGCGCGATGCGTCCGTCCGGCATCGTGCGTGGCAGATGCGCCTCGAGTCGCGGGTGTGGGAGCGCGATCCGACGCCCGCGCACCGGGCGATCGCCGCGTTCGCCGCAGCGGGGAATCCGACCACCGTCATCACGCAGAACATCGACGGCCTGCACCAGGCAGCCGGCAGCCCCGACGCGGACGTGCTGGAGGTCCACGGCACGGCCCGATCGTGGCGGTGCGAGGACTGCCGTGCGACCGGTCCCATGGCCGAGGCCGCGCAGAGGGTGCGTGAGGGAGACCCCGATCCGCGCTGTCCCACGTGCGGCGGCATCATCCGAGCGCAGACGATCCTCTTCGAAGAGGCACTGGACGCGGACGTCCTCGACGCCGCGTTCGCCGCTGCGGAGGCGTGCGACGTGCTCGTGGCCGTGGGCACGGGTCTGAGCGTCCACCCCGTCGCCGGACTCGTCCCCGTCGCCGCGCAGAACGGGGCGCGGACGGTCATCGTGAACGCGCAGTCCACACCGTTCGACTCACTCGCGGATGTCGTGGTGAGAGGCGACCTCCAGGAGGAACTGCCCCCGGTCCTCGCAGACCTCGCGGAGCTGCGAGGCACGACCCCCTGAATGGACGGAGCCCCCTGCGCCGGTGCGGCTCAGGGGGCTCCTCGTCAGCGGGGCGGTGACCGGTCAGAACTCTTCGTAGACCGCCGGGTCCTGATCTTTCAGACGGCCATCCGTGCGTCCCAGCTGCGTGATCGCGGCGACCTCGTCCGCTGTCAGCACGACCTGTGCGGCGGCGAGATTCTCCGCCTGCCGGTGCGCATCCGCCGACTTGGGCAGTGGCAGTGCACCCCTCGCGATGTGCCAGGCCAGCACCGCCTGCGTGGGCGTGATCCCGTGCGCGGCGGCGACGTCCCGGACCACGGGCTCCGCCAGTACGTCACCGGCACGGCCGATCGGGCTCCACGCCTGGGTGATGATCCCCATGTCCCGGTGGAGATGCAGCGCCTCCTCCTGGGGGAAGTGCGGGTGCAGCTCGATCTGGTTGACCTCCGGCCGCACACCGGTGGCGTCCTCGACGTCCTGCAGGTGCTCCGGCAGGAAGTTCGACACGCCGATGTGGCGGACGAGGCCGCGCTCCTTCGCGTCGATGAGCGCCTTCCACGCCTCCACGTAGAGGCCCCGGCTGGGATTGGGCCAGTGGATGAGCAGGAGGTCGATGTGCCCCAGCCCCATGCGGAGGACGGATTCCTCGATCGCGGTGCGCGCGGCCTCGGCGCCGTGATGGCGACCGGCCAGCTTCGAGGTGACCACGGCCTCGGCGCGGTCCACACCGGACTCGCGCACGCCGGCACCCACTGCTGCCTCGTTCTCGTAGTTGAAGGCGGAGTCGAGCAGGCGGTAGCCGGTCCGCAGCGCGGTCGCGACCGCTTCCGCCCCCTCCCGACCGTTCAGACGGTAGGTCCCCAGCCCCACGGGCGGCAGGACGAGGCCGGAGTGCGCAGTGTGCTCACTCAGAGGTGCTCGATCCCCGCTCATGCGCGCCCCCGATCCGCGGCGATGAGGTCCGAGGCCTTCTCGCCGATCATCATCGTCGTGATGTTGGGGTTGACCGTCACGATCTCCGGCATGACGGAGGCGTCCGCGACACGCAGTCCCGTCACGCCCTTGACCCGCAGCTGCGGATCCAGCGGTGACATGTCGTCGTCCACCGGCCCCATTCGCACGGTGCCCACCGGGTGGTACACGGTGTTGTGCGTCGCGAGGACGTAGTCGCCGATCTCCTGGTCCGTCTGCGCCTCGATGCCCGGGGAGAGCTCGCGGCCGGCCCACTCGGCCATCGCCGGCTGGGCGACGATCTCGCGCGCCAGCCTGATCCCGGCGATCGCGACCCGCAGGTCGTGGCCCTCCGGGTCGGTGAAGTAGCGCGGGTCGACGCGGGGCCTGTCACGGAAGTCGCGGCTGCGCAGGCGCACCGTCCCGCGCGAGCGCGCACGGGTCACGTTGGGCGTGAGGCAGAACTCGTCCTCCGCGGAGGGGTAGCCCTGACGCGCCGTGTGCATGTCGAACGGCACCGTGCCGTAGTGCATCATGAGGTCCGGGCGGTCCAGCCCCTCCTCCGTCGCGTGGAACAGACCGATCTCCCACCACTGGGTGGACGTGCGCACCATCGGCTTCTTCGCCTCCCAGCGGATGACGGCCTCCGGGTGGTCCTGCAGGTTCGCGCCGACCCCGGGGGAGTCGACGCGGACCTCGACGCCCACCTCGCGCAGGTGGTCGGCCGGGCCGATCCCGGAGAGCATGAGCAGCTTGGGCGAATCGATCGCACCCGCGGACACGATGACCTCGCGCGTCGCGCCGATCCGCGCCGTCCGTCCGTGGATGTCCGCGACGACGTGGACGCCGGTCGCCTTCAGGTCGTCGTCCAGCTCGATGCGGGTCACCTGTGTGTCGGTGAGGATCGAGAGGTTCGCGCGATCCAGGTGGGGGTGCAGGTACGACACGGACGACGAGGCACGGGTGCCGTCCGCCTGCCGGTTGATCTGGAAGAAGCCGGCGCCGTCGACGACGGTCTCGCCCGTGTTGAAGCGGGAGCGGGGGAGACCGGCCTGCTCGGCCGCGTCCAGCAGGTTCACACCCGACTTGTCGTCCGGCGGGACATTCATGATGTGGACTGGGCCATCCGTGCCGTGATGCGGCTCCGGGTCCTCGTTCGTCTCGAGGCGCTGGTAGAGCGGGTACACGGAGTCCGCGTCCCAGCCCTCGGCGCCGTACTCGTGCGCCCAGGCGTCCAGGTCCTCCCGCGGCGCCCAGAAGGCGATGCAGGAGTTGTGCGACGAGCAGCCGCCCAGGACTTTCGCGCGAGCGTGCCGCATGAAGGAGTTGCCGCGCTCCTGCGGTTCGATCGGGTAGTCCCAGTCGTAGCCGGACTCCAGGAGGGCGGGCCAGGACTCCAGGTCCAGGACCGCGGGGTCGTCGACGTCGGTGGGTCCGGCCTCCAGCAGGCCGACGGTGACGGCGGGGTCCTCGCTCAGGCGCGCGGCGACGGCCGCGCCGGCGCTGCCTCCGCCGATCACGATGTAGTCGAAGGTCTCCAGTGTCTTCATGTCCATCCTCTCGTCGGTGTCCGCGACCGGGTCAGTCCTCTGCGAACCAGTCCGTGACCGCCGGCTCCGTGTTGTGGTAGATGTGCTTGGCCTCGAGGTACTCCGCCAGGCCGGTGGGGCCCAGCTCGCGGCCGAAGCCGGACTGCTTGAAACCGCCCCACTCCGCCTGGGGGAGATACGGGCCGAAGTCGTTGATCCAGATGGTGCCGTGCCGCAGACGGGACGCGATCCGCTCGGACCGGCCGGCGTCCTGTGTCCAGACGGCGCCCGCCAGGCCGTAGATCGTGTCGTTGGCCAGTGCGACCGCTTCGTCCTCGGTGGTGAAGGTCTCGACGGTGACGACCGGGCCGAAGCCCTCGTCCTGGACTACGGACATGCCGGTGTGCACCTGGTCGATGACGGTGGGGAGGTAGTAGAAGCCCTTCTCCAACTCGCCCTCGCCCCAGCGGCCGCCGCAGCGCACGCGTGCACCCTCGGCGACGCCCTTCTCGACGTAGGCCGTCACCTTGTCGCGGTGGGCGGCGGAGATGAGGGGACCGGTCTGCGCGCGCTCGTCGTAGGGGCCGCCCAGTCGGATCGCCTCTGCCCGGCGCACCAGTTCGTCCACGAAGCGCGGGGCGATCGACTCCTCGACGATGAGCCGGCTGCCGGCGGAGCAGACGAGGCCGGAGTGGATGAAAGCGCCGTTGAGCGCATTGTCCAGGGCGGCGTCGAAGTCCGCGTCCGCGAAGACGACGTTCGGGTTCTTGCCGCCCAGCTCGAGCGCGACCTTCTTGACGGTCGCCGCGGCGTTGGCCATGAGGTGGCGCCCGGTGACGAGGCCGCCGGTGAAGGAGACCAGGTCGACGTCCCGATGAGTCGACAGCGGTGCACCGGCCGTGGCCCCCGCGCCCAGGACGAGGTTCCCCACGCCCGCGGGCAGCCCCAGGTCGTCGAGGACCTCCATGAGGAGGATCGCGGTGTGCGGGGTGAGCTCCGAGGGCTTGAGGACGAAGCTGTTGCCGGCGGCCAGCGCCGGTGCGACCTTCCACGCCGTCTGCAGCAGGGGGTAGTTCCAGGGGGTGATGAGAGCGCACACGCCCACCGGTTCGTAGACGATCTTCGCCCGGACGGCGGGGTCGCCCGCATCGACGACACGGCCGGCCTCGGAGTCCGCGATGCGACCGAAGTAGTCGAAGCAGTTCGCGATGTCGTCCATGTCGATCCGGGACTCGACGATCCGCTTCCCGGTGTCGTCGGACTCCGCACGCGCGAACTCCTCCTTCCGCTCGCGGATGGTGGCCGCGGTCGCGGTCAGGAGAGCGCCGCGCTGCGCGGCGGGGACGGACGACCAGACGCCGGAGTCGAAGGCGCGGCGCGCGGCCTCGATCGCGGCGACGGTGTCCGCTTCGGACGCCTCGTCGACGGTCGCGACGAACTCGCCGTTCGCGGGGCAGTGGATGTCACGGGTGCCGCCGTCCAGTGCGGTCGTCCAGGCACCATCGATGTACAGGGTGGTGGGCATGGGATGAACCTTCTTCCGTCAGTCGCGTGCGTGTGCGGGTGGGAATGGCGGGGCGGTCAGAAGTCCGCCTGCCAGTCGGGCGTCTCCGCCGCGGACCCCTCCGTGGGGAGGGTGCCGCCGTCGTCGGAGGCGATGCGGACGAACTCGAGGTGGGATTCGAACCGGGTGAGGACGTCTGCGATGAGCTGCTGGGCGCTGAAGCCGTACACGTCGTACCCCTGCGAGCCGGCGGCGGAGAACACCTCGAGGCGGAAGACCCGGGCACCACGACCCCCGTAGCCGCCCACCCCGGGCGCGCGGCGCGGGACCGGGTAGACCTGGTAGTCGAAGGACTGCTCGCCCTCGAACCGCACGCACAGAGCGACGTCGTCGACGTGCAGTGAATCGACCGGAGTGCGCTCGATGGTCGCGTCGAATCCCTTGTCGACCAGCTCGCCGTGCACTGCCGTGAGGGCTGGTTCCACGATCGTGTCCTGGAACCTCTGCGCCTGTGCGGCGCTGGGGAGCGCGGTCATCCGACTGAGGCGCTGTCGCCAACTGAGGCCGCCGCCGGAGGCGATGCCGGCCGGCAGCGCGGCCAGTCTGCCCTCGCGCTGATGCGCCTCGACGCGCAGCGCCTTCCAGAACGACGCCATGACGAGGTAGAGGACGACGCTGAAGGGCAGCCCGATGATGACGGTGGCGGCCTGGAGCGTCGTGACGCCGCCCACGATGAGCATCGCCATCGTGAGGACACCGGTCGCGACGGACCAGAAGATGCGCACGGACTTGGCGCCGTCCTCGCGGGGATCGTCGATGACCGACGTGAAGCTCGAGAGGACCAGGGCACCGGAGTCCGCGGACGTCACGTAGAACAGCAGGCCCACGACCGTCGCAAGACCGATGAGGAAGAAGGCGCCGGGGTACAGGGACAGGAGGTCGTAGAACCCCTGTTCCGGCACATTCATCGCGATCTGGCCGAACTCCTCGTTCCCGGAACGCACGAAGTCGAGTGCGCTGTTGCCGAAGATCGAGATGAAGATGACGATGAAGGCGAGGGGGACGACGAGGACGCCGGTGACGAACTGGCGGATCGTGCGGCCGCGCGAGATGCGGGCCAGGAACAGGCTGACGAACGGCGCCCAGGCGATCCACCACGCCCAGAAGAACAGGGTCCACGCGGACATCCACTCATCGGGCTGCTCCCACGCGAAGGTGTCCAGCGTCATGCCGGGGAAGCGCGAGAGGAAGTCGCCCACGTTCATGACGAGGGCGTCCAGCAGGAACCGGGTCTTGCCGGCGACCAGCACGTAGAAGAGGAGGACAATGGCCAGCAGCACGTTGAGCTCGGAGAGCCGGCGGATGCCCTTCTCGACTCCGGAGACGGTCGAGAGCGTCGCCAGCAGGACCGCGAAGACGATGAGGCCGATCTGCGCTGCCGTCCCCTGGTCGATGCCGAACATGAGATAGAGGCCGTAGTTGAGCTGCACGACGCCGATCCCCAGGCTCGTCGCGATGCCGAAGACCGTGCCCAGGACCGCGGCGACGTCGACGGAGTCGCCCAGCCAGCCCTTGATCCGCTTCCCCAGGATGGGCTGCAGCAGGGAACGGATCGACAGCGGCATATTGCGGCGGTACGCGAAGTAGGCGAAGGCGGCACCCATGAGCGCGTACATCGCCCACCCGGTGATCCCGTAGTGGAACAGGGTCCAGACGATGCCCTGGCGCGCCGCCTCGATCGTCTCGCCGTCGCCGGTCGGAGGAGCGAGGTACTGGGTGACGGGCTCCGAGACGGAGAAGAACATGAGGTCGATGCCGATGCCCGCGGCGAACAGCATCGACGTCCAGGTGAAGAGGTTGTACGTGGGCCGCGAATGGTCGGGGCCCAGTCGGATCTCACCGGACCGGGAGAGAGCGATCACGAGGACGAACGCCACCATGAGGGTCGCGGTGAGGATGTAGTACCAGCCGAAGTTGGCGGACACCCAGACCACGGCGGTGTTGATGACGGTGTCGGCGTTCTCCGGCATGAGGATCGCCCACAGCGCGACGGCGAGGATCAACGTTCCCGAGGTGATGAAGACGCGCCAGTTGATGCGGGTGGGGGACCCCGTGCGGGGTTGGTCGTCCAGGGGAGGCCTGCCGTCGCCCGGCGGGTTCGCCGGGGCTTCCGATCGATCTGCTGGGGCGCTTCCGGCCACGTGTGACGTCCTTCCGCAAGGGGTGACTGAGCTGTCGGTCGAGATTGACGGTAGCAGGGTCTCAGCGGGGGGTGCGGCGGATCGTGAGGGGCCTCACCAGTCCAGATGTGCCGGAGACGAAGGACGGGGAGCCCGCAGTGCGGACTCCCCGTCGTCTCAGCGCCGGTCTCAGAGAGCGCGGCGGCGTGCGATCACGAGGGCCGTGATGCCCCCGCCCACCAGCAGTGCACCGACCGTCAGCGCGGTCGCAATCGTCGCACCGGTGCGGGGCAGGCGCTCGTCGCCGTCCTCGCGACCGTCGTCGTCACCGCTGCCGCCCTCATCGTCGCCGCCCTCGTCCTCGCGCGGATCGTCCGTGGGCGTGCCCGTGGGCTCGTCCGTCGGCTCCGCGCTGGGCGAGTCCGACGGATCCTGGCTGGGCTCGTCTGTCGCGTCATCCGTCGCGTCGTCCGTGGGATCCGTGCTGGGCTGCTCGGAGGGATCCTCGCTGGGCTCGTCCGTCGGCTGCTCCGTGGGCTGCGGCTCCTCCGCCAGGAGGTCCTCCACGGAGTAGTACGTCGTGGTGCCGGAGACCTCGTTGCCGACGATGAGCATCGCGTCCGCGACGCTGTCGTCAGCCGTGCCGGGAGCATCCTCGCCGGGCACGAACGTGATGGACTCGGGGCCCAGGTCGCCGGCACCGGCGAACGCGTCCGGGTCGTCCTCGCCGGAGACGGAGAAGTCGCGGTTGTTGACATAGGTGACGTACTCCGGCGAGCGGGGGTCGGTCACATCCATCGTCACGAAGCCGCTGGTGCGCTCGAAGCCGATGAACGCGTACGTGCGATCGCCGATCGATCCCACCTCGATCGCCTCGGGCTCGGGGCCCTTGTCGTCCGAGCGGCCGTCGAAGTTCGACTCCGAGTGGTTCGAGTTGAAGAAGTCAGGGTGGACCTCCGAGGTGATCTCCTCGAAGAGCGAACCGGAGTTGTAGATCTCCGTCCCGTCCTCGTCGAGGATCGAGAACGACCGCGACCCGCTCACGTGGATCTCCTCGTAGCAGGTGCCGTCCTCGGACAGGCCCTCGGCGACCGTCGCGGTCAGGCGGCCCAGGTTCTCGTCCTCCGTGAGCTCGTCGAGTGTGAGGTCGGTGCCCTCGGCGACCGACTCGCACAGCGGTGCGATGTCGTCGTCTCCGAAGTCCTTGACGCGCGCCTCTTCGCTGTAGGCGTCCCAGTCGCGCAGATCGCCCTCGTCCGCGGTGAACAGGTATGAGCTGCCCCCGATCTGTGTGGACTTGATGGTGTCCGGAGCGCGGAATGCGGTCACCGGCCAGTTCTGCCGATTGATCGCATCGTCGCGGTCGGACACGTCGAACGCGACGTCGCGCAGATCCGTGGTCTCGAGCGGGACGATGCGCTCGACGGTCGCGGACTCGAGGTCCGTGATAGCCAGGGCGTTGGCCTCCTGGAGGGTCGTGTACGCGCGGCCGCCGATGACGGTCGAGTACTCGGGCTCGAGGTTCTCGGACACCGGGCGCTCGGGCGTGCCCGTCCCCGCGTCCTCGCGGCCGCCGTAGATCCGCACACCCTCCGGCAGCGCGTCGCCCTCGAAGGCGTGGAAGTCCGCGGCGCGGTACTGGGACTGGTCCGCAGCGGCCACGTCGTCCGACAGCGACACGATGCCGATCGAGCCCTCGGGGTCGACGGAGTAGTCCTCGGCCGGTTCGCCCTCGTTCGCGATGACGGCGTAGGTGCCGTCCTCCGACAGGACGACGGAGTCCGGCAGCGCGCCCACGGTGACGGCGCCCAGGATCGTCGGCTCGGCCTCGCGGACGTCGGCGAACAGGAGCCAGCCCTCGTCCGTCTTGTCCGGAGCCTCGACGGCGACGACCGCCAGGCCGTCCTCGCGCACCGCGACGGAGTTCGCGACGGCACCGGCGGGGATCGTGGAGCCGTCCGCGACCTCGGTGCCCTCCGCTGTGATCTCTGCGACATGGGTGGGGGCGGTGGGGTCGGAGGCGTCGAGGATGTCGACCACCCCCTGCTGCGCGTTCACGACCAGAGTGCGCTGACCGGCGGCGTAGTGGACGACGATCTCTGCGGCGGACTCGTCGAAGATGCCGGTGTCGTGGGTGCCGATCGGTGCGATCGCAAGCGATGCGTCGTCGGCGGAGTCGATGATCGGTTCGTCGACGATGACGGCCGCGGCGGGGGCGACGACGGTCAGTGCCAGGAGCGAACCGGCCGCGGCGGCGGCGAGTGAGCGGTGCATGTGAGCCTTTCGGAGCTGTGTGGGACGCAGATGTCGGGCGGACGCAGGGGCCGCCGATCATGCTCGACGTTAAGAAACCCAGGGGACTCTCAAGGTGACGGCAGGTGATGTCCAGATGTGTGGAAGGTGAACTCCGCCACCGCGGCGGAGCGGGTCCGGCGGGCTAGAATGGGTACGATGTTCGGCCCGGTCAGACGGAGCCTGCGCGCCGTTGGTCGGCGCTGAACCGAAGAGTGACGATCCAGGATGGCGATGGCTGAAGCAGACGAGACGAACGACCGCGACCGCAGGGACGACCGCGATCGACCGCGCCGGGACGGCGACGGGCGGGACGCTCGCGGACGCGGTGGACGTGATCGTGACGATCGGGGTCGTGTGCGGTCCGGCGGACCGCACAGCCGTTCGGGAGGAACCGGCCGCGGCGGATCCGGAACCGGCCGCTCCGATGGCCGGCCGCAGCGCAGCCGCTGGAACGATGACGGCCGTCCGGGCTCCGACCGACGCGGTGGGGGAGACCGCCGCTCGTCGGCACGCGGTGACCGGGACGGAAACGACCGGGGTCCCCGCGGCGACCGCCGCGAGGGAGACCGTCGTGACGATCGCGGCGCGCGCCGCGACGACCGCGGACACCGCGGTGATCGGCAGGGCGGGCCTCGCCGTGACGGCCGTCCGTTCGAGCGGAACGACCGTGGGCCTCGGGGCGACCGACGTGAGGGGGACCGTCGCGATGGTCCGCGCCGCGACGACCGCGGCCCCCGAGGCGAGCGGTTCGACGGCGACCGCCGTGGCGGCGACCGGCGTGAAGGCGGATGGCGCGACGACCGCGGACCCCGTCGTGATGACCGGGGCGGCCAGCGTCGTGATGACCGCGGTGGGCCTCGCCGGGACGATCGCGGTGGCCCGCGCCGTGAAGATCGCGGTGGTCCCCGTCGCGACGACCGGGGCCGTCCCCGTCGTGACGACCGGGGTGGTCCGCGCCGGGACGAGCGGGGCGGCGCGCGCCGTGGCGGTGCGAATCGCAACGACGACCGACCCCGTCTGCCGCAGGGCCCGCCGATCCCGGAGGGGATCACGGGTCAGGAGCTGCCCAAGGAGAT
This sequence comes from Brevibacterium senegalense, assembly GCA_020743695.1. GTDB lineage: Bacteria > Actinomycetota > Actinomycetes > Actinomycetales > Brevibacteriaceae > Brevibacterium > Brevibacterium senegalense_A. Next base: position 35,372 of record DYUK01000109.1, on the reverse strand, counting down.
CCGCGCGCAGTTGCGTCCCCTCTCGAAGGAGACTGCAGACCGCGTCGCACGGCACCTGGTCGCGGCCGGCGAGCTGATCACCACCGATCCCGCGGCCGCCCACGAGCACGCGAAGACCGCCGCCGCGCGCGGCAGCCGGATCGCAGGTGTGCGCGAGGCCGTGGGCATCCTGCTCTATCACCTGGGCCAGTACGACGAGGCGCTGCGGGAGCTGCGCACGCACCGGCGGATCGCAGGCTCCGATGACAACCTGCCGCTCATCGCGGATGCGGAGCGCGGGCGCGGCCGTCCGCAGAAGGCACTCGAGCTGTTCGCCGAGGCCTCCGAGGGCGGCCTGGGCCACGACCTCTACACCGAGCTGCTCATGGTCGCCGCCGGCGCCCACATGGACCTGGGTCATGTGCCGGAGGCCCGCGCGCTCCTGGAGACCCGGAACTTCGCGGGCAATGCGAACGGGACGCTGGTGCGACTGCTGTCGGTCTACTCGGACGTCATCCGGCTGCAGGGCGACGACGACCTGGCCGACCGGTACGAGGAGCTGGCGCGGCGCACCGCTCGGGCGACCGGCACCCTGTTCGGCGATGAGGAGACGGATCCCAACGCGGGCGTGGAGATCGTCACGCTCGAGGAGCTCGAGCTGCCCGAGGACGAGGAGACCCCGGCGGACGACGAGACTCCGGCGGGCGACGAGTCCCCGTCAGGGGAGTCTGCCTCTGCGGACCCGGCCGAGGCCGACACCGTGGCCGAGGCCCCGAGGACGGAGTCCGCCGCGGCAGCGGCGGTGGATGCGGAGCAGGCGACCGACGCGCCGGAGGACACCACTTCCGAAGCCGTCGCCGCTGACCCCGCCGAGGCCGGGGAGACCGGGTCTGCCGCGGACACCGCCGCCGCACCGGCGGACGAGGAGGCGGAGGCCCGCCTGCGCGCGGTCGACTCCGAGTTCGACCAGGAGATCGTCGACGAGCTCGACGAGATCCTGGGCGAGACCACAGGGGACGACGCCGAGGCCGCGACGAGCGGGACCATGGCGGACGACGGGACGACGGACCACGCGGAGGCCGCTGCGGCCGAGACGACGACGGACGATGTCGAGGCCGCGGCGGACGAGTCCCAGGTCGCGACGGACGAAGGCGAGACGACGACCGACGGAGCCGAGGCGCCCGAGGAGACCCCGCCCGAGGCCGCTGCGCCGGAGACCACGGCTCCCGCCGACTCCGCCCAGGATGACGAGGATGAGGATGAGGATGACACCCGCGCTGACGACGAGGAGCTCACGGAGCCGCTCTTCGACCTCTGACCGCCGGCGGTGCACCCGGTCTCGCGGAGTCGTCCGATGAGCGGTCTCGACTTCGACGGCCTGCTGCTGGACCTGGACGGCTGCGTGTACACGGGACGCACCGCCGTCCCCGGCGCCGCCCGGGCGCTCAACGGCCTGGCGGAGGCCGGGGTGCCCGTCGTCTTCCTCACGAACAACGCCTCGCGATCCGCTCGGCAGGTGGCCGACCACATTACCGAGCTGGGTGTCGATGCACGTCCGGAGCAGGTCCTCACTTCCGGCATCGTCGCGGCGCGGGAGCTGGCGCGCACGATGCCCGCCGGCGCCCCCGTCCTGGTGGTGGGGTCCGAGGCACTCGCCGACCAGGTGCGCGACGCGGGCCTGTCAGTCGTCACCCGCGCGGCGGACGACCCCGTCGCGGTCGTGCAGGGGCACTCCCCGGACACCGGGTGGCGTCAGCTCGCGGAGATCTGCACGGCCGTGCGCGCGGGCGCTGAGTGGTGGGCGACCAATCTGGACCGCACGTTCCCCACGGAGGCCGGACTGCTGCCGGGCAACGGCTCGTTCGTGCGCGTCGTGCAGGAGACGACGGGAGCGACCCCGCAGGTGGCGGGGAAGCCCGCGGCGTCGATGATGCGCGCGGGCACCGACCTGCTGGGGGCCGCGCGCCCGCTCATGGTGGGAGACCGCCTGGAGACCGACATCGCCGGTGCCCGTGCCGCCGGGATCACGGCCGGACTGGTGCTCACCGGCGTCCACCGCGAGGAGGATGCGCTCGCCGCGCCGGCGGAGGAGCGGCCCCACGTGCTCCTCGACAGCCTCCTGGACCTCCTGCCCGACGGCGTACCCCGGCGGTTCGCATGAGCGAGTCCGCACCGCTGCCCGGCGGATCGCTGCCCGTGCACGAGTGGGACGAGGCGCTCACCGCGCTGGACGCGAGCGAGGAGGACGCGCGCGCACGGGACGCACAGGCGCTGCTGGACCGCCTCGACGCGGCACTGGCCGACCTCTGACATGCCTGCCGACCCCACGCCCTCCGCTGACCAGGTCTCCGCGGATACGTCCACAGCCGGCAGGCCCTCCGCTGCCGGTCCCACCGATCGCCCGACGCCCCCGGGGCGTCTCGACACCGTCCTCCCCGCTCTGGGCCTGGCCGCGTCCCGCACCCGCGCGGCGCGCGAGATCCGCGCCGGTCGCGTCCGCGTCGACGGCACGGTCGTGCTGCGCCCGTCGGCACCCGTGGCGGCCGGCGCCCTCGTCGAGCTCGACGACCCGGAGCACTGGGTCGCCCGCAGCGCCCACAAACTGCTGGGCGCACTGGAGGACTTCGAAGCGGACGGAGCGCTCGCCCCCGCTGCGGTCGCGGGCACCGTCTGCCTGGACGCCGGTGCCTCCACCGGCGGCTTCACCCAGGTGCTGCTGGAACGCGGAGCCGCCGCCGTCCACGCGGTCGACGTGGGCCACGATCAGCTGGTCCCCGCCCTCGCCCGGGACCCGCGGGTCCACGACCTGCCGGGCACGAACGTGCGTGCTCTCACCCGCACGGACCTCGCCGCGCGGACCGACACACCCTTCCGCGCCGACGGCACTGTCGACTTCGTCGTCGCGGACCTCTCCTTCATCTCCCTCACCCTCGTCGTCGACGCCCTGCTGGCCGTGTGTCGGCCGCAGGCGGTCCTGCTGCTCATGGTGAAGCCCCAGTTCGAGCTGAGTCGCTCCGCTCTGGACAAGCACGGCGTCGTCACCCGCGATGCGGATCGTGCCCGTGCGATCGCCCGCGTCGTCGAGGCCCTCGAGGAGCGGGGCGCGCACGTCCGCGCCACCGCGCAGTCCCGCCTGCCCGGTCCCGCCGGCAACATCGAGCACTTCGTGCTGGCCCATGCCCCTGCCCCGTCCGCCACCTGCGGGAGCGCGGACGGGGGAACCTCCACCGGCGGTCCGGGTCCATCGGCTACCGTGGAGCGCGGTGCGCCGCTGACCGGCGGCGCCGCATCTGACCCTGCACCCGCCCCGGAGGTTGGCCCGTGACCCGACGGATGTTGATCGACCTCCACCCGCGCCGCGAGAACGCCCGGATGGCCGCCGAGGCCGTGTGCGCCGCGCTGGGAGCGAACGACATCGTGCCGGTCATGTCCCGGTCGGCCCACGACGTCCTGTGCTCGTACGACGACGCCCGCCCCAACGGCACGGAGATCGTCGACGACGACCGACTGCTGGCGGCGGCGGAGGACTGCGAGCTCATCATCGTCCTGGGCGGCGACGGCACGATCCTGCGCGCGGCGGAGCGCTTCCACACGCTGGGTGTGCCCGTCGTGGGCATCAACCTGGGTCATGTGGGCTTCCTGGCGGAGAGCGAGTCCGCGGACCTCGACGAGACGGTGCGCCGCCTGGTCGACCGCGACTACGACATCGAACAGCGGATGGCGCTCGACATCACCGTCCGCCTCGAGGGACGCATCATCCACCGTGCCTGGGCCCTCAACGAGGCGACGGTCGAGAAGGGCCCGCGCACGCAGATGATCGAACTGAGCGTGGGCATCGACGACCGGCCGGTGTCCACCTTCGGCTGCGACGGCGCGATCCTCGCGACCCCCACCGGTTCGACCGCCTACGCGTTCTCCGCGGGCGGTCCCATCGTGTGGCCGGACGTCGAGGCGCTGCTCATGGTCCCCATCAGCGCGCACGCGCTCTTCGCGGAGCCCCTCGTCACCGGACCGTCCTCGGTCATCGCCGTCGAGTACCGGGCCCGGCACGCGGAGGAGTCGGCCGTGCTCTGGTGCGACGGCCGTGAGGAGATCGGACTGCCCAGCCGCTCCCACATCGAGGCGTGCCGGTCTGCGCAGCCACTGACACTGGCCCGGATCCAACGCGGTCCCTTCACGGATCGGCTGGTGCGGAAGTTCCAGCTGCCGGTCGACGGCTGGAGGGGACCGGCGGGGGAGACGGCATGATCAGCTCGATCGGCATCGAGAACCTGGGCGTCATCACCTCCGCGCACATCGACCTGGGCACCGGCCTCACCGCCGTGACGGGCGAGACCGGAGCGGGCAAGACGATGTTCATCACCGCGCTCGACCTGCTGACGGGCGCCCGCGCGGATTCCTCCGCCGTGCGCCGGGACGCGGACCGGGCGACCGTCGAGGGCGTCTTCGCGCTCCCGGCCGGCGGCTCGCAGGCCGCGGAGCGGATCGAGGAGGCCGGCGGAGACGCAGACGGCGAGGCGGTGCTCACCCGGATGCTGCCGCGCGAGGGGCGGGCCCGCGCCACCGCGGGCGGCCGGACTGTGCCCCTGGGCGTCCTCAAGGACGTGGGTGCGGACCTCGTGAGCATGCACGGTCAGTCCGAGCAGCTGACCCTGCGCGGCCAGGCCCAGCAGCGTGCACTCCTCGACGCGCTCGCGGGCGAGGCCGGCCGGTCCGCACGGGACGCCTACACGTCCGCCTTCGACGCCCACCGCGCGCTGACCGCGGAGCATGCGCGCCTCGAGGAGACGCGATCGGAGCGGGCCGCCCGCATGCACTTCCTGCGCACGGCCCTCGAGGCGATCGACGAGGTCCGGCCCGTCCCCGGCGAGGACGCGGAGCTCACGGCGCTCGCCGCCCGCCTGGGTGCGGCGGAGGAGCTCCAGCAGTCCGTGGGCCGCGCCCACGACCTGCTGCTGGGCAGCGAGTGGGACGACGCCCAGAGCGCGACCGCGCTCATCGCGCAGGCGGCGGAATCCCTGGGCCGTGCCGGCGCGGTCGACGAGACACTCTCCGGCGCGATGGAGGCGCTGGACGACATCGCCGTGCGACTGGCGGACACGGGTGCGGACCTCTCGTCCTATCTGGCCGGGTTCGGCGACGACGAAGGTCAGTCGCTCGAGCAGACGGAGGAGCGCCGGGCACTGCTGGGCTCCCTGAGCGCCTACGGGGAGGACCTCGACGCCGTCCTCGCGTTCGAGGAGCAGGCCGGTGCGGAGCTGCTGGACCTGGAGAACTCCGAGGCGAGCCTGGGGGACATGGACACCCGCCTCGAGGAGGCCGCCCAGGCGTTGACGCAGGCGGGAGAGGCCCTGCGCGCCGTGCGCCGGCGCACGGCGGAGGACTTCTGCGCGCAGGTGGGCGAGGAGCTTGCGGCACTCGCGATGCCGCACGCCTCCCTCGAGTTCGCCGTCGAGGAGGCGACGCCCGCGGCCCACGGCGCGGACGACGTGCGCCTCCTGTTCCGGTCCCACACGGCCGCGGACCCCACGGACATCGGCCGTTCAGCCTCGGGCGGCGAGCTGTCGCGCGTCATGCTCGCGATCGAGGTGGTGCGGGCCCGTACGGAGACCTTCCCCACCTTCGTCTTCGACGAGGTCGACGCCGGCGTGGGAGGTGCGGCGGCCGTCGAGATCGGGCGGCGACTCGCCCGACTGGCGACCTCCTCGCAGGTGATCGTCGTGACACATCTGCCTCAGGTCGCGGCGTGGGCGGACCACCACCTGGTCGTCCGCAAGACGGACGAGGGCACCGGTGCGGTGTCCGGAGTCCGCGAGCTGGCGGGGGAGGAGCGCACCCAGGAGCTCGCCCGCATGCTGGCGGGCATGTCCGATTCCGCCTCCGCCCGTGCGCACGCGGAGGAGCTGGTGCGCGACGCGGACGCGTCGAAGACGGGCTTCCGCAGGGACTGATGGGATGATGTTCTCACCATGATTCTGCGCAGAACCCGAGAGAGGGTGGACACCGAGGCCGCGGTGGGCCCGGCGATCGTCCGGATCGACCGGCGGACGAAGGACCTCACGAAGCGACTCCAGCCCGGAGACATCGCGATCATCCGGCACGCGGACATAGACCGCGTGTCCGCGGAGGCGCTCGTCGACTGCCGCCCTGCGGCGGTCCTCAACGCGCACCGGTCCGTGTCCGGTGCCTACCCCAACCTGGGCCCCGGCATCATCGTGTCCGCGGGCATCCCGCTCATCGACGACTTCGGCGAGGACCTCTTCGACGGCCGCGTCGAGGAGGGCGAGGAGCTGTCGGTGGCTGAGGGCTCCCTGCTGCGCGACGGTGAGGAGATCGCCACCGGCACCGTGCAGACCGCGGACACCATCGCGACCGCGATGGCGGACGCGGAGTCCGGGATGACGGAGGTGCTGAGCGACTTCGTCGAGAACACCGTCGAATATGTCCAGAAGGACTCGGATCTCCTGACCGACGGCCTGCAGGTGCCGCAGGTGCGCACCTCCTTCCAGGGCCGGCACGCGCTCATCGTGGTGCGCGGCTACCACTACAAGGAGGACCTCGCGATGCTGCGCCCCTACATCCGCGAGCACCGTCCGGTGCTCATCGGGGTGGACGGCGGCGCGGATGCGATCCTGGAGGCCGGCCATCAGCCGGACATGATCGTGGGCGACATGGACTCCGTGTCCGACGCGGCGCTCACCAGCGGCGCGGAGATCGTCGTCCACGCGTACAAGGACGGCCGCGCCCCCGGCGTGGAGCGGGTGAGCGACCTGGGCGTCGAGTGCGTCACGTTCCCCGCCTCCGGCACCAGTGAGGACATCGCGATGCTGCTGGCGGACGACAAGGGCGCGCAGCTCATCGTCGCGGTGGGCACCCACGACACCCTCATCGAGTTCCTCGACAAGGGCCGCAAGGGCATGGCCTCGACGTTCATCACGCGCCTGCGGGTGGGCAGCAAGCTGCTGGACGCGAAGGGCGTGTCCCTCCTGTACCGGCAGCGGATCGGCACGATGCAGCTCATGCTGCTGGCGTTGGCCGGTCTGGTCGCATTGGGTGCTGCAGTGTCCGCGACCGCTGCGGGGCAGACCGCGTTCGGCCTGCTCGCCGCCCAGTTCGACGGATTCTTCCAATGGCTGGGCGACCTGTTCGGCGGCTCCTCCGCAGAAGCCCTCCCCGCAGCCCCCTGGCCCACGACACCCACGAACTGAGCATCCCGTGATCGACTTCCGCTACCACCTCGTCTCCCTCATCTCCGTCTTCCTCGCGCTGGCGGTGGGCATCGTCCTGGGCGCCGGTCCGCTGCAGGGCCCCATCGGCAGTTCGCTCACCTCGCAGGTCGACAGCCTGCGGGCGGACCGCGACCAGCTGCGGACGGATCTGGACGTGTCGCGGGAGCAGACCCAGCAGACGGCCGCGTTCGTCGAGGCGACCGCCTCGGACCTCGTCGCGGACGCGCTCGAGGACCGGTCCGTCGTCCTCGTCCGGGCGAACGGCGCGGACCACGACGAAGCGGATGCGATCAGCGCCCGGATCGAAGAGGCCGGCGGTGGTGTGGCCACCGATCTGGACTTCACGGAGTCGACCTTCTCCGCCCCGGACGAGGCCCTCGTGACCGCGCTGCGCGACGCGGACCCCACGCTGCCGGAGGACGACGCGGCCGTCGTGACCCAGGCCCTGGCGCGCGCGCTGGGCACCCAGCCGGCAGCGGACGACGCCGAGGCCGGGGACGGTGAGGAGACCGCACCGGCCTCCCAGCCCACGGAGTCCGCGGACGGGTCCCAGCAGTCCGAGGACGACGCGCGGGCGGCCTCGGAGGACCTCTTCGACGTGCTCGCGGAGGCCGGCCGGATCGACCGCGGGGAATGGACGGACGCGGACGCCGTCGTCGTGCTGAGCCCCGGCGTGGCGGAGGACACGACCGCGGACCCCACTCCCAGCGCGTCCGCGACGGCGGAGGCCGCGCAGCCGGAGTCCGCCCAGCTCATCGCCCTGTCCGGGTTCTCCTCCGCACTGGCGGGGGAGACGACGACGGTCGTCGCGGGCCCCACGTCCTCGGCGGAGGCGGGCCTGCTGGCCGACCTGCGCGCGGACCGCGTCGACCTCTCGACCGTCGACGGCACGGACCTGGCGACCGGGCCGGTCCTCGTGCCCCTCGTGACGCAGGCCGCGCTGGACGGGACGTTCGGCGACTACGGGACCGGATCCGGGGCGACCGCCGTGCTGCCGGACGCCGCGCAGTGAGGCGGGGGCCGGACATGAGTGCTGCAGGAACCGCACCGGGCATCCTGCGCGCTGCGGCCGTGGGGCTGGCGGCGGGGACGGTCGCCTGGGCGGCGATGCGCCTGCGCCGCACCGCGGATCAGCGGATCCCGCGGCTGGTGCGCACCAATCACGCCGGCGACCCCGTGTCGCTCGTCGAGGGGCCAGTCGCGGCCGGCGGCCTGATGGTCGCCGCCGCCTGCGTGCCCGGAGCCGTTCCGCGGACCGCGGCCCTCACCGCGGTGGGAGCCGCGGGAGTGCTGGGTGCGGTCGACGACTTCGCGGAGCGCGGTGCGTCCAAGGGCCTGCGCGGACACCTGGGCGCCCTGCGCCGCGGCCGGGTGACGACGGGGGCGCTCAAGGTCATCGGCATCCCGGTCGCCTCGGTCGCGGCCGCGGCACTGCTGCGCACGGACGCGACGACGCCTGCCGGCCGTGCCGTGGATGCCGTCCTGGCCGGGGGCGTCATCGCCGGCACCGCGAACCTCCTGAATCTGCTGGACCTGCGGCCCGGCCGCGCCCTCAAGGCGGGGCTCGTCATCGCGGGCGTCCAGACGCTGGTGGATGGCCGGCGGGCGACCGCGGCCAGCGGTGCCGTGGGCGCCGGTGTCGTGGGCGTGACGGCAGTACTGCTGCCGGACGACCTGCGCGGGGCGACGATGCTGGGCGACGCCGGCGCGAACGCCCTGGGCGCCGCTCTGGGCCTGCGCGCCGCGCTCACCGCCTCCCGTCCGCGGCTGGCCTGCGAGCTCGCGGGACTGGCGGCGCTCACACTGGCCAGTGAGCGGGTGTCGTTCACCCGCGTCATCGAGCGGACCCCCGGCCTGCGCGAGTTCGACGCCATGGGACGCTGATGCCCCGCCTGCTGCGATTCGCGGCGTCCGCGGCGCTGCTGGTGTCCGTCGCGACGCTCCTGTCGCGCCTCGTCGGCTTCCTGCGGTGGATCGTCTTCTCGCCCACGGTGGGGGCCGGTGCGGTGGGCACCGCCTACCAGTCCGCGAACCAGGTCCCGAACATCCTCTTCGAGGTCGTCGCCGGTGGTGCGCTGGCCGGCGCGGTCGTCCCTCTGCTGGCGGGCCCCCTGGCCCGCGCGGACACGCGGACGGCCTCCCGCATCGCCTCCGCACTGCTGACGTGGTCCGTCGCCGTCACCCTGCCGCTGGCGATCCTCGTCGCCGTCTTCAGCCGGCCGATCGCCCACGCTCTGCTGGGCGATCCCGCCCAGGCCGAGTACGCCTCGGGCTTCCTCCTCGTCTTCGCACCGCAGCTGGTCCTCTACGGGATCGGGGGCGTGCTGACGGGCGTGCTGCAGGCGCACCGGAAGTTCCTGTGGCCGGCTTTCATGCCGCTGCTGTCCAGCCTGCTCGTCATCGCCGTGTACGTGGGCTACGCCCGGCTGCGGGGGCCCGAGGTCGCACCCGACGATCCGGCCGCACTGGCCCTGCTGGGGTGGGGCACGACCGCGGGGGTCGCGGCGCTGGCCCTGCCGCTCGCGCTCCCCACGGCGCGGACCGGCCTGCGCCTGCGGCCGACCCTCCGCTTCCCGGTGGGGGCCGGGCGCCGGGCCGTCCGCCTGGCCGCCGCCGGCATGGCCGTCCTCCTGGCGCAGCAGGCGGCGATCCTCATCATCATGGTCGTCGCCAACCGCGTGGGCGGCGCGGGCGTCTTCGTCGTCTTCAGCTACGTGCAGGCGGTCTACCTGCTGCCGTACGCCGTGCTCGCGGTGCCGGTCGCGACGATCGCGTTCCCGCGGCTGTCCGAACTGGCCTCCGACCCGCAGGCGACGAAGGACACGGACCGGATGATCGCGCGCACGTCCCGGCTCGTCGTGGTGCTGGGCCTGCTGGGCGCGGCACTCCTGTTCGCCGCCGCCGGTCCGCTGGGGCACTTCTTCGGCGGACTCGACGCGGCCCGGTCCGAAGCCGGCGAGGTCTTCCCCGCCCTCAGCGACACCGTCCGCGTCATCGCGTGGGCGGTGCCCGGCTGGTGCTTCGTCGCGTGGGGCACCCGCGTCTTCTACGCACTGGAGCGATCCCGGATCGCGGCGATCGCCACGGCGATCGGCTGGTCCGCCGTCGCGCTGAGCGTCGTCGCGGGCATCCCGCTCGTCACCGCGGCGCCGGCCCCGCGGACCCTCGTCCTTGTGGGCGCCGCCCACGTCGTGGGCATGACGATCGCGGGACTCGTCCTCCTGCTGGGGATCCTCCGCGCCCGCGGCTCGACCGCGCTGGCCGGTCTGCCGCGCACCCTCCTGGTCGCCGGAGCGGGCGCCGTCCTGGGCTCGCTCACGGGCACTTTCACAGCACGGGGCCTGGGCGAGCTGCTGGGACACGCGCCGGTGCCCTCCGTCGTCGCGGGCCTGGCCGCCGGCACCGCGGCCGTGCTGACGGGCGCGGCACTCGTGGCGCTGCTGGACCGCACCGCACTCACCCATCTGCGGGCGCTGCGCTGAGGCGCAGACGTTACTCTGGTGAGCGACGGTCACCGGGGGACACCGGGACGCGGACGCTCTGGGAAGGTCGACACGCACATGCGCATCCTCATCGTTCTGGGCACCTCCACGGGGGGCGTGGGCACGCACGTCGCCGCACTGGCCCGCAGCCTGGCGGACCAGGGCGACACCGTGGGGGTCATCGGGCCCGCCCGGACGCAGGAGCAGTTCGGCTTCGCGGACGGCACCCGCGTCCGCTTCGCCCCGCTGGAGATCGGCACGACCGTGTCGCCGCGGGACGCCGTGACCGCCCGTCGACTCCGTCGACTCATCACGACGTTCCACGCGGACGTCGTCCACGCGCACGGCTTCCGCGCCTCCCTCGTGACCCTCGCGTCCCTCACGGGGATGCGCGGGCGTCCCGGCTTCGTCTCCAGCTGGCACAACACGCTCATGAGCTCCGGTGCCCGCGGTCGCGCGGAGCGCGCCGTCGCGACCGCGATCGCGCGCGGCGCGGACCGCGTCCTGGGCGTCAGCGAAGACCTCGTCGAGCTCGCCCGCGACCTGGGGGCGGCCTCGGCGTCGTTCGCGCCCGCGGCGTCCCCACCGGAGGGCTTCGCCGAGGACGTGAACTCGGATCTGCTGCGCAGCTCGCTCAGCCGGGACCTGGACATCCCGCTCACCGGCCCCCTCATCCTGGCGGTGGGCCGGATCGCACCGCAGAAGGACTACGACGTGCTCGTCGACGCGCTCGCGGACATCGCCCCCGACCATCCGGAGGCGCAGTGCCTCATCGCGGGCTCCGCGGATGAGGCGGAGGCGGAGCGGCTGGAGCAGCGCATCGACGAGCACGCGCGCAACGGGCGGCGACCCGCCGTCCACTTCCTGGGCCAGCGCTCCGACATCGCCGCGCTCAACCAGGTGAGCGACATCTTCGTCCTCTCCAGCCGCTGGGAGGCCCGCGCCCTCGTCCTGCAGGAGGCCATGCTGGCCGGCCGCGCGATCCTCGCGACCGCGACGGGCGGCACTCCGGGCCTCGTCCAGGACGCGGGGATCCTCGTGCCCGCCGGCGACTCCCGGGCGTTCGCGGCGGGCCTGCGCCGGCTGCTGGACGATCCGGGGCTGCGACAGGAGCTGGGCCGGAAGGCGGCGCTGCGCGCCCTCGACCTGCCCACGGAGGAGGACGCGGCCGCAGCGGCCCGGTCCGCGTACGCGGAGGTCAGCCGGTAGGCTGGGCGTGGCGGAGCGCCGTCGCCACACCGGAAGGAAACGCACATGCACGCTGAGCAGGCAGTCCAGGGCGGAGTGTCACCCGACACCCGCATCCTCCACGTCGTCACGACGCTGCGCGGGGCCGTGGGTGAGGTCGCATCTGACGCGATCCGCGGACATCTGGCCTCCGGCCGTCACGTCGCCGTCGCCGCGCGGGACTCGATCGTGAGCGCGCTCGACCTGCCGGACTCGCCGCTGCTGGCGATCATCCCGATCGCCGCGCGCAACCACGTGACCCTCTCCGACCCGGACTCCAGCCTGACCCTGCACCAGCACTACCGGCACGTCGACGTCGTGCATGCCCACGGCCTCCACGCCGCCGCACTGGCCGGCGCCGCCATGACGGGGCTGCCCGCCCGGCTGCGTCCGGCCCTCGTCGCGACGGTGGGGCGGCACCGCAGCTCGGCGGTCGTCGACGGCGCCTCCGCGCGGATCGTCCAGCGGACCGCCGCCGTCGTCCTGGGCACGACGGACCCGATCGCGGACTCCTTCGCGGACACCGTGCCGGTCACGGAGCGCGCGCAGCTGCGCACGCCGGACGTGTCGAAGCGACTGGCCCCGGTCGTGGGCCGTGCGCAGACCCGCGAGAACCTCGACGTGCCCGCGGGCGCCTTCCTCGTCGCCTCGCCGCAGCGCGTCGTCGACGGCGACGAGCTCACGACCCTCCTCGAGGCCGGGATGACGATGTTCGACCACCGGCCGGACCGCCGGGTCGTGTTCGCCCTCACCGGCTCCGGCCGCGAGCGCAGCACGGTCGAGCGGAACTTCACCCGCCGTCACCCGATCGTCCTGGCGGACGAGGGCGCCGCGGCGGACGTGCTGGCCGCGGCGGACGTCGTCGTCGCGACGAAGGACATGACGGCGGTCGACGCGGAGGGCCTCATGCAGCTGGGCCGGGCGACCGTCGTCCTGGGCACCGAGCGCACGGCGCGCCCGTGGGGCGACGCCGCCGTCCGCGTCGATCCGGCGGACACGGCCGGCCTCCAGCACGCGATCGCGGACCTGCTGGACTCCCCGGCGCAGCGCACCCAGGCGGCGTTCGCGGTGCGGCGCAGGGTCGACGACGCGGACCCCGCGCGGTTCATCGCGGACGATCTGCTGGACGTCTACGCGGAGGCGCTGGCGCACCGTCGCTGACGCAGCGCCCGGACGGGGGTAGGATGGAGGTCCGTGGTGAAACAACTGAGCGCACACGGACAGCAGCCCACCAAGCAGATCTTCGTGACCGGCGGAGTCGCCTCCTCACTGGGGAAGGGGCTCACCGCGTCCAGCCTGGGCCACCTGCTCCGCAGGCGCGGACTCCGGGTCGCGATGCAGAAGCTCGACCCCTACCTCAACGTCGATCCCGGGACGATGAACCCGTTCCAGCACGGCGAGGTCTTCATCACCGACGACGGTGCGGAGACGGACCTGGACATCGGCCACTACGAGCGCTTCCTCGACACGGACCTGGACGCCGGTGCGAACGTGACGACGGGGCAGATCTACTCCTCCGTCATCGCGAAGGAGCGCCGCGGCGAGTACCTGGGCGACACCGTCCAGGTCATCCCGCACATCACGGATGAGATCAAGGCGCGCATGCGCGCGCAGGCGGAGCGCCCGGACGGGGAGCGCCCGGACGTCATCATCACGGAGATCGGCGGGACCGTGGGCGACATCGAGTCGCTGCCGTTCCTCGAGGCCGCCCGCCAGGTGCGCCACGACATCGGCCGGGACAGCGTCCTGTTCATCCACGTCTCGCTGGTGCCGTACCTGGCGCCCAGCGGCGAGCTCAAGACGAAGCCCACCCAGCACTCCGTCGCACAGCTGCGCTCGATCGGCATCGCGCCCGACGCGCTGGTGCTGCGGGCGGACCGCCCGCTGCCGGACACCATCTGCCGGAAGATCGCCGCCGCCTGCGATGTCGACGAGGAGGCGGTCGTGCCCTGCATCGACGCCCCCAGCATCTACGACATCCCGCGCGTCCTGCACGACGGCGGCCTGGACGTGTACACCATCCGCCGCCTGGACCTGCCGTTCCACGACGTCGACTGGTCGGACTGGGACACGCTGCTCACCCGCGTCCACCACCCCGCGCGGACCGTGACGGTGGGCCTCGTGGGCAAGTACGTCGAGCTGCCGGACGCGTACCTGTCCGTCACGGAGGCGCTGCGCCACGGCGGCATCGCCCACGACGCGCGGGTCGAGATCCGCTGGGTGCCCTCGGACGCGTGCGAGACGCCGGAGGGGGCGGCCGCGCAGCTGGCCGGACTCGACGCGATCTGCGTGCCCGGCGGCTTCGGCATCCGCGGGATCGACGGCAAGCTGGGGGCACTCCACCACGCGCGCACGACGGGCCTGCCCGCACTGGGCCTGTGCCTGGGCCTGCAGTGCATGGTCATCGAGTACGCACGCAGCGTGCTGGGACTCGAGGGCGCCTCGTCGACGGAGTTCGAGCCGCAGACGCAGCACCCGGTCGTCGCCGCGCTCAGCGAGCAGCAGGAGCTCCTCGAAGCGCACGGCGACCTGGGCGGCACGATGCGGCTGGGCAGCTGGCCGGCCGTGCTGGGGGAGGACTCCGTCGTCGCCGGTCTCTACGGCGAGCACGAGATCACGGAGCGCCACCGGCACCGCTACGAGGTGAGCGCCGCCTACCGGCCGCGGCTGGAGGAGGCGGGTCTGCGCGTGTCCGGCACGTCGCCGGACGGGGCGCTCGTCGAGTTCGTCGAACTGCCGGCGGACGTCCACCCGTTCTACGTCGCGACGCAGGCGCACCCGGAGCTGCGCAGCCGGCCGCTGCGCCCGCACCCGCTGTTCGCCGGTCTCGTGGGGGCCGCACTGGAGCGTACGCATGTCTGAGGACGCACTGCACCCGCAGGCGGAGGGACCCCTGGCGGACGAGCCGGTCGACGTCGAGGTGACGGACACGCAGCGGGTGTTCGACGGGGCCGTCTGGGACGTCGTCCGCGAGACGTTCATCGTGCCGGAGGCGGACGAGCCGCTCACCCGGGATCTGGTGCTCCACACCGGTGCCGTCGCGATCGCCGCCGTGGACGAGGCCGACCGCATCCTCCTCATCCAGCAGTACCGCCACCCCATCCGCACGCGCGACTGGGAGGTGCCCGCGGGCCTGCGCGACATCGCGGACGAGCAGCCGTGGATCGCGGCGGCCCGCGAACTGGGGGAGGAGACGGACCTCGAGGCCCGGGACTGGGCGACGCTGGCGGACCTCCACCCCACGCCCGGCGGGTCCTCGGAGCTCATCCGCATCTATCTGGCACGCGGCATCCGCGCGCTGCCGCAGGAGCGGCGCACACCGCGCGAGGGCGAGGAGAGCGGGATCGTCCCCCGCTGGGTCCCGCTGGACGAGGCGGTCGAGGCCGTGCTGGCCGGACGGATCCGCAACGCCGCCGCGGCGCTGGCGATCCTCCACGCGGACCACGCACGTGCCCGCGGGTACACCGGTCTGCGTCCCGTCGACGCCCCCTGGCCCGCGCCGGCGGCGACGCGCAGGGACTGACGTGGCACGCCACGGCGCCCAACTGCTGCCCGAGGTCCCGCGCGCCCTGCGGGCCCCCGTCGAGGACTACCTCACGCTCATCGAGCTGGAGCGCGGTCTCTCGCGCAACACGGTCGATGCCTACGCGCGCGACCTGGGCCGCTACCTGGCGTGGCTCGACGACCGGGGGACCGCCGCCTTCTCCCAGGTGACGGAGCAGGATCTGCTGGCGTTCCGCGCGCGCCTCGAGGAGGACGGCCTCGCGCCGGCCTCCCGCGCCCGCATCGTCGTCGCGATCCGCCGCCTCCACGACCACCTGCTGGGCGAGGGGGTCGTCACGAGCGATCCCGCCGCCGCGCTGCCGCCGCCCCGGCAGGCGGAGCGGCTGCCGTCCGGCCTCACCCTGTCCCAGGTGGAGGCGCTGCTGCGCACGACCCAGGGCGACGAGGCCGTCCAGCAGCGGGCGGCGGCGCTGCTGGAGCTGCTCTACGCGACCGGCGCCCGCATCAGCGAGGCCGTGGGCCTCGACCTCGACGACCTCGACCTCGCCCACGGGACCGTGCGCCTCTACGGGAAGGGGGCGAAGGAGCGGCTGGTACCGGTGGGCTCCCACGCGCGCACAGCGCTGGACGCGTGGCTGGTCCGCAGCCGGCCCGCACTCGCCGCGCGGGCCCGCAGCACGGACCGGGCCGGCGCCGTTTTCCTCAACCAGCGCGGTGGCAGGCTCAGCCGCCAGTCCGCGTGGACGATCGTGCGCCGCGCGGCGGAGCAGGCGGGCGTCGAGGGGGTCACGCCCCACACGCTGCGCCACACCTTCGCGACCCACCTGCTGGAGGGAGGGGCGGACATCCGCGTCGTGCAGGAGCTCCTGGGCCACGCGTCCGTCGTCACGACCCAGATCTACACGCGGGTGACCGTGCAGTCGCTCCGCGAGGTGTACGCCTCGACCCACCCCCGCGCGATAGGCTGAGCCAGACCGTAGTAGCGAGGAGATGAGGAAGCACGTGGCAGACTCGCAGCAGCGGCTCGACATCGAGTCCGACGCAGCACCGGGCCCCACCGGGCGCCCGGTCCGGGAGTTCCCGGAGCCTGCGCCGCTCGACGGACACGGGCCCGCACGCATCATCGCGATGGTGAACCAGAAGGGCGGCGTGGGCAAGACGACGTCGTCGATCAACCTGGGTGCGGCGCTGGCCGGGTACGGCCGCCGCGTGCTGCTGGTCGACTTCGACCCGCAGGGCGCCCTGTCCGTGGGACTGGGCATCAACCCGAACTCGCTCGATCAGTCCGTCTACAACGTGCTCATGAACGGTCGCCTGGACCCGCACGAAGTGATCCACCAGACGGCGGTCGCGGACATCGACGTCATGCCCGCGAACATCGACCTGTCCGCGGCGGAGATCCAGCTGGTGGGCGAGGTCGCCCGCGAGCAGGTGCTGGCGCGCGCGCTCGCGAAGGTGTCCGACGAGTACGACGTGATCCTCGTCGACTGCCAGCCGTCCCTGGGCCTGCTGACCGTCAACGCGCTCACGGCCGCGCACGGCGTCATCATCCCGCTCGAGACGGAGTTCTTCGCGCTGCGCGGTGTCGCGCTGCTGGTCGAGACGATCGAGAAGGTGCAGGACCGCCTCAACCCGTCGCTCACGATCGACGGCATCCTCGCGACGATGTTCGACGGCCGCACCCTCCACGCCCGCGAGGTCATCGCGAGCGTCGTCGACGCGTTCGGCGAGACGGTGTTCGAGACCGTCATCAACCGGACGGTCAAGTTCCCGGACGCGACGGTCGCGGCGGAGCCCATCACGACCTTCGCGCCCTCGCACCGCGGGGCGGACTCCTACCGCCGGCTGGCACGCGAGCTCATCGCCCGCGGAGGCGCGCCCTGACACTGGCGCAGGCGCCGGAGCAGTCGTCGGAGCAGGCGACCGCGGGCCCCGCGGACGACGCCGAGGCCGCGGCCGGCTCCGTGTCCGGGTTCACCGTCGAGCTGGAGAACTTCTCCGGCCCCTTCGACGTGCTCCTCGACCTCATCGCCCGCCGGTCGCTCGACATCACGGAGATCGCGCTGGCGGAGGTGACGGACGACTTCCTGGCCCACGTCGCGACCCTGCGCGGCACGCGCGGGCTGGACGAGCTGAGCCACTTCCTGCTGGTCGCCGCGACCCTGCTGGACCTCAAGCTGGCCCGACTGCTGCCGGGGGCGGAGGTCGAGGACGAGCTGGACCTCGAGCTGCTCGAGGCCCGCGACCTCCTCTTCGCACGTCTCCTGCAGTACCGCGCGTACAAGGAGGTCTCGCGCGTGCTCGCCCAGCGGATGGAGGACGCGGGGCAGGCGGTGCCGCGGGCGGTGCCGCTCGAGGAGGACTTCCTGCGCCTCCTGCCGCCGCTGGACTTCCAGACCTCCGGACCCGTGCTGGCGGCGGTGTACGCGGCGGTCGTCTCGCGGGACCGGACGCCGCCGTCCGTCGCGCTCGACCACCTGCACGACGCGCGCGTGTCCGTGACGGAGCAGCGCGCGCTCGTCCTCGCCCGTCTGCGCGGTCAGGAGCGCATCGACTTCGCAGCCCTCGTCGAGGACGCGGACTCGCGCCTCGTCGTCGTCGCGCGGTTCCTCGCGCTCCTCGAGCTCTTCAAGGCGGGCCTGTGCACATTCGACCAGCCCGAGGCGCTGGGTCCCCTCACCGTCGCGGCGCGCACGGGGGAGACGGACCCGGCCGCGACCTCGGCGGACGACCCGGCCACCGCTTCGGAGGCGGAGACGGACGCGGCCGCGGACGGGGACGACGATGACTGAACCCACGGCGGAGCTGCTGGCCGGCCTCGAAGCCGTCCTCATGGTCGTCGACCACCCGGTGACCGTCGCGCAGCTGAGCGACGGCCTGGGCGTCGAGCCGGACGAGGTCGCCCGCGGGCTGGAGGAGCTGGCGGCCGACTACGACGGCGACCGCGACGGCCGCCGGCGCGGCTTCCGACTGGCGCGGGCCGCCGGCGGCTGGCGGATCTACTCGCGGCCGGAGCAGCACGACGTCGTCTCCGCGTTCCTCACGGCCGGGCAGACGGCACGGCTGTCGCAGGCAGCCCTCGAGACCCTCGCCGTCATCGCGTACCGGCAGCCGGTCACCCGCGCGCGGATCTCCGCGATCCGGGGCGTCAACGTCGACGGCGTCGTCCGCACGCTCCTGCTGCGGGGCCTCATCGTCGAGGCGGGGGCGGATGAGACGACCGGCGGCGTGCGGTTCGTCACCACCCCCGCGTTCCTCGAAGTCGCCGGACTGGAGCGGATCGAGGACCTGCCGGACATCGCCCCGTTCCTGCCGGAGGGCGACGATGCGCTGCGCGCCGGCGAGGCCGGTGCGGCGGATGGCGCCGAGTTCGGGATAATGGGGGAATGAGCACTTCCGACCCCCGGTCTCCCGGCCATCGTTCCCGCCGTCCGTCGCGCCGCGATCGCCACCAGCGCGCCGCGCAGGCGTCCGGCCCGGTCTCCGACGTGCACCGCGAGGACGGTGTGCGCCTGCAGAAGGTCCTCGCGGATGCGGGACTGGGCTCCCGCCGCGCGTGCGAGACCCTCATCACGGAGGGGCGCGTCGAGGTCGACGGCGTCGTCGTCCGCGAACTGGGCACCCGCGTCGACCCGGAGACGCAGGCCGTCCACGTCGACACGATGCGGATCACGACCAGCCCGGAGAAGGTCTACCTGGCCCTCAACAAGCCGGGGAAGGTCGTGACGGCGATGAGCGACCCGGAGGGCCGCCGGTCGATCGCGGAGTTCGTCCGCGACCGCCCGGAGCGGCTCTTCCACGTGGGCCGTCTCGACTACGACACGGAAGGGCTGCTGCTCCTCACGAACGACGGCGAGCTCAGCAACCGCCTCACGCACCCCCGGTACGAGATCCCCAAGACCTACCTCGCACAGGTGCGCGGTCCGGTGCCCCGCGACGCGGGCGCCCGGCTGCGCGACGGGATCGAGCTGGAGGACGGGATCGCGCACGTCGACTCGTTCCGACTCGTCGACTCGACCCCGGGCCACGCCCTCGTCGAGGTCGTCCTGCACTCCGGCCGCAACCGGATCGTCCGCCGGCTGCTCGAGGCCGTGGGCACCCCCGTCGAGCGCCTCGTCCGCACCCACTTCGGACCCATCGCACTCGCGGAGCAGCGGCCCGGCAAGCTGCGCGCCCTGCGCCCGCACGAGCTGGCCGACCTCATGAAGGCCGTCGATCTGTGAGTCGAGCCGACCTCCCGCACCGCGTGCACATCGTGGGGGCGGGACTGCTGGGCACGTCCGTGGGTCTGGGGCTCACGCGCGCCGGCTGCGCGGTGACACTGCAGGACACCTCGCCCACCGCGGGCCGCCTGGCCGCGGACATGGGCGCAGGCGCGCTGTCGGACCCGCACCCGGACACGGAGCTGGTCGTCGTCGCAGCGCCCCCGGACGTCGCGGCGGACGTCATCGTCGACCAATTGCGGGCGCTGCCGCAGGCGACCGTGACGGACGTCGCGAGCGTCAAGGGGACGATCCTCGACCGGGTCCGCGCGGCCTCGGCGGGGGATGAGCTGGACCGCTACATCGGGTCCCACCCCATGGCCGGCCGCGAGCGGTCCGGTGCGGTCTCCGCCCGGGTCGACCTCTTCGAGGCGCGCCCGTGGGTCGTCTGCTCGGACGACGACACGCCGCCGGCGCGGCTGGCGCAGGTCGTCGCCGTCGCCGAGGCCGTGGGCGCCACGGTCCTGCACCTCGAGCCGGAGTTCCACGACTCCTCGGTCGCCCGGGTCTCGCACGCGCCGCAGGTGCTCGCCTCGCTCATGGCGGCGCAGCTCATCGAGATGCCGGTCGACGGGATCGCACTGGCCGGGCAGGGGCTGCGGGACGTCATCCGGATCGCGGCCTCGGACCCGGGACTGTGGACGCAGATCCTCGCGGGCAACGCGTCCGAGGTGCGCGACGTGCTCACCGGGGTGCGCGCGGACCTCGACGCGGTCATCGGCGCCCTGGACCTGGGCCCCGGCGGCTACGCGACGATCGCGCAGGCGATCGCGGCGGGCAACGAGGGCCACCAGCGGGTGCCGGGCAAGCACGGTCAGCAGCCCGTGGTCTACGGCATCGTCACCGTCGTCGTGGGCGACGAGCCCGGCGGACTGGCGCGCCTGTTCACGGACGTGCACCAGCTGGGCATCAACGTGGAGGACGTCCGCATCGACCACGCGACGGGACACCGGCTGGGCAGCCTCGACATCATGGTGCTGCCCGATCGGGTCCAGGACCTCGTCGCCGGACTGAGCGCCCGCGGGTGGAGGCTGCCGGACCAGGCGGAGACGGATGCGACCGGGCCCGTCGCGCCGCACGATTCCGGTCCCGCGGACGGATAGGGTTGGACTCCAGACACGAGGTACAGCACGAGAGGGTGCAGAGCATGGCAGTCATCGCGATCGACGGTCCCAGCGGGGTCGGCAAGTCCAGCACGTCGAAGGAAGTGGCACGACGGCTGGGTTACGGCTATCTGGACACCGGTGCGATGTACCGCGCGACAGCCTGGCTGTGCCTCAACCGCGGGGTGACGGACCCCGGCGACGTCGTCGAGCTGGTCCGCGGTGCGGAACTGGAGATCTCGACGGACCCGGACGCGTTCTCCGTGGAGATCGACGGGATCAACGTGACGGAGGACATCCGGGAGCCGCAGGTGTCCCAGAACGTCCAGACCGTGTCCGGCGTGCAGGACGCGCGCGACGAGCTCATCGAGCGCCAGCGTGAGATCATCGCGCAGACGACGCCGGGGATCGTCGTCGAGGGCCGCGACATCACGACCGTCGTCGCACCGGACGCGGACGTGCGGATCCTCATGACGGCGGACGAGTCCGTCCGGATCGCCCGGCGCTCGCAGGAACTGCACGGGACGGCGGACGCGGCGTCCCTCGAGGCGACCCGCGGACTGGTCGCGGATCGCGACCGTCGGGACTCGGAGACGACCAGCTTCCTCACCGCGGCGGACGGCGTCCACACACTCGACACGACGAACGTGAGCTTCGACGAGGCCGTGGAGGCCGTGCTCACGCTCCTGGAAGGCACCTCCTCATGACACACCCCCACGACGACCCGGCAGCGGAGCCGGACGCGGACTTCACCCCGGACCCGGACGACGACCTCGTCGACCGGCTCGCGGCGATCGACGAGGAGGAGGCCCACCAGCGCGCCCAGTCGCTGCGCAGCGGGCTCGAGGCCTACGAGCTCGAGGAGGAGGACCGCGCGCTGCTCGAGGCCTTCGAGGCCGACGACGCGGCCCCGGCCCTCCTGAAGCCGGCGCCGGTGCTCGCGATCGTGGGCCGGCCCAACGTGGGCAAGTCGACGCTCGTCAACCGCATCCTGGGCCGCCGCGAGGCCGTCGTCGAGGATGTGCCGGGCGTGACCCGCGACCGCGTCCGCTACTCCGCGGAATGGGGCGGTCGTCCCCTCACACTCGTCGACACGGGCGGCTGGGACATCGACGCGCGCGGCATGGCCTCCCGCATCGCCGGACAGGCGGAGATCGCGGTCGACCAGGCGGACGCGGTCCTCCTGGTCGTCGACGTGACGACCGGGGTGACCTCGACGGACGAGCACGTCGTGCGGATGCTGCGCCGGGCCGGCAAGCCCGTCATCCTCGCGGCGAACAAGGTCGACGACGAGCGCGGCGAGATCCAGGCGGCGGAACTGTGGTCGCTGGGACTGGGCGAGCCGCACACGGTCTCCGCCATGCACGGCCGCGGCGTCGCGGACCTGCTGGACGTCATCGTCGAGGTGCTGCCGGAGTTCTCCCAGGTCGACGCGGCCGAGGAGCCGGGCGGACCGCGTCGCATCGCGCTCGTGGGTCGGCCCAACGTGGGGAAGTCCTCGCTGCTCAACCACCTCGCTAAGGAGGACCGGGTCCTCGTCGACAACGTCGCGGGCACGACGCGCGACCCCGTCGACCAGCTGGTGGACCTGGGCGGGCGGCAGTGGCGCTTCGTCGACACCGCCGGCATCAAGAAGCGCGCCCGCCAGGCCAGCGGCGCGGAGTACTACGCGTCGCTGCGCACGCAGACCGCGCTGGAGCGCGCAGAGGTTGCCCTCGTGCTGCTCGAGGCCAGCGAGCCGCTGAGCGAGCAGGACATCCGCATCGTCCGCAGCGCGACGGAGGCCGGGCGCGCTCTGGTGCTCGCCTTCAACAAGTGGGACCTCCTCGACGAGGAGCGCAGGCACTGGTTGGAGCGGGAGATCGAGAAGGACCTGGCGCACGTGTCCTGGGCGCCGCGGGTCAACATCTCCGCCAAGACCGGTCGGCATGCGGAGAAGCTCGTGCCCGCACTGGACGCGGCGCTGGCGGGCTGGGACCGCCGGATCCCCACGAGCCGCCTCAACGCGTTCCTGGGCGAGCTGGTCGCCGCCAACCCGCACCCGGTGCGCGGCGGCAAGCAGCCGCGCATCCTGTTCGGCACGCAGGTCTCGCACCGGCCGCCGCACATCGTGCTCTTCACGACGGGGTTCCTGGACCCGGGCTACCGCCGGTTCATCCTGCGCCGCCTCCGGGAAACCTTCGACTTCACCGGCACGCCCATCCAGCTGGGCATGCGGATCCGCGAGAAGCGGAAGCGGCGGTGATCCGCCGGTGAGCGCGGACGCGTCGCAGCCGACGGCACGTCCGGACCTCGCGGATGCGGCTCCGGCCGCGGGGACGGCGGAGTCGGGACCGACCGCGTGGGGGCTGCCCCGCTACGTGCTCGTGACGGTGGGGATCGCGGCGCTCGTCGTGACGATCGCCGTGTTCCGCGAGCTGCAGTCGATCGTCGCCCCGGTCTTCCTCGCGCTCAACCTCGTCATCATCGTCCACCCGCTGCAGGCGCACCTCATCCGGCTGCGGGTGCCACGCTTCGTCGCGGCGATGGTGACGGTGCTCGTGGTCCTGGCCCTGCTGGCCGCGTTCTTCGCGCTCACCGGCTGGTCGATCGCCCGCCTAGTCATCCTCCTGCCGTCGTACACGGAGAAGATGCTGCAGATCGTGCAGGACTCGGCGGAGTGGCTCGCGACGATGGGGCTCACGCCCGCGTTCCTCGAGGACCAGCTGGCGGCGATCGACGCGAACTCGGTCGCGGGCGCCGCCGGGGCGGTGTTCAGCAACGTGTCGACGGTTGTCGGGCTGCTCACCTCCGTCGTCATGGCGGTCTTCTTCGTCGCGATGGACTCGATGTCGATCGATCACCGTCTGCGCGCCACGGCCGCCGTCCGTCCCCGCTTCGCGCAGGCCCTCACCTCGTTCGCGCAGGGGGTGCGCCGCTACTGGGTCGTCGCGACGATCTTCGGCCTCATCGTCGCGTTCCTGGACGTCATCGCGCTCGAGATCATCGGCGTCCCGCTCGCTCTCGTGTGGGGCGTGCTCGCGTTCCTCACGAACTACATCCCCAACGTGGGCTTCGTCATCGGCCTCGTGCCGCCGGCCCTGCTGGCGCTCGTCGACCAGGGATGGGTGGCGGCCCTCTGGGTCGTCATCGCCTACTCGGTGCTCAACTTCGTGATCCAGTCGATCATCCAGCCCAAGTTCACGGGGGAGTCGGTGGGGGTCACCCCGTTCATCAGCTTCCTGTCGCTGCTGTTCTGGTACTGGGTCCTGGGGGCTCTGGGCGCACTGCTGGCGCTGCCGGCGACGCTGCTGCTCAAGGCGTTCCTCGTCGATGCGGATCCGAAGGCGCGCTGGGTCAACAACCTCATCGCCTCGGACCTGCGGACCGGGGCCGGACTGCCGATCGGCAGGCGGTCCGCCGTGAGCTCGCTGCGCCGCCGGGAAGTGATCGTTCCGCTCGATCGGTGAGTCCAGCCACTACGATGGGGCCATGAGAGCGAAGATTCTGAGGATCCATCCGGTCGATCCGCAGCCGCGCCTGATCCGGCAGGCGGCGGAGGTCATCCGCACCGGCGGGCTCATCGCCTACCCGACTGACTCCTGCTATGCGCTGGGCTGCGCGCTGGAGAACAAGGAGGGGATCGAGCGGATCACCCGCATCCGGCAGCTGGACTCGAAGCACCACTTCACGCTCATGTGCCACGACTTCGCACAGCTGGGCCAGTTCGTCATCCTCGACAACCACGCGTTCCGGACGATCAAGTCGCTCATCCCGGGGCCGTACACCTTCATCATGAAGGCGACGAAGGAGGTGCCCAAGAAGATGATGCACCCCAAGAAGAACTCCGTGGGCGCCCGCATCCCGGAGAACCCCCTGTCGCTGTCGCTCGTCGAGGAGGTGGGGGAGCCGATCCTGTCGTCCACCCTGCTGCTGCCCGGTGACGACGATCCGCTCACGGACGCGGAGGACGTGGCGGCCGCGATCGGCAACGACGTCGACCTCATCATCGAGTCCGGCGTGCCCGGGGTCGTGCCCACGAGCGTCATCGACTTCACGGAGGGCGCCCCGGTCGTCCGTCGCGCGGGTGCGGGCGACGTGTCGCGCTTCGACTGAGCGCGACACGCCGCCGCTCAGGTGCGGGGGAGTGCGATCGCGCGCTTGAGGATCTTCCCCGACGGGCCCTTGGGCAGCTCCTCGACGAACTCGACGATGCGGGGGATCTTGTAGGCGGCCAGCTTCTCGCGCGTCACCCGCTCGACCTCCGCGGCATCGAGATCGGAATCCGGCGTCCGCGCGATGACTGCGGTGACCTGCTGGCCGTACGTGTCGTCCGGGGTGCCGATGACCGCCGCCTCCCGGACGCCCGGGATCTCGTAGAGGACCTCCTCGACCTCGCGCGGGTACACGTTGTACCCGCCGTGGAGGATGAGGTCCTTCATCCGGTCGATGATGAAGAGGTAGCCGTCCTCGTCGACCCGGCCGATGTCTCCGGTGCGGAACCAGCCGTCCGCATCCAGCACCTCGGCGGTCGCCTCCGGACGGTTCCAGTAGCCGGCCATGACGGCGGGACCGCGGAGGCAGATCTCCCCGTCGACGCCGGCGTCCACCTCGCGGCCGTCCAGGTCGACGACCCGCACCTCCATCCGCGGGACCGGGCAGCCGACGCTGCCTACCTTCCGCACGCCCACGATCGGGTTGAACGTGCCGACGGCGCTGGTCTCCGTGAGCCCGTACCCCTCGACGACGGGAGCGCCGAACCGCTCCTCGAAGCTGCGCAGCACCTGGCCGGAGATCGCAGCACCGCCGGAGCTGACGGCCCGCAGCGACGGCGCCTCGTCCCCGGAGGCGACCGTGGCCTCGGCGAGCACCGACATCCACATGGTCGGGACGCCGGAGATGATCGAGATCCGGTCCTCCGTGAGGGCGGCGAGGAACGCGGACGGGTCCCACCGCGGGAACAGCGTGATCGGCACGCCCGCGGTGAGCGCGGAGAGCGTGACGGTCACGAGGCCGAAGACATGGAACAGCGGCAGCCCCGTCGCCCAGCGGTCTCCGTCCTGCACGTCGATCATCTCCCGGACGATCCCGACCGTCGCCAGCAGGTTCGACACCGTCAGCATCGCGCCCTTGGGGCGACCCGTCGTACCCGAGGTGTAGAGCAGCACCGCCAGATCGTCGCCCGAGCGCGGTGTCGACTCGAACGGGACATCTCCGTCCTGCGGCCGGATCGATGGCCCGTCCGGTGACACCGTCTCGATGAGGTGGAGAGGCAGTCCCGCCGCCTCCGCGGATGCCCGGCCCGCGTCCGCGCGCGCCGGATGTGCGACGACCATCCGCGCTCCCGAATCCTCCAGGAGGTAGTCGATCTCCCGTGTCGTCGACAGCGGGTTGACCGCGACGACGACCAGCCCGGCCGCCTGCGCGCCGAAGAACTCCGTCATGAACTCCGGGCACGTGGGCGCGATGAGGACGATCCGGTCGCCGGGCTCCATCCCCGCCGCCCGGAACCGGTCCCGCACCCGCGCGACCTCCCCCAGCAGCCGCGCCCACGTGAGGATCCGCCGGTCCTCGCCCGGGGGCGTGAGGAGGGCGGGCTCGTCCGGACGCGCGGCGACCCACGGCAGGAGGATCGACGGGAGGGAGAGCGCGGTGGACTGCTGGACCATGATGCTCCTTCGGATCATGCGGGTGCGGCCGGGGCCGGGGCGGCCCGACGGCCGGGCCTCGACGCCGGGGATCGCCCTTCGGCAGTGAACGAACGATCGGCAACCACTTGAAATCGAGGTCATCCTCAACTATAGATAGGGGTAAGCCAGCTCACAAGGCGGTGGGCGGTGCGGAAGGAGTCCCGAATGGATGTGAATGGCCGGACCGCAGTGGTGACCGGAGCGGCAGGCGGCATCGGCGCCGCCCTCGCCGCAGAACTCGTCGACCGCGGGGCCCGCGTGCTCCTGGCCGATCTCGACCCCGCCGTCGCGCAGACCGCCGCCGGCCTGGGACAGGCCCACTGGACCGGCGACGTCTCCTCGAACGAGGGCGTCGACACACTGCTGACCCAGGCGCGGCAGCAGCTGGGCGGCATCGACCTCTACTTCGCGAACGCGGGGATCGGCGGCGCCTCCGGCCTGGGGGACGACGGGGACTGGGACACGATCATCGATGTGAACCTGCGCGCGCACATCCGCGCCGCGCAGCGGCTCATCCCCGACTGGACGGACAGGGGAGAGGGGTACTTCGTCGCGACGGCCTCGGCGGCGGGCCTGCTCACACAGATCGGGTCCGCGGGCTACGCGGTCACGAAGCACGCGGCACTGGCCTTCGCGGAGTGGCTGTCGGTCACCTACGGCGACGACGGGGTCCGCGTGTCCGTCCTGGCGCCCATGGGCGTCAACACGAAGATCCTCTGGGGCGACGGGACCGCACCCAAGACCGGCGACGCGCTCGCCGCGCAGAAGGCCGTGTCGGAGGCCGGCTCCGTGCTGGAGCCGGACGCGGTCGCCACGATGGTGCTGGACGCCGTCGACCGCGAGGAGTTCCTCATCCTGCCCCACCCCGAAGTGCTCGACATGTACCGCATGAAGGGCTCCGACTACGACCGCTGGCTGGGTGGGATGCGCCGCTACCAGGCGAAGCTGCGCGCATCCGCGCCGGCGGACTGATCCACCGGACTGCCCACCCCAGACGAACCACCGGCGCACGGATGCGCCACCACGACAGAAGGGAAGCCGACATGCTGGAGACGACGAAGAGGGGCGAGGAGTACAGGCAGAAGCTCCTCGCATTCATGGACGAGAAGATCTACCCCGCCGAGGCCGTCTACGAGGAGCAGATGGCGGCGGCGGACACCCCGCACCACCAGCCCCAGATCATCGAGGACCTCAAGGTCGAGGCGCGCGAGCGCGGCCTGTGGAACCTCTTCCAGCCGCACAAGGAGTGGGGCCCCGGCCTCACGAACTTCGAGTACGCGCACCTCGCGGAGATCATGGGCCGCTCGATCGAGTTCGCGCCGGAGACGATGAACTGCAACGCGCCGGACACGGGCAACATGGAGGTGCTCACCCTCTTCGGCACGGACGAGCACAAGGAGAAGTGGCTCAAGCCGCTGCTGGACGGCGAGATCCGCTCCGGTTTCGCGATGACCGAGCCCGCCGTCGCTTCGTCGGACGCGACGAACATCGAGATGCTCATGAAGAAGGACGGCGACGAGTACATCCTCGACGGCCGCAAGTGGTTCACCTCGAACGCCCTGCACCCCAACTGCAAGGTGCTCATCGTCATGGGCAAGACGGACCCCAACGCGGAGACGCACCGCCAGCAGTCGATGATGGTCGTCCCGATCGACGCGCCCGGCGTCACCGTCGAGCGCAACCTGTCCGTCTTCGGCTACAACGACCGCGAGGGCCACGCGGAGGTCACGTTCGACCAGGTCCGCGTCCCCGCGAAGGACGTGCTCAAGGGCGAGGGCGAGGGCTTCGCGATCAGCCAGGCTCGTCTGGGCCCCGGCCGGATCCACCACTGCATGCGTTCGATCGGCGTCGCCGAGCGCGCGCTGGAGCTCATGGTCAAGCGCGCGGAGTCGCGGGTCACCTTCGGCCAGAAGATCTCCGAGCGCGCGAACATCCAGGACTGGATCGCGGAATCCCGCATGGAGATCGACCAGGCCCGCCTGCTCACGCTCCACGCCGCGGACATGATGGACAAGCACGGCAACAAGGTCGCGAAGAACGTGATCGCCCAGATCAAGGTCGTCGCCCCCACGATGGCGCTCAAGGTCCTGGACCGCGCCATCCAGGTCCACGGCGGCGGCGGTGTCACGCAGGACTTCCCGCTGGCAGGATGGTGGGCAGGGCTCCGGACGCTGCGTCTGGCGGACGGCCCGGACGAGGTGCACAAGCGCGCCATCGCCCGCAACGAGATCAAGAAGTACAGGAAGGACACCGCACGATGAGCCAGACCCCCACCCGCACCGCGATCGTCACCGGAGGAGCCCGGGGCATCGGCGCCGCGATCGCCGAACGCCTCGCCTCCGACGGCATGAAGGTCGCCGTCATCGACCTGCGCGAGGAGGACACCGCGGACGTCGTGGGCCGCATCCGTGCGGCGGGCGGCGAAGCCCTGGGCATCGGCGCGAACGTGGCCGACGAGCAGCAGGTCGCCGCGGCCGTCCAGCGCGTCGCGGACGAGCTGGGCGCTCCCACCGTCCTCGTGAACAACGCGGGCATCATCCGCGACAACATGCTGTTCAAGATGACGCAGGACGACTTCGACACCGTCCTGGGCGTCCACCTGACCGGCAACTTCCTCATGACCCGCGCGGTGCAGGGACACATGGTCGAGCAGAAGTTCGGCCGCGTCATCTCCCTGTCCTCGACGTCCGCGCTGGGCAACCGCGGGCAGACGAACTACTCCGCGGCCAAGGCCGGCATCCAGGGCATGACGAAGACCTACGCGATCGAGCTGGGGAAGTTCGGCGTGACCGCGAACGCGATCGCCCCGGGCTTCATCGAGACGGACATGACGAAGGCGACCGCCGAGCGGGTGGGCATCGACTTCGAGGACTTCGTCAAGGGCGCCGTCGCGCAGATCCCGGTCGCGCGCTCCGGCAAGCCGGAGGACATCGCGCACACCGCATCGTTCCTCGCCAGCGAGGGTGCGGGCTTCGTGTCCGGACAGGTCATCTACGTCGCCGGCGGACCGAAGGCGTGAGGACGGACGATGACTGAGCAGGACGGTGTCCTGTCGCAGACGGAGCGGACCGCGGGCGCGGAGGCGATCGACGCCGCCGTGTCCGCGGCCGCGGCCGCCGCGGTGGGGATCAGCGATGACACACAGGTGTGGGACATCCTCTTCGACCACGGCCTCGCCTGGGTCGACTTCCCCCGCGATTGCGGCGGCCTCGAGGTGCCCTCGAGCCTGCGCGGCTACGCGCGGGAGCAGGTGGCGTCCGCGGGGCTCTCGCAGCCGGACCCCGGCCGCAACTCGATCGGCTTCGGCATGGCCGCACCCACGATCGTCGTCTACGGCACGGACGAGCAGAAGGGACTGCTGCGGGACATCTTCACGCTGCGCCGCATCTTCTGCCAGCTGTTCTCGGAGCCCGGCGCGGGCTCCGATCTGGCGGCGGTCGCGACCCGCGCTGTGCGCGACGGCGACGAGTGGACGGTGTCCGGCCAGAAGGTGTGGACCTCCGGTGCGCAGAACGCGGACATCGCGATCCTCGTCGCGCGCACAGACGTCGACGTCCCCAAGCACAAGGGCCTCACCTACTTCCTCATCGACATGAAGCAGCCGGGGGTCGAGACCCGCGGGCTGCGCCAGATCACCGGTGAGGCGGAGTTCAACGAGGTGTTCCTGGACGGCGCGGTCGTCCCCGACTCCCGCCGTCTGGGCGCGGAGGGCGAGGGCTGGCGCGTCGCGAACACGACACTCAACAGCGAGCGCGTCTCGATCGGCGGCGGCATGCCCCGTGAGGGCGGGATGATCGGTGTCGTCGCGGACGCGTGGCGGACGGCGACCCACCACCGCAGCCCCGTCCTGCGGGATGAGCTCCTGGGCCACTGGGTCGACGCCGAGGTGCTGCGCGTCACCGGGCAGCAGCTGGGTCAGAAGCTGGCGGCCGGTCGCCCCGGTCCGGAGGGATCCGGGTCGAAGGTCACCTTCGCGCGCACCGCGCAGGCGCTGTCCGACCTGGACATCCGCATGCGCGGCATCGACGGCCTGCGCTACGACTCGTGGGAGAACCGCAGACCCACCGACTACTCGATGACCGGTCGGAACCCCGTCTACCGCTACCTGCGGGCGAAGGGCAATTCGATCGAGGGCGGGACGACGGAGGTGCTCCTCAACGTCATCGCCGAACGCGTGCTGGGGCTGCCCGGCGAGCACCGCACGGACAAGGACGTTCCCTTCAAGGAGATGCCCCGATGAGCGACATCGACCTCCTCCAGTCGGACATCGACGAGGATCTGCGCAGCAGCGTGCGCGCGCTGCT
The DNA here is from genome assembly GCA_020743695.1 of Brevibacterium senegalense. Classification (GTDB taxonomy): domain Bacteria; phylum Actinomycetota; class Actinomycetes; order Actinomycetales; family Brevibacteriaceae; genus Brevibacterium; species Brevibacterium senegalense_A. The sequence continues at coordinate 4,613 of DYUK01000109.1, read as the reverse complement.
GGCCGACCGCGCACCCGCGCACGAGGTGGCCCGCGTCTACGACGATCCGCACTTCGACCTGCAGGCCGTCGACGACGGTGTCTTCGACGAGCTCGAGCTCGCGGGCCTCGTCATCCCGGAGGCGGACGGCGGGGACGGCGCCGGCCTGTCCGCCGCGGGCACCGTCGCGGGCGAGCTGGGGCGCGCGGCGGCACCGTCGCTGTTCCTCAGCTCCGCCGTCATCGCCTCGCGCGTCGTCTTCCGCGCCGCCGCGGCGGAGCGGCGGACCGGCGCGGACGGCCCCGCCCACAAGCTCCTGCGCCGCCTGGCGGCGGAGGAGACGACCGCGGTCCTCGCGATCGACCTGACGGCCAGCAAGTGGACGGGCTCGCTCCACGTGTCCGCCAACCCGGCGGGTCCCACCGTCGCGGACGATCCGCTGGAGCCCGGCCGCACGGTCGAGCTCATCGGCATCGTCCACGGTGTCGCGGACGCCCACCGCAGCGACCTGCTCATCGTCCCGGCGCGGACGGTGGGCGGTGCCCTCGTCATCGCCGTCGCGAACGCCTCCGACGCGCAGATCGCGACGTTCCCCTCGCTGGACGAGACCCGGCGCCTGTCCGAGGTGAAGCTGGCTGGCATCCGCGGCCGCGTCATCGCGGTGGGCGACGGCGCGCAGCGCGCTCTCGAGCGGGCCCTGCTGGACTCGTTGGCCGTCCTGGCCTGCGAGCAGTCCGGCATCGTCGACGCGGCGTTCGACCTGGCGCTCGACTACGTGAAGGAGCGTCGCCAGTTCGGCCGCACGATCGGCTCGTTCCAGGCGATCAAGCACCGTCTGGCGGAGGCCTGGATCGTCGGCAACCAGCTGCGAGCGGCCGCGCTGTCCGCGGTCCGCTCCGTCGATGCGGCGGACGCGGGGACGCTCAGCCGGACCGACGCGGCGATCGCCGTGCGGACGGCCAGTGCGTATGCGAAGGCTCACACCTCCCGTATTGTGGAGGAGGTTCTGCAGTTCCACGGCGGGAACGGCATGACCTGGGAGTTCCCCGTCCATCTGCTGCTCAAGCGGGCCAAGCTCGACGAGGTCGCAGCCGGCAGAGCGGACGCCCAGCGCGATGAGCTGGGCCGCCTCATCGACATCTGACATCCACCGCCACCAGCCATCAGAAGGAGAACCATGACTCAGGCAGTCATCGTGTCCACCGCCCGCACGCCCATCGGCAAGGCGTACCGCGGCGCGTTCAACAACACCCAGTCGCAGGAGCTGGCGGGGCACGCGATCCGCCACGCGGTCGAGCGCTCCGGCGTCGATCCGGCGGAGATCGAGGACGTCGTCTTCGGCGCGGCCCTGCAGCAGGGTGCGCAGGGCAGCAACATCGCCCGCCAGGCCGCGATGCGCGCGGGCCTGCCCACCTCCGTGGCGGGCATGTCCGTCGACCGCCAGTGCGCCTCCGGCCTCATGGCGATCGCGACCGCCGCGAAGCAGATCGTCCACGACGGCATGCGGGTCGCCGTGGGCGGCGGCGTCGAGTCGATCTCGCTCGTCCAGAACGACAAGATGAACACCTTCCGGGCGAAGGACCCGTGGCTGGTCGAGAACCTGCCGGAGCTGTACCTGCCCATGCTCAACACCGCCGAGGTCGTGGCGGAGCGCTACGGCGTGTCCCGCGAGGCGCAGGACGCGTACGCACTGAGCTCCCAGCAGCGCACCGCCGCCGCACAGGAGGCGGGCCGCTTCGACCAGGAGATCGTCCCGCTCACGACGACGAAGATCGTCGTCGACAAGGAGACCGGTGAGTCCAGCGAGGTCGAGGTCACCCTCGAGAAGGACGAGGGCAACCGTCCCTCCACGACGCTCGAGAGCCTGCAGGGACTCAACCCGGTTCTCGATCCCGGCGTCGCCTCGAAGGTCCCGACGATCACGGCGGGCAACGCCTCGCAGCTCTCCGACGGTGCCTCGGCCTCGGTCCTCATGAGCGCGGAGGAGGCGGAGAAGCGGGGACTGCAGCCGCTGGGCATCTACAAGGGCATCGCCGTCGCCGGCAATGCTCCCGAGGAGATGGGCATCGGCCCGATCTACGCGATCCCGCGCCTGCTGGAGCGCCACGGCCTCACGATCGACGACATCGGACTCTGGGAGCTCAACGAGGCGTTCGCGGTGCAGGCGCTGTACTGCCGCGATCACCTGGGCATCGATCCGGAGGTCTACAACGTCGACGGCGGCGGCATCTCCGTGGGCCACCCCTACGGCATGACCGGCGCCCGCCTCGTGGGCCACGCGCTCATCGAGGGCAAGCGCCGCGGTGCCAAGCACGTCGTCGTGACGATGTGCGTGGGCGGCGGCATGGGTGCGGCCGGCCTCTTCGAAGTAGTCTGAGACACATCACACCGACACGGTGCCGGGGTCGCGTCGCGGCCCCGGCACCGCCCGTCAGATGAGGGAGGACCCCGGGTCCTCCACCGGTGCGGCGACGAGGCCGCACGGAGCACACGAGGGGCATCAGAGACGATGCCCGGAACGGAGCGCACGATGAGCTGGTTCGACGATCGTCCCTGGCTGAAGACACTCGATCTGCCCGCGGAGGAGGCCGTTCCCCTCGAAGCCTCCACCCCGCTGCGCGATCTGGCCGCGACCGTGGCGGCCTCGCCGGACGTGGCAGCCTGGAATCACTACGGGGCCTCGGCCACCTATGCGGAGTTCGACCGCCAGTCCACAGCCTTCGCCGCCTATCTCGTGGAGTCCGGGATCCAGCCCGGTGATGCGGTGGGCGTGTACGCGCAGAACTCCCCGCACTTCCTCATCGCCACGTACGGCATCTGGAAGGCCGGCGCGGTCATCGTCCCCCTCAACCCCATGTACCAGGACGAGCTCACGCACGTCTTCACGGATGCGAACGTCAAGGCGGTCATCGTCCAGCACGCGCTCTTCCTCATGCGGGTGAAGGACTACGTCGCAGACATCCCGCTGGTCGTGCAGATCGGTGACCTCGACTGGGCGGAGAACGGGCCCGAGGCCGTGTTCGGCCCCTACCGCGACCTGCCGGAGATCCCCCTGCCGGACCTCAAGACGCTCGTCGAGGAGCGCCTCGACACGGACTTCGTCCCGCTCGACATGCAGCCGGAGGATCCGGCCCTCATCGGCTACACGTCCGGTACCTCCGGCCGGGCCAAGGGTGCCGTGCACGCGCACGCGAACATCTCGTCGAACTCCCGGATGGCGGCCCGGAACGCGGGCCTGCCCCCGGGCTCCGGCATCGTGTCGCTGGCGCCGCTGTTCCACATCACCGGTTTCATCTGCCAGATGATCGCGAGCGTGGCCAACGGCGGCACCCTGGTGCTCAATCACCGCTTCGACCCCACGTCGTTCCTCGAGCTGCTCAAGCGCGAGCGCCCCGCGTTCATGGCGGGACCCGCGACGGTCTACACCGCGATGATGGCGAGCCCGGCCTTCGACGCCGACGCGTTCAGCTCCTTCCACTCGATCATGTCCGGCGGCGCGCCGCTGCCGGAGGGCCTCGTCAAGCGCTTCGAGGAGAAGACCGGGCACTACGTGGGACAGGGGTACGGGCTCACCGAGACCGCGGCGCAGGCGGTGACGGTGCCCCACGGCATGCGGGCTCCGGTCGATCCGGAGTCCGGCAACCTGTCGACGGGACTGCCGCAGCGCGATGCGATGGTCCGGATCCTCGACGACGCCGGGAACCCGCTGGGCCCGCGCGAGGTGGGTGAGGTCGCGATCGCCGGACCCATGGTCGCCCAGCAGTACCTCAACAACCAGAAGGCGACGGAGGAGGCGCTGCCCGGCGGCGAGCTGCGCACCGGCGACGTGGGCTTCATGGACGAGGACGGCTGGCTCTTCATCGTCGACCGCAAGAAGGACATGATCAACGCGTCCGGCTTCAAGGTGTGGCCGCGCGAGGTCGAGGACGTCCTCTACACGCACCCGGCCGTCCGCGAGGGCGCCGTCGTGGGTGTGCCGGACGAGTACCGCGGCGAGACGGTCGTGGCACAGGTGAGCCTCCAGCCGGGTGCGGAGGCGAGCCCGCAGGACATCATCGACCACTGCAAGCAGCACCTGGCCAGCTACAAGGCGCCGGTCGAGGTGACGATCGTCGACGAGCTGCCGAAGACCAGCTCCGGCAAGATCCTGCGCCGCACGGTCCGCGACGAAGCGACGCAGGCGCGCACCGCCACCGCCTGACGCGTCCGGCGGATCATCGGCCGCGGGGCCGTGCAGGGGGAGCCACCCTCCGCACGGCCCCGCGGCCGTCATAGGATGTCCGGAATGAGATCCGTCGATCGTGAGATCCTGCGCCTGGCCGTGCCGGCACTGGGCGCCCTCATCGCAGAGCCGCTGTTCCTGCTGGCGGACACCGCGATGGTCGGCCACCTGGGGCCGCAGTCGCTGGGCGGCCTCGCGATCGCCTCGACCATCATCCAGACGGTCCTGGGCCTCATGATCTTCCTCGCCTATGCGACGACGCCGCGGGTGGCGAAGCGCATGGGCGCGGGTGACATCCGGGGGGCGGTGAGTGCCGGCTTCGACGGCATGTGGCTCTCGCTCGTCGTGTCCGCCGTGCTGCTGGTCGGAGGGCTGCCGCTGCTGGGTCCCGCGGTCCGCGCCTTCGGCCCCA
>DYUK01000108.1 GCA_020743695.1 Brevibacterium senegalense | reverse complement strand
CGCGAGGGCCCCGTCGCGATCGACTGCGTCGTCTCCGGCGTCAGCCCCGTCTCCATGACGGTGGGCTACGTCATCGCGGAGCCGGACGGGTCCGTCGCCTACACGGTCGCGGAGACGGAGGTCGTCTTCGTCGACTCCCGCACCGGGCGGGCACGTCGCATCCGCGACGACGAGCGCGCGGAGATCTCCGCGCACGTGGGCGATCCGGTGACGCTCCGGCATGTCTGAGCGCCTGCTGGTCCCGGCCCAGCGCACCGCCCTCGCGGATTGGCGGACGCTCCTGCAGCGCGCCGTGCACGCGGATCCGGAGGCCGCGATGCGCCTGAGCGTCCAGGGCGACGTCCTCGTCCTCACGGTCGCACCCCTGCACCCCGCGGGCCTGGGCGACACGATGCCGCTCGTCCTGGGGATGCGCACGCTGCGGCTGCAGAACCCGGCCCTCGACGGCCTCGACGTCGTCGTGGAAGCGCGGGCGCTGCTGGACCGGTTCGCCCGGCTGGAGGAGCCCCGCCCTCTGGATCTGCTGGAACAGGGGAGCGGACTCGTGGATGGATCGATGCCGGACACGGCTGGGGCGGCCTCGTCCGGTCCGGTCCCGGGGATCGACGTGCCCCCCGCCGAGGTCCGGGTCCCGTGGGCGGGCATCGCGCCTCCCCGGGGTCCCTGGGAACCCGTGGGCACTGTGAGCGCGTCGAGCCTGCGGGCAGCCGCGGACACGGGCATCGAGGAGATCGCGACCGGTGCGCCGGAGGGCTCGGGCGGACACGCCGTCGACGCGCTGCGCCGACGCGTGTGGGCGCGCACCGCCCTCGAGGTCGCCAGCACCCAGGACGGTCCGTCGCCCGCATCCGTCCCCGTCGTCGCGGGTGCCGCCTTCGGCGCGCACGTGCTGGGCTTCCTGCCTCAGTCCGGTCAGGCGACGCTGCTGCGCAGCGGACCGTGGACGCGCCTCACCCTGCCGGGCGGGCACATCCTGGTGCGCTGAGTCGTGAGTGCCTCAGCGCACCGACGTCAGAGCAGCGGACCCGGAGGCTGCCGGTCGCCGTCGGCGGTGTTGACCATCGCGGTCGCCGCCCGCTGGAAGTAGTCCCACATGAGTTCGTCGTGCAGGGGCGCCAGCTCGATCGAGTCGAGGGCCGCCCGCATGTGCGTGAGCCAGCGGTCGCGGGCGTCGAACGTGACGGGGAACGGCATGTGGCGCATCCGCAGCCGCGGGTGACCGCGCTGCTCCGAGTACGTCGTGGGTCCGCCGAAGTACTGCTCGAGGAACGCCTGGAGCCGCCACTTCGCGCCCTCCAGATCGTGGCCCTCCGGGTACATCGCGATGAGCTCCGCGTCCTGGTCGACGCCCGCGTAGAACGCGTCGACCAGAGCGGTGAACGTCGCGTGACCGCCCACCTGCTCGAAGATGCTGGCGGGCCTGCCCATCGGGATGAGCCGGGGTTCGGTCATGTCGTGCTCTCCTCTGCCGCGTCCGACCGCTGGGTGGTGCCGCCCGTGGCCGGCGCGGCACCGTGCTGACCGGCCAGCGGCGAGTCGGGCATCGTGCGGATGACCGCCTGGCTCCACGGGACGGTCAGCCCGTGCTTGGCCATGTGCTGCTTGAACTCGCCGCGGAAGGCGCGGCTGACGGCGAACTGCTCGCCGGGCTCCGTCTTGATCGTCACGCGGACCGTGACGGCTTCGCCGGAGATGTCCTGCACGCCCATGATCGTGGGCGCCTCCCACATCGCCTGCGCGAACTGCGGGTCCTTCCGCAACGCTTCCGCGGAGTCGTTGATGATGGTCGTGACCGTCTCCTCGTCCGCGTTGTACGGGAACGGCAGATCCAGCAGCGCATTGCCGAAGCCCTGCGAGTAGTTGCCCACACGCAGGATCTCGCCGTTGCGCACGTGCCAGAGCGTCCCGTCGAGCCCGCGGAGCTTCGTGATGCGCAGGCCGACCTCCTCGACCGTGCCCTCCGCTTCGCCGGCGTCGATGTAGTCCCCGATCCCGTACTGGTCCTCGATGACGATGAAGAAGCCGGCGAGGTAGTCCTTCACGAGGGTCTGGGCGCCGAAGCCCAGCGCGATGCCGGCGATTCCGGCGGACGCCAGGATGGGGGCGAGGTCGAAGCCCAGCTCCGTCAGCACCATGAGTGTGGCGAGCAGCCAGATGACGATCGCCGCGATCGACTGGAGGAGCGAGCCGACCGTCGCGGAGCGCTGGACCCGCCTGGTGCGCGCCGCAGCGTCCGCCGCGCCGGACTGCCTCGTCTCGCCCTTGGCGGCGCCGCGCTTCGTGTGCCCCTCGGCGATCGACCGGGCGAACCGGTGGATCAGCCTGCGGGCCACGAAGGTGAGGACGATCGCCACGACGATGATGACGGCGACGCGCAGACCGGTCCCGGTGAGGAACTCGAGTCCGCTCGACGCGCCCTCCTCGACGGAGCGCTGCACGTCGTCGACGGAGACGGGCGACCGGCTGGGATCCGGTGTCGCCGAACCCGAGGGATCGCCGGAGGGGTCAGCGGTGGGCGTCTGCGTGGCCGCCACCACGCTCAGGGCGCGGTCGGGCAGCAGCGACGCGAGGGAGTGGAGGGATAGTGCTGTCATACGGGGCCGAGGCTAGTGGCGCTTCCTGGACACGGACCTCAGACTCCTTCTCGATCCTGAGAGGACGCTTGGTCTGCCGCATCCGTGTGCGCGTCGGGCGCTTCCGTCTGTGCCGTGTCCGTCGCCTGCGCTCGCAGGGCGCGCAGGGACGTGTCGAGGTTCTCGCGCATGAGGCGCACCAGACCCTTGGGCGCCTTCGGATGTGATTCGATCCACGCCTCCGTCGCCCGGACCGACCGCTCGGATGCCGGCGGGTGCAGCGACAGGGTGAGGGTCTGCGCCACCTCGAGGGTGCGCGACTCCCACCAGCCGGTGACCCGGTCGAAGTACTCGCGGCCGAAGTCCGTGAGCGGATCCGCGGCGGGAATGAGGCGTCCGTCGTCACCCTCCAGTCCGCGGGCGAAGCCGCGGGCCATCGCTCCGATCATCGCGTTGGGCAGCGACCGGTCCTCGACCAGATCGACGAACGCCCGCGTCTTCGCCTTCGGCGTGGGACGGGCGGCGCGTGCGGTCGCCGCGGCACGCTGGCCGGCCGCCGTCCCGTCCGTGCGCAGGTGTGCGGCGATCCGCTCGTCGCTCCAGCGGTCCAGGGACGCCAGCGCGATCACGATCGTCCAGCCCAGGTCCGTGTCGATGTCCAGGCCCAGGCCCTCGCCCAGGGTGCCCTGCTCCAGCACCTGCTCCAGCCGGTCCGCGTGCTCCGCGGTGCAGGCGTGCAGGCAGAACGCCTGGAACAGCTGCAGCTGCTGATCCGAGCCGGCCGGCACCCCGCCGTTCGCCAGGTCCCACAGCCGATCGGCCACCTGGGCGCGCAGCGCACCGCGGTGCTCAGGCGGGACGTAGGTCGTGAGCGCGGTCGCCAGCTGGCGCAGCTGGACGAGCAGGCCGGACGAGTGGTCGAGCGCAGGCAGGTGGTCAAGGAGCAGCCGGATGTAGCCCGTGGCGCCCATCTCACCGTCGCGCACCGCGTCCCACAGGGACGACAGGACCAGCAGCTGGGTGAGCGAATCGTCGACGTCGCTCAAGTGGCCGGCGACGACCGCGCGCGAGCCCTCGTCCAAGCGGATCTTCGCGTAGGTGAGGTCGCCGTCGTTGGGGACCACGACCTCGGCGGCGGTGGCCTCCTGCGGGACCGGCACCTGCACGGATTCGCCGTCCAGATCCGTCTCCACGAGTGCCAGCCGGACCAGGCGGTCCGCGTCGTCCCGGCCGTAGAAGCCCACCGCCAGGCGGTGGGGGCGCAGGCTGGGGACGGGCTGACCCGGGATGATGTGGGGCTCCTGGGTGAGCGTGACGGTGGTGAGCGCACCGGTGCCGTCGCGCTCCGGCAGCGCGCGGATGACGTTGACCCCGGACTCCTCGAGCCACAGCTTCGACCACGCCCGCAGGTCGCGGCCGGAGACGGCCTCGAGGGGCCGCAGCAGATCGTCCAGCTCCGTGTTCGCCCACGCGTGGGTGTGGAAGTACGACTGGAGGCCCGCGAAGAACTCGTCGGGTCCCACGTAGGCGACGAGCGCGCGCAGGACGGCGGCACCCTTCGCGTAGGTGATGCCGTCGAAGTTGACCTCGACGTCCTCCAGGTCCTCGATCTGCGCGACGATCGGGTGGGTCGACGGCAGCTGGTCCTGGCGGTAGGCCCACGACTTCTCCAGCGTCGCGAAGGTGGTCCATGCGTCCGTGAAGCGGGTGGCCTCGGCGGCTGCCAGCGTCGACATGAACTCCGCGAAGGACTCGTTGAGCCACAGGTCGTTCCACCAGCGCATGGTCACCAGGTTGCCGAACCACATGTGGGCCAGCTCGTGGAGGACCGTGATCGCGCGCCGCTCGACCATCGCCTGCGTGGGCCGGGAGCGGAAGACGTAGTCCTCGAGGAAGGTGACGGCGCCGGCGTTCTCCATCGCGCCGGCGTTGAACTCCGGGACGAAGAGCTGGTCGTACTTCTCGAACGGGTAGGCGACGCCGAAGCGGGATTCGAAGAACTCGAAGCCCGCGCGGGTGAGGTCGAAGAGGTCGTCCGCGTCCAGGTGCTGCGCCAGGGAGGCGCGGCAGTAGAGGCCCAGGGGGACCTCTGCGCCGTCGGAGCTGGTGAGCGTCGAGTGGACGGAGGAGTACGGTCCGGCGATGATCGCCGTGATGTAGCTGGAGATGCGTGCGGTGGGGGCGAACTGCCACACGCTCAGGCCGGTGCCCGGGATGCCCAGCGCGGCGGCGACCGGGTGGTCGGACGCCTCGATGGCCTGCGGGGCCGGTGAGTTGCTCACGACCGTCCAGTGGGACGGGGCCAGCACCGTGAAGGTGAAGCTCGCCTTGAGGTCCGGCTGCTCGAAGACGGCGAAGACGCGGCGGGAGTCCGGGACCTCGAACTGGGTGTAGAGGTACGTCTCGTCGTCCACGGGGTCGACGAAGCGGTGGAGGCCCTCGCCGGTGTTCATGTAGGTGAAGCGGCCGTCGACGGTGACGACGTTGTCCTGCGCCAGGTGGGTGAGGGCGATCCGCCCGTCCTGCACGTGGGCGGCGGGGTCCAGCTCCTCCCCGTTGAGCACCAGCCGGTCGACGCTGTCGCAGATCGCGTCCAGGAACGTGCCCTCGCCCGTCCGGGATGCGAAGGACACGGTCGTGACGGACCGGAACGTGGGGCCCGTCCCGTCCAGGACCAGCGTGATGTCGTACGAGCGCACCTCCAGGGCTGCGGCCCGCTCCTGGGCCTCCGCGCGCGTGAGGTTGTGCTGGGGCATGGATCCTCCGGTCGACCGGCGCTCCTGCGCTCGTGGAGAGTCGCAGGTGCGCACACGTGTGGAACGAGGCGGGTGAGCGCCCGCACACGCCATTCTGTCACGGTGCCCGCACGCGCGAGCGTAGGGTGAGGGGGACAGACCGAACTGACCCCCGTGGGAGGAAACTGTGGCTGCTGAGACTCTCGACTTCTGGTTCGACCCGATCTGCCCCTGGGCGTGGATGACGTCACGCTGGGCGCTGGAGGTGGAGAAGGTCCGCGACGTCGAGGTGGTCTTCCACCAGATGAGCCTGTCCGTGCTGAACGAGGGCCGCGAGGAGCTGCCGGAGGACTACAAGCAGAAGATGGTCGAGGCGATCAAGCCCGCCCGCGTCATCACCGCCGCGCGCGTGGAGCACGGCGAGGGCGTCGTCCGCGACCTCTACACCGCGATCGGGACGCGCATCCACCCCGGCGGTGCGGAGGACCACATGGCCGCCGTCGCCGAGGCCCTGGACGAGGTGGGTCTGCCGGCCTCCCTCCTCGAGGCGGCGGACTCCGACCGGTACGACGAGCAGCTGCGCGCCTCGCACCACGAGGGGATCTCGAAGGTGGGCGAGGACGTGGGCACCCCGGTCGTCGCCGTGGGCGACGTCGCGTTCTTCGGCCCGGTGGTCACCCCGGCGCCCAAGGGCGAGGACGCCGGTCGCCTGTTCGACGGAGTGCTGGCCGTCGCGCGGACGCCCGGGTTCTTCGAGCTCAAGCGCACCCGCACGAGCGGCCCGATCTTCGACTGACAACCCCGCCCCACCACTGACGAAGGGACCACTATGCAGATCCACCTGGGCACTGATCACGCAGGATACGAATTCAAGGAGACCCTCAAGGCGCACCTGACCGGGGCCGGGCACGAGGTCATCGATCACGGGGCGCTCGAGTACGACGCGCTGGACGACTACCCGTCGTTCTGCATCGCTGCCGCCGAGGCCGTCGTCGCCGCCCGCGCGGAGGGCACCGAGGCGCTGGGCGTCGTCATCGGCGGCTCCGGCAATGGCGAGCAGATCGCCGCGAACAAGGTGAAGGGCGCCCGTTGCGCGCTCGCCTGGAACGAGGAGATCGCGAAGCTCGCCCGCGAGCACAACGACGCGTGGGTCGTCTCCGTGGGTGCGCGCCAGCACCCGGAGGCCGAGGCCCTGGCGATCGTCGACGCGTTCCTCGCCACCCAGTACAGCGGGGACGAGCGCCACACCCGCCGCATCTCCCAGATCGCGGACTACGAGGCGCGCTGAGCTCTCACTGACACGCGTCGCAGGCTTCCTGCGGCTCAGGCCCCGATGCTCCGGCGTCGGGGCCTGCGTGCGTTTTGGGGCCACAACCCCGTTGAGGTGTGCCTACAGGCCTGAAACCGGGCTGAAGCCGGGCCTGTACGGACACCTCAGCGGGTGTGGAGGGCACCCGCGTGGGGCCTGTCTGCCGATCAGTACCAGAAGATCGGCAGCCACTGCGGGTGGTGGGCGTGCACGATCGAGAGGAAGACGATGAAGTCGAAGAGCAGATGCACGGTGATCGTGTACGGCAGCGACTTCGACTTCGTGAAGACGATCGCCTGGACCAGGGCGAACGGGATCGTGAGGGCGGGACCCCACGAGCGGTAGCCCAGCTCCCACAGGAAGCTCACGAAGATGATCGACGTGACGATGTTCGCCGCCCAGAACGGGAAGTGGCGGTGCAGAAGCGTGAAGATCATGCAGATGAAGAACAGCTCGTCCCAGATGCCCACCGCGTTGACGCCCACGAAGAGGCGGCCGATCTCGCTGGGCGTCTCCACCGCCGGCCAGTTCTGGTACGCGCCGGAGTGGATGAAGTAGCGCGGCAGGATGAACCACGCAGCGACGAGGACGAGGGCGAGCCACGCCCACTCGAGGCGGGTCCACGGTCGGCCGGTGCGGCGCGGATAGCGGATCGCGTCGTCGCGCAGCAGGTATCGGTGGACGAGGTACGGGATGACGACCGCCGCGGTGAGGACGCCGCCCATGAGGAAGAACCGCGGCCACGTGATGTCTGCCTCGACGGAGATCGTGTGGACGATGAGCAGGCCCAGTGCGATGACGCCGAGGTCCCGGCCCAGTGGCCGTGAGGCCAGCAGCCCCAGCCCCACGCCGGTGAGGAGGACGAGGTTGCCCCACGGGGACTGGACGCCGAACATGAGGACCGCGCCGGCCGCCACGATGACCGCGGCGAGGAAGCCGGGGCTCAGGACGCGCTGGGTGACCGGCGGGCCCAGGACGGGCTGGGCGGGGGAGTCGGGGGTGCGGGCGTCCATGGTTCCAGCCTAGGAGAATCCGCCGACCGTTGCGGGATGCGCGGATGCCCGGCGCATGAATGACGAAAGCCGCTGTCACCAGCGGCTTCGTTCTGGAGGGGATGACGGGAATCGAACCCGCACCATCAGTTTGGAAGACTGAGGCTCTACCATTGAGCTACATCCCCGAACAGGGGTCAACTGTAGTGTACGCCCGGTCCTCGCGCAAAACGACAGTGCTGTCATGAGGTGCCGTCTTGGGCGGTGCACGGGACGACGTCGCCGGTGGGCTACGATGATCGGGATCACGGGCTGTAGCGCAGCTTGGTAGCGCATCTGCTTTGGGAGCAGAGGGTCGCAGGTTCAAATCCTGTCAGCCCGACCGTCAGGAATCCCGCGTTGTCGTTCACCCCGATGACGCGGGATTCCTTCGTCTCAGGACCCGTCGCGACCGCGCTGTCCCTACAGTGGGAGGCATGATGAGTCCTCCCGGCGGCCCCGCCGCCGGACAGCCCGCGCGCCCACGGTCGGCCCGCCGCGGCGTCGCGCCTCTGCGTGACTTCCCGACCATCCTCTGGCTCTGCGTCGCCGGCGTCGTCGCCGTCCTCCAGCCGTTCATCGTCGAGTCGACGTGGTTGCTGGTGCACCTCGCGCTGCTGGGTGCGCTGAGCCACGCGATGCTCGCATGGAGCACCTTCTTCGCCCAGGCGCTCCTCAAGACGCCGGAATCAGCTGATCCGCCCCGCCTGCAGACCCTGCGCTTCCTCCTCCTGGCGGTGGGCGCTGCATGCGTCTTCGTGGGTCTGCCGATCAGCGCCTGGTGGCTGGTTCTCACCGGCGCACTCGTCGTGGCTGCCGCAGTCCTCATCCACGCCGCGGCGATGCTCCGCCGTCTGCGTGCAGCGCTGCCCGGTCGCTTCACTGTCACGGTCCGCTACTACCTGGCCGCGTCCCTCTGCCTTCCCGTGGGTGCGGCCTTCGGCGTGCTCCTGGCGCGGTGGCCCGCCAGTGACCTGTTCGGCCGCCTCCTGCTGGCCCACACTGTCACGATGCTGCTGGGTTGGGTGGGGCTCACCGTCATGGGCACGCTCGTGACCTTCTGGCCCACGCTGCTGCGCACGCGCGTCCACCCGCAGGCCGCGCTCCGCACGCAGCAGGCGCTGCCTGTCCTGCTGACAGGTATCGCCCTCGTCGACGCGGGTGCCCTCGCCGACCTCCGCCTCCTGGCCGTCGCCGGCCTCGTCCTCCATCTGTGCGGGGCCGTGTGGTGGGGGAGCACCCTCCTGCGGCCCCTTCTCGCAGCCCCGCCGCGACGGGCACCGGGAGTCTTCGCGGCCTCGGCGCTGATGTGGGGCCTGGTCCTCCTCCTCTCCCTCGTCCTCCATGTCGCGACCACGGACTCGTGGGGGCAGTTCGCCGCCGGCTACCTCTCACTCACACTCGTCGCGGTCCTGGGCTTCGCCCTCCAGCTGCTGACCGGTGCGCTGTCCCAGCTCGTCCCCACGGTGCTGGGCGGCGGCCCCGCGGTGCGCGCGGCCGTCGACCGCGAGTTCGACCGCTTCACCTGGCTCCGGTGGGCACTCCTGAATGCCGGTCTCGTCGTTGCACTCCTGCCGGTGCCGGGATCCGTGCGTCGCGTCGCTTTGGGTGTCGTCATGGTGACCGTCCTGTCGCTCGTCCCGATCCTGCTGCGGGGCATCGTCGTGGGCGTCCGGGCGAAACGCGCGTGAGATCTTTTTCGCGAAAACGCTCAAAATGAGCCCGACTGCCACTAGGATCGGCTCAGCCCATTAGGGCGCAGTGTCGAGTCCTCGACCTCCGCCCCCCTTCTCACCCCCAGGAGGCCGACCGTGTCGGATCCTTCAGCGCAGCCCGTCACCGCCGCGCAGCCTGGCGCCGCAGCGCGCCCCGCCTCACCGGCGCTCATCGAGCGCACCGGCATCGAGGTGATCGACGAGTCGCAGCGCACCGCCAAGCCCCACGACCTCTTCTGGCCGTGGTTCGCCGCGAACGTCTCCGTCTTCGGCATGAGCTACGGCTCGTGGATCCTGGACTTCGGCATCTCCTTCGTCCAGGCGACGATCGTCGCGGTCATCGGCATCATCGTGTCCTTCGGCCTCTGCGGTCTCATCGCGATCGCCGGCAAGCGCGGCAGCGTCCCCACGATGGTTCTGTCGCGGGCGGCCTTCGGCGTCCACGGACAGAAGCTGCCGGGCATCGTCTCGTGGCTCACCTCGATCGGGTGGGAGACGATGCTCGCGATCTCCGCGGTGCTCGCGACCGCCACCGTGCTGTCCACACTGGGCCTGGCCTCCGGCACCGGCGTCCTCGTCATCGCCGCCATCGCGATCGCCGCGCTCATCGTCGCGGCCTCCGTCCTGGGCTACCACACGATCATGAAGCTCCAGTCCGTCCTCACGTGGCTGACCGGTGCGATGACGATCGTCTTCATGATCCTCACGATCCCGCACATCGACATGGCCGCGGTCCTCGCCCAGCCGTCCGGGTCCGGCC
>DYUK01000107.1 GCA_020743695.1 Brevibacterium senegalense | reverse complement strand
CGACGATCGCGGGAGCGGGAGTGCCCTGCGTGCTCATCGACATCGATCCGGCGACCAGCCGGCGCCGCGTGGGCGAGCTCCTCGCTGAGTCTCGCGACTGGGTGGACAAGGGCCTTCTCGACGCCGCGGAGGCGGACGTCGTCGCCGCCAACCTGATCGCGGGCGACAGCATCGAGGAGTCACTGGACGGCGTGAACTTCATCATCGAGGCGGTGCCGGAGGTGCTCAAGCTCAAGCATTCGACGCTGGCCCGCGTCTCCGCCGCCGCGCACCCGGAGGCGATCATCGCCTCGAACACGTCCACCCTGCCCATCGGCACGCTCGCGGAGTCCGTCACCGGGCCGGAGCGCTTCCTGGGCTGCCACTGGATGAACCCGTCCCGGCTGATCCCGGGCGTGGAGATCATCCCCAGCGACCGCACCGTGGAGTCCGCAACGGCCACGGCCACCGACTTCCACCGCCAGGTGGGCAAGCGGCCCACCACGATCAGCGATGTCCCCGCCTTCATCGCGAACCGCCTGCAGCACGCCCTGTTCGCGGAGGCGCTCAAGCTGGTCGACGAGGGCGTCGCCACCCCCGAGGTCGTCGACGAGGTCTCCCGCAACTCCTTCGGCTACCGCCTGGCCGCGTTCGGCCCGTTCGAGGTCGCGGACATGGCAGGACTGGACGTCTACCAGGCGTGCCTGCAGACGGAGTCCGCCGCTTACGGCGACCGCTTCGCCTCCACCCCACTGCTGGAGGAACGGGTCGACGCGGGCGACCTGGGACTGAAGAATGGCAGCGGCATCACCCCGCTGGCCTCCCACGACCCGCAGCGGGTCAGCGCGATCCGCAACCAGTACTTCCGCGGTCTCACCGCACTGCTCGACTCGATCGACGGACTCGAGGACCTCCGCAGTGCCCCGGCGAAATCCGCGCCGACTCCGGCCACGGACGACGCCAGCGCCTGAGCCCGCCGCCGCACGCTCCCAATACTTTCCAGCCTTCTCCCTTGACCCTCCGACTCGAAGGATCCCCATGAACCCCACCCCCGGCCACGCCTCCCCGCAGTCATTCGATCTGACCGGTCGCCATGTGCTGGTCACCGGTGCCGGCCGCGGGCTGGGCCAGTCCATGGCCCTCACCGCCGCCGCCTTCGGTGCGACGGTCACCGCCGTGTCCCGGTCCGCTGACCAGCTGGACACCACCGCCGAGGCCGCAGCCGGCCTGCCCGGTGAGGTCCGGATCGCGCCCGCAGACGTCGCGGACCTCGACAGCCTGGACACCCTGGCCGCGGATGCGCACGCGCACGCTCCCCTCTATGGGGTCATTCATGCGGCGGGCGTGCAGCGCCGGCTCGATGCAGAGGACGTGACTCCGCAGATCTGGCGCGAGGTCATGACGCTCAACCTGGACGCACCGTTCTTCCTCAGTCAGGCCATCGCCAAGCGGCAGCTGGCAGACGGGCTCACCGGATCGCACGTCTTCATCGGGTCCCTCAACAGCAGCATCGGCCTGCCGCGCAATGTCCCGTATGTGACATCGAAAACGGGACTAGTGGGCGTGACCCGCGCGCTGTCGACCGAATGGTCCGGCCGCGGCATCCGCGCCAACGCGGTGGGCCCCGGCTACTACCGGACCGCCCTGACGGAGACCCTGCTGAACAACCCCGCGGACCACGACCGGATCATGGCGCGGATCCCGATGAAGCGGTTCGGACTGCCGGAAGAGCTGGGCGGCACCATCGCGTTCCTCCTCTCCGATGCCTCGTCCTACGTGTCCGGCCAGATCCTCAACGTGGACGGCGGCTGGCTGGGGTCGTGATTTCCCTCCGCACTTCCCCCGTCACAGGGAGATTTTGAACACTTGTAGAGCCTGCGATAGAACTGTGACTGTCACCACAAACAATGGCGCCAGCCGGGATCGAGGACTACGTATGCAGTTCAAGGACAAGACCTTCATCGTCACGGGCGGGGCCTCCGGCCTGGGCGCCGCGACCACCGCCGCCTTCATCGAGCAGGGCGCGACAGTGTTCGTCGCAGACGTCAAGGGCGTGGCACCTGAAGGCGCCACCTTCGTCCAGACGGACGTGACGGACGAAGCGAGCGTCACCGCGCTCGTCGAGCAGGCGAACGCGGAGGGCACGCTGGCCGGCGTCGTCAACTGCGCCGGCATCGGCGTCGCGCAGAAGACCGTGGGCAAGAGCGGTCCCCACGACCTCGCCGCCTACACCAAGGTCATCCAGGTCAACCTGATCGGCACCTTCAACGTCATCCGCCTGGCAGCCGCCGCGATGCAGAACAACGAGCCCGGTGAGGACGGCGAGCGCGGCGTCATCATCAACACCGCCTCCGTCGCCGCCTACGACGGCCAGATCGGCCAAGCCGCCTACTCCGCATCCAAGGGCGGCGTCGTGGGCATGACCCTGCCGATCGCCCGCGACCTGGCCAGCTCCGGCATCCGCGTCGTCACGATCGCCCCGGGCCTGTTCCTCACCCCGATGATGGCGGGACTCCCCCAGGCCGCGCAGGACTCGCTGGGCCAGCAGGTGCCCTTCCCCTCCCGCCTGGGCGACCCCAGCGAGTACGCGGCGCTCGCCTCGAGCATCGTCACGAACCGCATGCTCAACGGTGAGGTCATCCGCCTGGACGGTGCGATCCGCATGGCACCGCGCTGATCGACCAGCCGGGACACTGGAACGACTGAGCGGTCGCGGGTCAGGAACCCGCGACCGCTCAGTCGTTCCGACCGATGGAGATGCGTCGCCCCCAACGATGTCTCGCCGCGCGGCCGCTCAGACGAGTCGCGCTACAGA
>DYUK01000106.1 GCA_020743695.1 Brevibacterium senegalense | reverse complement strand
GCGGGGTCGATAGAGTTGTCGTGTGGCTGACGGCGGGCGGATGCGCAGGTGGACGGCGACGACGGGACTGGTCGTCCGCAACCGCGCGCGCATGGGCGCCCGTCGGCTGCGCCTCAACTTCGGCCAGGTCCTCCAGCTGACGGTCGCGGCCACGTTCGCCTACGGCTTCTGCGTCTACGTCCTGGGTCACCAGATGCCGTTCTTCGCCGCCGTCGCCGCAGTCGTGGGGATCGGCCCCATGCTGGACCGGCGTCTGCGCCGGTCGATGGAGATCGGATTCGGCGCGGTGCTGGGCGTGCTCTTCGGCGAGCTGTTCGTGCACGTCTTCGGCGGGGGTCTGTGGCAGCTGAGCGTCATGCTGTTCCTGGCGGTCTGCCTGGGCATGGTCATGAACTCCGGCGCGATCTTCGTGACGCAGCTGGGCATCCAGTCCATCTACATCGTGACCGTCCCCGTCGCGATGACGGACGGCGCCTTCTCCCGCACGATCGATGCGACGGTGGGTGCGTCGACCGCGGTGCTGCTGGCGTTCATCACGCCCTCCGACGCCCGCAAGCGGCCCCGCAACCAGGCCGCGAACCTCCTCGAGGAGATCGCGCTGCTGCTGCGCGAGACCGGCGATGCGCTGCGGCGGTCCGACCCGCAGGCCGCCCGCCGCGCGCTGGCCCGGGCGCGCGACTCCCAGCAGTACGTCGACTCCTGGCGGGCCGCGCTGCGCATCGCAGAGGAGGCCGCCCGCATCAACGCCCGCTCCCGCCGCTACGTGGCGGAGGTGACCCGCCTGGCCCGCGCCTGCGAGTTCGCGGACCGCTCGATGCGCATGCTGAGGGTGGTTCTGCGCCGGGCCGTGTCCGTGTCGGAGAACGGCCCCTCCGATCCGCTGCTGGCCGAGTCCGCGTATCAGATGGCGGAGGCCGCGGACCTCCTGCGCGCAGCCCTGCGCGAGGGGCGAGACCGCATCGAGGCGGAGCGGAAGCTCACCGGAGTCGCCCGCACCCTGCGGCCCACCCTCGCCATGCATGAGGACATCGAGCAGACGACGATGCTGCTGCTCCTGCGCCCCCTGGTCGTCGACCTCCTGCAGGCCGCCGGCGCGTCGAACGACGAGGCGCAGGCCGCGCTGCCCACCCTCGAGGTCGAGCCGGAGACCGGCGCGCTGCGGTACGTCGAGGAGGCGGACGACGCCGCCGAGGCCGCGGCCGGCTCCGCAGGAGAAGGCGCCTCCGCGGACTGGACCGCCTCGTCGGACAGGCCCGGGGCCGAGGACGGGACCGGGGCCGCGGGAGCGGAGGACGCCGACGCCCGGGAGGACCGGCGGGATCCCGGCGGGGTCTGAGTCAGCTCGATTCGACGACGCAGAGGTACATGGTGCCGGGCGCCAGGGCCTCGTAGATGTGGAGGGTGTCGCCCGGATGGCGGATGTAGTCGCCGGGGGCGGCATCGATCGGCTCGCCGTCGACGGTGAGGCGGAGTGCGCCGGTGGAGATGACGAGGTGCTCGATCGTGCCGGAGGGGTGCGGCTGCGCGACGCGCGGGGCGCCGGGCTCCTGGTGGATGAGGTAGATGTCGCGGCGCGCGTGCGGGGGGCACGCGCTCAGGAGCGCGGCGGAGTAGTCCGCGGCCGACGACGGCAGGTCCATCGCCTCGCCCCGACGGATGACGGAGACCTGCGGGCGGTCCGGGTCCAGCAGCTGCGACAGCTGGACGTCCAGTGCGGTCGCCAGTGCCCACAGCGTCTCGACGCTGGGATTGCCGCTGCCGCCCTCCAGCTGCGACAGCGTCGACTTGCCGATCCCGGCCCGCTTCGCGGTCTCCGACAGGCTCAGTCCGCGGCGCTCGCGCTCACGGCGCAGCGCATGCGCCAGGCGGTCCATGGGGGAGCCCGGTGCGGGGCCGTCGGAGGGTGCGGGATCCGGTCCGGTGTCCATGCGACGCATTCTACCGTTCGTTCGTCATATGGTCTAAGTGTTCGCTTGACGGAACGTGCGGGTGCTGGGCACCATGATTCTCATGCACGCACTGAGAGGCATCCCCGGGCCCGTCTGGCGGGACGCGATCGTCATGAATGTGATGATCCTGCTGGTCGGGCTGTCCTACGGTGCCATCTCGCAGGCAGCGGGCTTCCCCCTGTGGCAGACGGTGCTGCTGGCGGCGGTGGCGACCGGCGGTGCCGCGGAGCTCACGTTCGTGGGCGTCATCGCGGCCGGCGGCCTGCCCGTCTTCGCGGTGCTGGGCGGTCTGCTGGTGAATGCGCGCAACTTCGCGTTCGGCCTGAGCATCGGCCAGTACGCGCCGTCCGGCTGGCGCACCTACCTGGCCGCGCACCTGGCCAACGACGAGGCGACCGCGTTCGGTCGGGCCGGACGCAACGACCGTGAGAAGTGGTCGCGATTCACGATTTCCGCCATCCTCCTCTTCATCGCATGGGTGGGAGGCGCCGCGCTGGGACAGCTGCTGGGCACCGTCCTGGACGCGAACATGCTGGGGCTCGACACGGCCCTGCCGATCCTGCTGTTCTGCCTGGTCGTGGGGGACATGCGGAACCGGTTCCTGGGTGCGACCGCGGCGGCCGGCGCGATCATCGCGCTCGCCCTCACCCCGGTGGCACCGCTGGGACTGGCGTCCGTGGGCGCCCTGCTCGCACTGCTGCCGGCGGCCGGCATCCTGCGCCTGCGGCGGCGAAGGGCGGATTCACCGGATCCGGTCACGTCGGACACCGGGGACGCGCACGCAGGCGGTGCGGCCTCGGGATCGGGATTCACCGGGACCACGGGACGGGACGGCTGACATGGAGACGATCCCCTTCCTCCTCGCACTGACGGGACTGGCCGGCGGCACGTATGCGATGCGTCTGCTGGGAGTCCGGCTGGGCGCCCGCGCCCGGGCCGGCGGCGAGAGGGACCAGACGCCGTCGCCGGCGCGCGTCTGGATGGACCGCGCCGTCGTCGTCCTCATCCTGGCGGTGGCCGTGACCGGCGGCTTCTTCGATGGTCAGGAGGTCGCGGACGCGGGCAAGGTGCTGGGGGTGGCGGCCGGGATGACCGCCGGCATCCTCAAAGTGCCCATGCTCCTGTGCGTCGTGCTGGGCATGGTCGTGTGCGCGATCATCCGCGCGACCGGCTTCGGCTGGTGAGCGCACTCTGATCGTCGCGGGCTGAGGGGGCCGCTCAGACTCAGCCGGTAGGCTGGGCGCATGCAGGCCCTCGGCTCGATCCAGAGCACCATCTTCCTCCTCCTCGTCACGGCGATCTTCGTGTTCGCCGTGGTCGCGCTGATCTCGTCGCTGCTCTACTCGGACGAGATGTACCGCGCGGCGGACAAGCGGACGAAGAAGTTCTGGTCGCTCATGCTGGGCGCCGCGGTGCTCGTGAGCTTCCTGGGCCTGCCGCCCCTCAACGCGATGCCCATGTTCATCACGATCATCGCCTTCGTCGCGACCGCCGTGTACTGGCTGGACGCCCGCCCTGCCCTGCGCCGGGTGGACCCGCGCCGCCGGAAGCGCTGAGCGTCCCGCTTGCGTCCCACCGGTGGGAAGCAGTGGGACGTTCGCTGACTACGCTGGGGGACCATGACGGACCGCTCATCAGATGCTGTGCACGGGACGTCCGCGCGCCCCACCACCCCGCAGGCTCCCGACCGCAATCGCCCCGGCGCGGACACGGACTGGATCTCCCGCTTCGGCACCGGTGACCCGGTCACCCTCTTCGCCCACGGCTTCTCCGGACAGATCCGCGACACCCGCCCGTTCGCCGCGGGCATCGACGGCACCCGCGCGCTCGTGCACCTGGGCGGGCACGGCGGCCGTCCGTCGCCCGGTCCCGGCTGGGACTACGGCACGATCGCCGCGCAGCTGTCCCAGGCACTGGCCGCCACGCAGGCCACGCGCGCACTGGGGGTCTCGATGAGCGCGGGCGGTCTGGCCCGGCTCCTCACCCAGCGCGACCCGCACGCGAC
>DYUK01000105.1 GCA_020743695.1 Brevibacterium senegalense | reverse complement strand
TCGTGCCCGTGTGGGCTGCGGGTTCGCTCGTCTGCGATGCCGCCGAGGCCGACGAGGCGCTCGCGGACGCTGTGGCACCGCTGGGGGAGGCCGGCTGCCACGGCGTCGTGCCCGCGCTGGGCGTGTCCGGTGACCCCGCCTCCGGCGCTCCGCTGTCGCTGGGGGCCGTCGAGGCGAACCCGGACGTCTCCGGGGAATCGCCGCTGCCCGTCGACGCCGAGGCCGGCGACGCGGACGAGCTCACCGCTGCGCTGGCCCGGCCCGACGGGTGGGCGCTGCTCACGCCCCTGCGGGTCGAGACCCCGGCGGCGACGCACGTCTACGAGGACGCGCAGTGCGCTCTCGTCGACTCCGCACTGGCAGCGCCACCGGCGGCGGAGACTCCGGACGACGCGATCGGGTCCGCGACCATCCTCTCGACGGTGGAGCTGCCGGACTGCGCGTAGGCCCCGGGCAGGGGGCTCCGGTCGGCCACAGGCGCGATGCGCCCATGGATGTCAGTCGTCGATCTTCCCGATCGGCTCGCGCTTCTCCGACTGGAAGCGGTCCTCGTTCCGGCCGTGGGCCCAGTAACCGGAGATCGAGATCTGATCGCGCTCGATCCCGCGCTCCTTGAGGAGGCGGCGGACCAGCTTGATGGACTCCCGCTCGCCGTGGGCGAAGACCTGCACGCGTCCGTCCGGCCACGGCCGCGACTGCAGGACGGTGGACAGCAGCTCGGTCGCCGCGCCGCCCTGCGCTCCGGTCGTCCAGACGACCTCGACGCCCTGCGGCGCGGTCAGCTCGAGGCGGTCCTCGTCGGAGTCGACGACGAGGAAGGCCAGCCCCCGTGCGTCGTCCGGCATCGCCTCGAGGGCGGCGGCGATCGCGGGGACCGCGGACAGGTCGCCGGCCAGCAGGTGCCAGTCCGCCTGCGGGTCGGGGCTGTACGCGCCGCCGGGTCCCATGAACGCGACGCGGTCGCCCGGCTGCGCATCGCGCGCCCAGGGACCGGCCAGCCCCTCGTCGCCGTGCACGACGAAGTCGAGGGTGAGCGTCCCGGCCTCACGGTCGACGGAGCGGACCGTGTACGTGCGGGTCACGGGGATGTCCTCACCCGGCAGCGTCTCGCGCAGGGCCGCGAGGTCGTACGGAGGTTCCAGCCCCAGCTCGGGCTTCGCGAACACGATCTTCACGTACGCGTCCGTGCTGGGCGTCTCCGGGAACGTCGAGAAGCCGTCCCCGCCCAGTTCCAGGCGGACGAGGGACGGGCCCAGCTGAATGCGGGAGAGCACCTCCATGACGTGCTGCGGGCGGGGCGGGACTGCTCGGTCATGCGAGGAGCTCCTTCGAGGGTGGTGGCCGCGCGGTCCTGCGCGGAGCGCGCTGAGGTCCTGCACGGAGTGCTCTGCCCACCCTAGCGGAGCAAGGTTAGTCGACCCTCACCTCGGGTTGCCTCGGGCCTGCCCGTGCGAAAGGATGGGCGCATGGCTGACATCACATTCCGCGGAACACCCGTCACGACCAGCGGCGAGTTGCCCTCCGTCGGTGCGAAGGCACCCGACTTCACCCTCGTGGGCACGGACCTCTCCGACGTCACCGCCCAGGGGCTGGCAGGCTCCCGTGTGGTCCTCAACATCTTCCCCAGCGTCGACACCGGTGTGTGCGCCGCGAGCGTGCGCGAGTTCAATGAGCGCGCCGCCTCCCTGGAGGACACGACCGTCGTGTGCGTCTCGAAGGACCTCCCCTTCGCCCAGGCCCGCTTCTGCGGTGCCGAGGGCATCGAGAACGTGACGATGGGGTCCGCCTTCCGTTCCACGTTCGGCGAGGACTACGGCCTCGTGCAGAACGACGGCCCGCTGGCCGGTCTGCTGTCCCGCGCCGTCGTCGTCCTCGATGCGGACGGAACGGTCCTCCACACGGAGCAGGTGCCGGAGATCGGACAGGAGCCGGACTACGACGCCGCCGTCGCCGCACTGAACTGACCGCCGGACACACCAGGAGCACGTCATGGAAGCACTCTTCGGACTGGGCATCGGTGCCGTCGTCCTCATCGTCGTCGTCATCATCGTGGCGGCCCTGCTGTTCGGCGGTCTGCGGACCTCGATCTTCTTCACCGTGAAGACGCAGGAGAACGTGATCGTCGAACGGTTCGGCAAGTTCAAGAAGGTCGCCAGGCCCGGCCTCAACACGAAGGCCCCCTTCATCGAGACGACCACGAAGCCCATCTCGCTGCGCGTCCAGCAGCTGGGCGTCGACATCGAGTCGAAGACGAAGGACAACGTCTTCGTGAATGTCCCCGTCGCGGTCCAGTACGTCGTGGGCGAGGACAACGTCGTCGACGCGTACTACCGGCTGGCGAACCCGGAGGAGCAGATCCGCTCGTACGTGTTCGACACGGTCCGGTCCGCGCTGTCGTCCCTCACCCTCGATTCCGCGTTCGAGTCGAAGGACGACATCGCGCACAACGTCGAGCAGCGCCTCTCGCAGTCGATGGCCGCGTACGGCTTCCGCATCGTCAACACCCTCGTGACGGACATCTCGCCGGATTCGCGGGTGCGCGATTCGATGAACTCGATCAACGCCGCCCAGCGCGACCGCGTCGCCGCGCAGTCCCTGGCGGAGGCGGACAAGATCAAGCGCGTCACGCAGGCGGAGGCGGACGCCGAGGCGATGCGCCTGCACGGTGAGGGCGTCGCCGCCCAGCGCAAGGCGATCGCGGACGGCATCGCGGTGCAGTACGAGCGCCTCAGCGAGGTGGGCATCAGCGATTCCGCAGAGCAGCTGCTCATGATGACCCAGTACTTCGACGCGATGCAGGAGGTGGCCCGCGGGGGCCGCTCGAACGTCCTGTTCATGCCGTCGAATCCGGGGGGTCTGGGCGAGATGATGGGGGAGATCCGCAACACCCTCTTCTCCGCCCAGGCGAACGATCGCGGCACCGCGATGGCGGATGAGTGGGAGGAGCAGTCCGCTCAGGAGGCCTCGCGCCGCGCGGCGCGCGCCCGGCAGCAGGCCCAGCAGCAGGCGCAGGAGGCGCAGCAGCAGGTCGAGCGGTCGCGTCAGCAGTCCTCGCAGCAGCAGGGGCACGGCCAGGGACAGGGACGGCCCCGCGATCTGGGTCAGCGTGCCCAGCAGTGGGTGCAGGACCAGCAGAACCGCGGCATCCCGCCCCAGCCGCCGCACCAGCCGTGAGCGCGCCCCACCAGCCGTGAACGGGAGGCCCGCGTCAGGTCCCGGTCGGGCCTGACTCGCGGGCCTCCCGTGCGGAGGCGACGTCGTCGACGATGCGGGCGATGTGCCGCATGCTCGTGATGAGGGAGCCGTAGAGGGGCCAGGTGCGCTGCGGCAGCGAGCGGTCCCGGGACAGCTCGGTCGAGAGTTCCACCAGCCGATCGTCGATCGGTTCGACCTCGCTGTCCGGATCCGCGATCGCGTGACCCGCATCCCGGACGATGTCCGCCCACGCCTCGCGGAACCGGGTGTCCCATGCGCCCTCCGAGTGCGCTGCGTGGCGCAGCGTGCGGACCAGGTGTCGCAGATGGGAGACGCCCTCGTCCACCCGGCCCAGGATCTCTCCGTAGTCGGCGCGGCCGGACGAGGTCTGTGCGGGCCTCGAGCGCAGCACCTGCAACCGCGGATTGGCCCGGCGGCTCTCGTGGGCACTGCGCACGGATTCCCAGGCGGTGGAGAGGTCGTCCGTCATCGACTGGATCTCCGTCGCCCACGACTCCGCATCGTCCGTGTCCCACGAGTCCCGGAGCTCATCGGCCATGTCGACGAGGATGCGCCCCATCCTCAGATTGATGTGGTCGACGTACCGGGAGGCCTGCCGATCACGCAGCGGCGGGATGAGGAGGAGGTTGACGAGGAGGCCGACCGCGGCGCCCACCGCCACCTCGATGATCCGGTCCAGCAACATGGGCTGCTGCTCGGTGAAGCCGTCTCCCAGGACGAAGACGGCGGTCGTGGCGATCGCGACGCCCTCGTCGCGGATCCACGGGATCCTCGACGCCGCCATCCCCACGACGATCGCCAGGGCGAAGGTCCACAGACCGACGCCCAGGAAGTGCCCGATCACGAACGAGACGCCCACACCGGCCCACGACGCGACCGTCGTCTGGGCGCCGCGTCGCAGGGACTGGTACACCGTCGGATAGACGGTCAGCAGCGCGACCCAGGGCGCCAGGAACGGCATCTGGGACTCGAGGATCTCGACCGCCAGCCACCAGGCCAGGGTGGCGGCGACGACGGTCTTGAGGATCTGCAGCGCATCGGTCGTGACGTCCGGCCTTCGCAGCAGGATCGCGATACGGCGGCGCAGGCCGCCCGTTGGTGAGCTCACGGCACTCCTCTCCTTCACGGCCTCGACGCGTGCGCGGGAGGGCCGATCAGTCCAGCGTCTGTCGCTTGGAGGAGATGACCCCGGTGTTGAAGCCGGCCAGGTTGAGGCCGCCGTGGAACCGTGCGTGCTCGATCTTGACGCAGCGGTCCATGACGACGTCCAGCCCGCCGTCCTGTGCGATGCGTGCGGCCTCCTCGTTCCACAGGCCCAACTGGATCCAGAGGGTCTGCGCACCGATCGCCACGGCCTCCCGCGCGACCTCCGGCAGGTCGTCGTGCTTGCGGAACACGTCGACGATGTCCGGCACCTCCGGCAGGTCCTCGAGCGAGGCGTAGACCGGCCGGCCCAGGATCTCCTTCTCGCGCGGGTTGATGAAGTACACCCGGAAGGACGACGAGGACAGCAGGTACGTGCCCACGAAGTTCGAGGCGCGCGCGGGCTTCGCGGAGGCACCCACGATCGCGATCGACTGCGCGTTCTTCAGCATCCGCAGGCGTTCACCGGCGGACGGGCCCTCCCATGTGCGTGCGGTCGTCTCCGTCATCGTCACTCCACTCCTTCCGCGGCGGCGGTCAGTGCCTGGTCCAGATCCCACAGGATGTCATCGATGTCCTCGAGTCCCACGGAGATGCGGATGAGGTCCGGCTTCACACCGCCGGCCTCCAGCTGCGCGGCGCTCAGCTGCTGGTGCGTCGTCGAGGCCGGGTGCAGGACGAGGGTCCGTGAGTCGCCCACGTTGGCCAGATGCGAGGCCAACTGCAGGCTGCCGATGAACGTCTCGCCCACGGCGCGTCCGTCGCGTCCGCCCGCGGCGGCGACGCCGAAGGAGAAGACGGACCCGGCGGACGTCAGGTACTTCTTGGCCCGCTCGTGGTGCGGGTGCGACGGCAGCCCGGAGTAGTTGACGTACGCGATCCGGGGGTCCGCCTCGAGCCATTCCGCGACGCGCTGCGCGTTCGCCACGTGCTCGTCCATGCGCTGCGGCAGGGTCTCGACACCCTGGAGCAGCTGCCACGCGGACTGCGGGGACAGAGCCGGACCGATGTCGCGCAACTGCTCGGAGCGCAGGCGGGTGAGGAAGCCGAACTCGCCGAAGTTGTCCCACCACGACAGGTCGTTGTACGTGGGCACGGGCTCCGTCATGAGGGGGAACTTCCCGTTGCCCCAGTCGAAGCGGCCGGACTCCACGATGACGCCGCCCAGCGTGGTCCCGTGCCCGCCCAGGAACTTGGTGGCGGAGTGGATGACGATGTCCGCGCCGTGCTCGATCGGACGGCACAGGTAGGGGGTGTTGAGCGTCGCGTCGACGATGAGCGGGATGCCCGCGCCGTGCGCCACCCGTGCCAGCCCCTCGAGGTCCGCGATCTCCGACGACGGGTTCGCGATGAGCTCCGTGTAGACCGCGCGGGTCTCCGGACGCAGGGCGGCTTCGAAGTCCGCGGGGTCCGTGCCGTCGACGAACGTCGTGTCGATGCCGAACCGGCGCAGGGTCACGTCCAGCTGGGTGACGGTGCCGCCGTAGAGCTGGGAGGACGCGACGATGTGGTCGCCGGACTGCGCGAGCGCGGCGAAGACGAGGAACTCGGCGGACATGCCCGAGGCCGTGGCGACCGCCCCGATCCCGCCCTCCAGGCTGGCGATGCGCTCCTCGAACGCCGCGACCGTGGGGTTGCTGATGCGCGAGTAGATGTTCCCGTACTTCTGCAGCGCGAAGAGGTTCGCGGCGTCGTCCGCGTCCTTGAAGACGTACGACGTGGTCTGGTGGATCGGCACGGCGCGCGAGCCGTGCACCGCGTCGGGCACGCCGCCGGCGTGCAGGGCGCGGGTGCGGAAGCCGAACTGGTGGTCGGACAAAAGGGGTTCCTGCCTCTCGTGAACGGTGCCGGACGGACGGGGAGACGTCGTCAGGATCGGGCGCCCGCGGCCTGCGGGTGCCCGACGATCCCGGCGATCTCCTCCACCGCGTGGGCATTGGTCAGCGACGTCGTGTCTCCGAGCGTAGTGTGCTCGAACAGCTGGGTGAGCAGCCGTCTCATGATCTTGCCCGACCGGGTCTTGGGGACCTCGGGCACGGCGATGACATGGGCCGGCTTCGCGATGGGGCCGATCCGCTGGGCGACGTGGGCGCGCAGCGTGTCCCGCAGTTCGGCCTCGTCGACGCCTGCGGCGGCGCGGTCGAGGACGACGAAGGACAGGACGGCGTGCCCGGTCAGGGGATCGTGCGTGGGAGCGGTGCCCGCCTCGACGACCCACGGGTGGGAGACGAGCGCGGACTCGATCTCGATCGTCGACAGCCGGTGGCCGGACACGTTGATGACGTCGTCGACCCGGCCCAGCACGGTGATGTCGCCGTCGGAGTCCCTGCGCGCGCCGTCGCCGGAGAGGAACCAGCCCCGTTCGCCGAAGTGCGCCCAGTACGAGTCGAGGTACCGCTGCGGGTCGCCCCACACGGTGCGTGCGGCGGACGGACCCAGGCCGTCGACGACGAGGAGCCCCTGTTCACCGGTGGGGGTGTCCGCCCCGTCCTCGTCGACGACTCGGACGTTCAGGCCGGGCAGGGGGCGGGTCGCGCAGCCGGGCTTGGGGGCGTGCGGTGCGTCCTCGGCCCAGACCGCGTCGCGGGGGCGGGGGGAGAGGATGCAGGACCCCGTCTCCGACTGCCACCACGTGTCGATGACCGGTGCGGTGCCGCCGCCCACCTCGCGGCGCAGCCAGGTCCAGGCCTCCGGATTCACGGACTCGCCCACGGTGCCCACGAGGCGGATCGAGGAGAGGTCCCACCGGTCGGCCGGCCGCTCGCCCGGCTGCGGCTGCGAGCCGAAGGCACCCATGTGGGAGCGGACGAGGGTGGGCGCCGTGTAGTACGTCGTGACGCCGTAGCGCTCGATGATCTCGAAGTGGCGACCGGGGTGCGGCTGCTGCGGCGTGCCCTCGAAGATCACCTGGGTGACGCCGTTGAGCAGCGGGCCGTAGATCTCGTACGTGTGGGCGGTGACCCAGGCGAGATCCGCGGTGCACCAGTGGACGGTGTCCGCCACCTTCTGTGGGTCGTTGACCGCGTCCGTCTCCTCCGCGACGAGGTCGAAGAGCAGCGCGTGCGTGTACGCGGTCTGGGTCAGGTAGCCGCCGGTCGTGTGGAGGAGCCCCTTGGGCCGCCCGGTCGTGCCGGAGGTGTAGATGAGGAAGAGCGGATGCTCCGCGTCGAACGGCTGCGGCTCGTGGTGGGGCGAGGCCTGGGCGAGGGCGTCGGCCCACCGGACGTCGCGGCCCTCCGTCCAGGGGATGTCGTCCCCGGTCCGCTCGACGACCAGGACGTGCTCGACGTGGTCGAGGCCCGCGACCGCGTGGTCCGCCGCCTCCTTGACGGGGACGGCCCGCCCGCGCCGGAACTGGCCGTCGGAGGTGACGAGCAGCTTCGCCCGGGTGTCCTCGACGCGGAACCGCAGCGCGTCCGCGCTGAAACCGCCGAACACGAGGGAGTGGACCGCGCCGATCCGGGCGCACGCGAGCGTGATGACGACCGTCTCCGGGATGACCGGCAGGTAGATGACGACGCGGTCGCCCGCCGTGATCCCCAGTGCGATCAGTGCGTTCGCCGCGCGCGAGACCTCCTCCTGCAGGTCGCGGTACGTGAGGGTGCGACGGTCGCCGGGCTCGCCCTCGAAGTGGAGTGCGGGCTTGTCGCCGTGGCCGGCCTCCACGTGGCGGTCGACGCAGTTGTACGCGGCGTTGAGCTGTCCGCCGGCGAACCACTCGATGCGGGGCACGGAGTACTGCGCGGAGCCGTCGTCGTGGGTGCCGATGCGCTGCGGTGGTGCGAACGTGTGCGTCGTGTCCCAGGGGCGGACCCAGTCGAGCCGCCCGGCCTGCCGCTCCCAGAACGCGACGCGGTCCTCTGCCGCGCCGCCGGGGCCGGCGGTGGGGGCCGGGTCTGCTGCGTCTGCCTGCGTCGTGGTCGCCGTCGTGGTCTCTGCCGTCATGCCCCCATCCAATCGCGGGCGCCTGGGTCCGCGACGCCGGGATGTCACACAGGCGGCCCGTGCCGCGCCTTCGCGCGTCACGGGCCGTCATGTTTCGTCATGAAGGGGCGTCAGTGTGACGCACCCATCATCCTCACGACTCAGTCGTCATCAT
>DYUK01000104.1 GCA_020743695.1 Brevibacterium senegalense | reverse complement strand
GCCGATGCGCTCTCCGTGCTGCGCCCCGCCGCCGGCGAGCAGTACTTCGGACCCAACCCCTACGCGGGTGCCTCGGAGTACCCCAGCGCCGCGGGCTTCAGCCTCCTCGACGAGGACGCGCAGACGCTCCTATCCCCCACCACGGCGGCGTCGACGGACTGCCTGTGTGCACAGGGCTCGCCGATCGGCACCGACCTGTCCGGCGAACCGCTCACCCTGTGGGCGCACTACCCCGACACGGAGTTCAGCGGCGACGAGGTCGTCCTGCGCATCAGTGACACCGCGCAGCTGCGCCTGCCGGTGCCGGATGATGCACAGTCCGGTGACGCGGCGTCAGATGGCGCACAGCCCGGCGACGCGCAGTCCGACGACGCACAGCCGTCCGACGCACAGGGCTGAGGAGGCCCGGACCCATGGCACATCGAGGGGTCTTCGCCCCGCTGCGCGCCTCGACCCGGACCGCGCGCCTCCGCATCGAGCCGCAGGCTCCGGACACCGGGGCCGGCACGGAGAGCTCTCCGTCTCCGGCCGCTGACCCGTCCTCGCATCTCCCGCTGTCCGCAGTCCCGTCGGATCGCACCGCGCCCGAGGTCCCGGTCGCCGCGAATGCGCTGCGTCGCCTGCGCGGTCTCCTCCTCTCGCAGGAGACCGCCCTGCTCATCGTCCCGTGCAGTTCCGTCCACGGGTTCGGGATGACCCGACCGCTCGAGACGGCCTACCTGGCGGAGGACGGCACGGTCCTGCGGACCGCGCTCCTGCGCCCGTGGCGCGCGCACGGCCTGGTCCGCGGCAGCGTCGCGGTGCTGGAGGCGGAGCCTGGGTCGTTCGCACGCTGGGGCGTCGAGACCGGCGTGAGAGTGGTCCCGGAGACCGCATTGACCACAGAGGCACTGGCATGAACGACCGCCTGCGGGACCTTCTGCACGCGGTGTTCCCGCCGCGGGAGCGCGCGTCGAAGGAGGAGCGCCTGGCGGCCTCGGACGCCCGCGCCCCCAAGCTGCTCCTCGCCGTCACTGTCATCGCGGCGCTCCTCCTGCCGGTGGGCAGCAGCGTGGGGAACCGCCTGACGGGCGCCGTGTGCTCCAGCACCGGCTGCGATCAGCCCGTCTCCGTCCTCCCCGCGTGCGAAGCGGTGGGACGCGACCGGCTCATGGCCGGCCAGATGCTCGCCTTCTCCACGACCAGCATCGACGGCGCGCAGCGTGCCTCGACCTACGGCGACGGCCAGGTCGAGGTCGCGGTCGACGATCCGGACCGGCAGGACTCCGTCCTGCTCTATGCGTTCCCGGACAGCGCCGCCGCGCAGCGCTGGCTGCTGGCCGGCTCGTCGACCGCCACGGCCGCGATCGACGCCGGTGCCGGCCCGGCCCCGGCCGGCGTGGCGGACGGCTACCGCGGCGCAGCGGGCACCATCGGCCTCATCGGCGACACGGAGCAGGAGCCGCGCGCCACCGCGCAGCGCACCGGCCCCCGGGACGGCGTCCTGGGCGAACTCGAGGAGCGCGACGCGGTCTCCGGCACGTCGCGCCGGGTGACCGTGCTGGATCTGGGGACGGAGGCCGGGTCGTCCCCGCAGCCCCAGGCGGCGCGCTTCGCGGCTGAACTGGGTCTCACCGGACTGCTGTCCGTCAGCGTCACGCACGCGCAGGGCGGGACGCCGCAGCGCGTCGAGATCGCCGGCTGGGGTTCCGAGCAGTGGAGCCTCGATGCGCTGCGCGCCGCGGACTCGGCCGGCGACCAGCCCTCCCGCGCGCTCTCCCTGGACGACGACGGAGCCGTGTGGCGGGTCTACTCGCTGGACCTGCGCCGCCAGACGAATGCGACCGTCTTCCAGGCCGCCTGGGACACTGCGGACGCGTTCGGGGTCGAGGCCTCGGCCGCCCTCCAGGACCGACTGGCCGGCGATGCGATCTTCGCGGAGGCGACCATCGCGACCGGACCGGACGCGCAGCCGGCGGACCTCGTCGAGTCGATGGGGCTGAGCCTCGTGCGATCATCCGCGGACCAGGCGATGGAGACGCAGATCGTCGATGCGAGGTCCGCGGACCTGGCGGTGGCGGGCTCGCAGCTCCAGCCGCTGCTCTCGTGCGAGGACCCGGACGCGCAGGCGGACGAGGAGGACGCGGCCTGATGCTGCACCGCCCGTCCTTCCTCCACGCGCTGTGGTCCCATGCGGCGATCACCCTCGTCATGATCGTCGCGGCGATCTGCGCGGGGCCGGCGCTGGGCATGCTGCTGGGTGCGATGCCCGCGGTCGTGCTCCTCGTCGCCGTCCTCAGCCTGGTCCGGTTCGCCTACTCCGAGGTCGTGGCCCGCGGGATGCTGAGCCGTCGCGCCCCGCTGCGCCGCGTGTTCGCGAACGTCCTGCCGGGGGCCTTCCTGGGCACGGCCGCCGTCATCCTGCCGTTCACCGTCTGCGCGCTCCTCCTGGCGCAGCCGCCGGACCCGCTGCTCTTCGCGGGGCTGGGGATCGACGCGGCCACCGCGGTCATCGCCGCAGCGGCCGGCTGCCTGTGGGCGACGCGGACCGCGCGCCGTGCGTGACCGGGTGAGCACCGCCGAGGCCGGGGCCGGGTCCCGCTGCGGACGCACCCGGTCTGGGCCCCCGTCTGGGCCCCAGGTTGGGCCTCGCTTTGGGCCTTCGAGCCCATGTGCTGAGTGGGGGTCCGTCCATACGATCACGGCATGGTCCCCTCCTCGCGCCCCGAGCGCTCCGCGTCCCGGCCCGGGTTCGACGATCTGCGACGCCTCTGGCGCACCCGCGGCGAGCGGGGAGCGAGCACGGTCGAGTACGTGGGTGTCATCGTCGTCGTCTCGATCGTCATCATCGCGACCGCAGCGACGCCGTGGAAGACGGACCTCAATGCGGGGATCGAGAAGAGCATCTGCTCGATCCTGTCCCACATCCCCGGCGGTGGCGGCGCCTGCGAGAGCCTGGAGAGCCCCGAGGACGACCTGCCCACCTGCATGGTGTCGGAGGAGACCGACGGACACGGCTCGAAGGTCGACGTCCTCATCTTCAACCTGGGCGGCGGCGTCCAGATGAGGGTCACGAAGTACTCCGACGGCTCCGCGGAGGTCTCGCTGGTCGACCAGTGGGGCGGCGGTGTCGACGTCGATGCGGGCAAGGTGAAGGCCGGCGACTACGTCGAGATCGACCTGGGTGCCGGAGGCCAATTCACGTACGGCAACGGCGACACGTGGGTGTTCGACTCGTGGGAGGACGCGGAGCAGTTCGCGCAGGACCAGCAGGACCGCGTCGAGGCCTGGCAGAACAAGGTCCCGTTCATCGGGCCCTGGCTCAACCCGCATGAGCCGCCGTCCGACCCGCAGAAGACCTACGACCAGTTCGAGCTGGACCTGCACGGCGGCGGCGATGCGGGCCTCGACCTGGGCGGCGGAGACGACAAGGGCGACGGATCGGGTGACTCCGGTTCCGGCGACTCCGGTGCGGATGACTCCGGCAGCGGTGACGGTTCGGGCGACTCCGGTGACTCCGGCGAGTCGGACGGCGGGGGTGCGAACATCCCGCAGGAGATCGTCGACCTGCTGCCGGAGGCCGGGGGCGAGCTGTCCCTGGGCGGCGAGGTCATCGTCGAGCACGACCGCGGATCCGACCGCGACTCCGCCTCCGACGACCGCCGGACGTACTCGATCGAGCTGAACGGCGACATCTCCGGTGAGGGCGGCGTCCTGGACGAGTCGATCGGCGGCAACGCCGGGGCCGGCACGATCCTCTCCTACACCGTCGACAACGACGGCAACGTGGTGGGAGTGAACCTCACCCAGGTGTTCCAGGCTGGCGGTGACGGCACGACCGACAACAGCGCGGTCCGCTACAGCGCGGACTTCGACCTGACGGATCCGGCGGCGCGCCAGAAGTTCCAGGACTGGATCCAGAACCCGGGCGGCATCCCCAACCTGGGCGACATCCAGGACGGCGGATTCGAGGGTGCCCTCACCCCGGAGCAGCAGGGACTCATGGACCTCATCCAGGATCCGAACGTCACGGACCTGACGGAGAACCACTACGACAATGCCTTCAGCGACGACGGCGACGAGTGGGGCGGCAAGCTCTTCGGCATCGGCCTGGGCTACGGCTTCAACGACGATTCGTCGTCGAGCACTCTGAATGACGCATACGTGTGGCGCCACGGGCCCAACGGCTGGGAGAGGATCCAGAACGTGGACTGCCTGGGTGGATGACCACGCGGCACGGACCCGGTGCGAGGATCAGGGACAGGGGAATGACGACGGAATGAGGAGTAGACGATGAGGCGCAGCGCACGGGCGGTCCTGGCGGCGACGGTGGGACTCGCTCTGGTCCTGCAGAGCGGCTGCGGCCAGGTCTCGGGCCGGGAGGTCCAGGCGGGACCGGTGACCGTGACCGTCCCGGAGGATTGGGTCGACTCCCCCTCCGAGGCGCTGACGGAGATGTGGACGGCGGGCGCGGACAGCTCGGCGGACGGTGCGACGGCCCGCGTGCGGATCGCACCGGAGCTGGACTCCGGACCGTATGCGACCTCGGCGCTGTCGGAGGTGTCCTCCCGCGCGACGTTCGAGGGCTGGTACGGCGGCACGTTCCAGCAGGGGACGGAATCGGAGATCTCCGTCGACGGCGCGGATCAGGCACAGGAGATGCAGTTCGAGTTCACCGGTGCCGGCGACGGCGCGACCTACACCGGCCGCTTCTGGGCGATGGCGGACCGGTCGAACGGGAAGACGGCGGTCGTCGAGCTCACGACGAACACGGACAGCGGCCTGAGCGAGGACCAGATCGAGCAGATCCGCGACTCGTTGGAGTTCGACCCCACGGCGGAGAGCTGACCGGGATGCGGCAGTTCATCCGACCCTGGCTGTGGGCCGTGGGCGTGTACTTCGCCCTCGACCTCCTCATCTCCCTGCTGGTGGGCACGGCCAATCCGCTCTGGTTCCTGCTGTGCCCGTTCCTGGCGGCGGTCGCGGCGGACTGGGTGCACGCGCTGCACGGCCGGCCGCTGGAGCGCGACCACCTCATCGCGGTGTTCGCGATGCCCGTCGTGCTGGCCGTGTCGCAGGCGGTCATCGGGATGTTCAACGGAGTCTTCGCGGGCATGCCGTGGGCCTACGGGGTCTCCCCCGTCATCGCGGTGGCGGCGGCCGCCGTGGGATTCGGACTGAGCGCGCTGGTGCGCGTCTCGCTCCTGGAGTACACGCCGGAGACACGGGGGTACGCGCATGAGCGCGCACGCTGACCGCACGCATCCCTCCCCCGAGGCCGCTGCACAGTCCCAGCCGGAGGTTCAGTCCCAGCCGGGTGTGCAGTCTCAGGCCGATGCCCAGCTCCAGCCGGACGATCAGTCCCAGACCGAGCCGTTCCAGTGGCGCATCTTCCGGCAGGAGCCGCCGTCCCGCATTGCCGTGAGTGCAGCCGTGGGAATAGGGATCGCGCTGGCCCTTGTGCAGATCGCGCTGCACGGCTGGGGCTTCGCGGGGCTCGTCCCGCTGGTCCTCCTCAGCGCTGCCGGTCCCCTCATCGCTCTCGTCGACGGGCGGGAGCGCCGGATCCCCGACCTGCTGAGCCTGCCGCTCGCCGCTGCGAGCGTCGGCGGAGTCATTGCGCACTCCTCGCTCGTGGGCGACTGGGCGACCGGAGGGCGGGCCCTGCTGGGCATGGTCGTCCTCACCGCCGTCTTCTTCGTCCTGGCGATCGTGAGCCGGGGCGACTTCGGCCTGGGCGATGTGAAACTGGGCGCCACCCTGGGCGCGGTCC
>DYUK01000103.1 GCA_020743695.1 Brevibacterium senegalense | reverse complement strand
ATGATGACGATGATCGTGAGGGCGGGCCACTTGATGGCGGCGGACACCCAGCCCTTGTAGAACCGCTCGGCGAGGGTGGGGCGACGACCCGCCGAGGCCGCGGCCGGCTCCCCGGCCCCCGCACCGGTGCGGGGACCGGCCTCGGTGACCCCGGCCTCGGCGTGGGCAGCCGTGCCGGTGACCGCAGTCGTGTGCGCGACCCCGGCCTCGGCCGCCCTGCGGGAGGACTTCCGCGGCCCGGGGCGGAGCTTGTCGCCCGCGAAGCCCAGCAGGGCGGGCAGGAGGGTGAGCGCGACGGCGACGGCGATTGCGACGGTGACCGCGGCGGCGATGCCCATGACGGACAGGAAGGGGATGCCCGCGACGGACAGGCCGGTGAGCGCGACCATGACGGTGACGCCCGCGAAGACGACGGCGGAGCCGGAGGTGGCGGTCGCGCGGGCGGCGGCCTCGTCCGCGGGCAGGCCCTCCTCCAGGAACGCGCGGTGCCGGGAGACGATGAAGAGCGCGTAGTCGATGCCCACGGCCAGCCCCAGCATGAGCGCCAGCATGGGGGTCGTCGAGTTGACGGCGAAGAAGGCGGTGGCCAGGACGACCAGCAGCAGGCCGATCGCCACAGACAGGAGCGCGGACGCGAGCGGCATGACCGCCGCCCGCAGCGACCCCAGGGTGAGGAAGAGGACGACGAAGGCGACGATGACGCCGATGACCTCGACGATCGAGAGGTGGACGGCGGTCGTCTGGAAGAGCTCGCCGCCGGGTGAGCCCTGGGAGCCCTCGGGCAGCTGGGCGACGAGGTCGTCGACCGCGGACTCGAGGTCCGTGAGCGCCGACTCCGGCAGGTTCGCGACGTCCTCGTCATACTGGAGGGAGACGAGGACCGCGGTCTCCTCCTCGCTGATCGTGCCGGACACCATCTCGTCGAAGGGCGAGGTCGCGACCTCGACGTGGTCCAGGTCGCCCCACTCCTCGACGGCGTCCTCGATCTCGGTCCGGTAGGGGTCCTCGTCGATCCGGTCGCCGTCCGCGGCCACGATGACGACCTGGGCGCTGGCGCCGGACACCTCCGGGAAGGTGAGGGCCAGGGAGTCGAGGGCCTCCTGCGCCTCGGCGCCGGGGAGGTCGAAGTCGTCCTGGAAGGAGTCGGCGAACAGTGCGACGCAGCCTGCGATGACCGCCAGCAGTGCGAGCCAGACACCCACCGTGGTCTTCCGGCGGTGGAAGCACGATCGGCCCAGGTCATACAGGAACGACGACACGGGTCTCCCTTCGGAGGACGAGCACGGGCGCACCGCGGTGTCCGCGATGGGCGTGGAGCAGCCGGCAATCTCGATACAGGACTGCATCCGATACAGTGCTGTATTCTGTCTGCTGCCGCGTGGTCATGCAAACCCGCGGCCGCGACAGGACAGCGCGGCGGATCGCCGCGGATCGCGCTGTCCGACGCATTCGACATCGACGCCAGAGGACCCATCTGTGACCATCAGCACACGCCGGCAGCGGACCCGGGCCGCCCTGCAGGAGGCGGCGCTCACCGTTTTCGCGCGGCGCGGGGTCGCCGGTGCTTCGATCGAGGAGATCTGCGAGGAGGCGGCTTCACCCGCGGTGCGTTCTACTCGAACTACGGGACGAAGGACGATCTGATCCTCGAGATCATCGACCAGGAGTTCGCCCGGGCCGTCGAGGGCGCGACGGGGATGGTCTCCCGAAGTGCTGATGCTCAGCCGTGCGAAGTGAACGATGAGACGGTCGAGGGCACCGCTGACTATCAGACGGAGGTGCTGCGACGCGCACTGGAGGAGTTCGACTTCCCGTTCTCCACGACGCCGGCAGAGATCATCGCGCAGCGGGACATCCAGTTGCACGCGCTGCGGCACCCGCAGCTGCAGGCCCGCCTCGACGCGGTCCGGCGCAGCCACCGGGAGCGCCTCTACGACGCCGTGACGCAGCTCCTCGCGTCCTACGGCGCGCGGTTGACCGTCCCCATCGAGATCTTCATCGAGGCGTGCCACGCCTGCTACGACCACGCAGCCGAGGCCGCAGTCGCCGCCGAACCGGACGCGGAGACGGTCACCGTCGACCGCACGGTCCTCCTGGCCGTCCTCGTCGCGTTCGTCGAGGTCCCCGGCGCCAGCTGACGAGCAGGCCAGTCAGTCCGCTCAGCCGCGGGTCCGGTCCAGTGCGGGCACGGGCATGTCGAGGTAGTGCATGTGCGCGGCCGTCTCCATGAGAGCGGCGTAGAGCTGGAAGCCCTGGAGCCCCTCGAACCCGCGCGCCCACTGCATGCCGCTGCACATCGAGTACACGGAGTGGTCGTCCGTCGCGTCCGCCCGGGCCCGCAGCTCGTCGAGCCGCTGACCGTGGTGGGCGGTCAGCTGGTCCGCGCGGATCTGCAGGCCGGAGAACCGGTAGCCGTGCGCCGGCGCCACCGCGATGTCCTGCGGCAGGCCGCGCATCCGCTCGAGCGAGCCCAGGTAGTCGCCCAGGCTGTGCCCGATCGCGGTCACGTCCAGTCCGATGTTGGGCGAGATGCTGGGCAGCACGTGGTCACCGGAGAAGAACGTCTGCGACTCCTCGTCGAGGAGCGCGATGTGGCCGAAGGTGTGGCCCGGAGTCCACAGGACGCGGATCCGGCGCCCGGCGATGGACAGCAGCATGTCGTCCTCGACCGCCAGCATGTCACCGGGCCAGTCGAACGCGAACACCGTCCGCGTCGCGGAGCTGGCGTTGGCGGCGAAGACGGAGGCCATCTCCTGCAGGCGGGCCTGGGGCAGACCCAGCTGCTGCGCGAACCCCGCCAGGTCCGACTTCGTCACACCGGAGGACCGCGTCCGGAAGGATTCCACGGCTTCGATGTCGTGCGGGTGCAGCGCCAGCCACGCGCCCGGGTTCAGGTTGAGCAACGCGGGGACGAGGCCCAGGTGGTCGCGGTGGTAGTGGGTGACGACGATGCCCACGATGTCGGACGGGGCGAAGCCCACGCCCGCCATCCCCTCGAGCAGGGCCTGGAGCCTCTCGTCGCCGTCCCAGCCGGGGTCCACGACCGCGACGCCGTCGTCCGCGGCCAGTAGGTAGCTGTAGGTGTACCGCAGAGGGTTGTCGGGGATGGGCACGGGGATCGCCCAGGTACCCTCGGCGATCTGCTCCGGCACCGGCAGGACCCGGTCCTTCCACGCCTGCGCCTGAGCTGCGCTCAGCGGGGTCAGGTCGGTCTGCGCGGTCATCCGCCACCTCGTCCTTCTCTGCAGATCATTCGTTCAGTGCTGTTCGTCACACTATCGCACCGGTCATGCGCTGCAGCGGGAGGCCCCGGTCAGTACGCCCCGTCCCGGGGTGTCGCGGTGAGCCCCGCCGTCAGCGGCTGTCGCGGGCGCTGCGCGGCTGAAAACCACCGTCCGTCTCGTCCGCTCCGGCGCCGTCCTCGTCGAGGTCTGCCGCATCGGTCGCTCCCTGGGCGGCCAGCCCGTCTGTCGGGCCGAAGGAGGGTCCGTGCGCCGGTTTGGGCGGCACCTGCAGCTCCTGCTCCGCGGCAGGGGCGGGGTCGACCGGATGGACGTCGTCGGCCGACAGAACGTCGTGGACCGCCATATCAGCCTCGTCGTCGGCGAGCGCGTCCGCCGTGTCGTCCGCCGGATCAGAATCCGTCGTCGACTCCGTCTCGGGCTCCCCACGCTCCGCCGCCTCGTCCGTGGACGCGTGCGTGGGCGCGACGACGAACTCCGGGGTCTCAGCCGGGGCTTCGTCATCCTCCGGATCCTCAGCCTGGGACTGCAGGTCTGGGGCCCCGGCCCCCTGCTCTGCCGCTTCCGCTTCCGCCGTTTCCGACGCGGCTGTCTCCGTCTCCTGCGCCTCGGGCGCATCCGACTCTGCGACCGCCTGCGTATCCTCGTCCGCCGCTGCATCCGCCTCCGGCTCGACGTCCACGTCTGCGCTCGACTCCACTGCGCTCGGCGCCGCGACCGCCACGGGTGCGCGGCGCTGGCGCTCGTCGTCGAACCGGGCCCCGCGCGGCATCACGTCCGCGCCGGCTGCGATCCGCGCGTCGTCGGATTCCTCGTCCGGATCGACGTGCAGGGATGCATCTCCCGCATCCGCGGCCCCGGCCTCGGCGGGGGTGTCCTGCGCCTGCCCCTCGCCCAGCATCTCCGCCAGCGCGGCCAGCGGGAGGATGAGCCACGCGGGGCGGTTCCGCAGCTCGGTGACGGTCTCGACGAGCAGCCGGTCGAGGAGGGCCGCCCGCAGCACCGGATCGGTCAGTGCCGCCGTCTCGCCGCGGGCATGCGAGTAGCCGGACAGCAGGGAGTTCACCGTCCTGCGGTACCAGAGGTGCTCCGGCGAGCCCAGGTAGTCCTCGCGCAGCTGCGCCGCCAGACCGTCCGTCGCGAGCCCGCGCAGCGACGTCTGCGCCTCCTCGCTGTCCGCGTGACGCTGCAACCACGCGTAGCCCGCCGCGTAGTCGACGCTGCGCACTAGTGCGACGAGGTCGATCTCCACAGGCCGCGGCTCGTCGCGCCCCACCCCGAAGCCGATGACGCGAGGGCCCTCCGCGGTGCCCACCGTCAGGTGGTCGAGGGTCAGCTCGCCGTGGATCCGCTGCAGCAGCCCGATGCTGTCGAGCTCCGCGAGCTCCTGCGCGTGTGCCCGCAGCCTGTCCTCGTACGGCGCCAGCGCCCCGGGAGCGCTGCGCAGAGCCCAGTCGACACGGGCGCGCCACTTCTCCACCAGTCGCTTCGTGGGGTCGCCCTCACTGCGGACGGTGCCGAACTCGGATGCGAGTTCCAGGTGCAGCCGGCCGGCGGTCGAACCCAGGACGGACGCCTGCCGACTGAAGGATCCGACCGATCCGGAATCGACCTCGAGCGCCTTCTGGACCGCGGACCGCCACGCGCGCCGCGATCCCGGTAGCGCATGTGCGAGCACCGCGAAGGGCGCGACCACGGTCGCGAGCTCTCCGTCGTCGTACCAGCGGGTCCGCGACCAGCCGACGACGGGATGGATCGACTGGGAGTCGCGCGCAGTCAGTGCCAGCGGATAGCGCACGGCCGGCGGGTTCTCCGCCCCGATCTCGCGCAGGACGGTGAGCGCGAACGAGCCGTCCGGCCCGTCGATCTCCACGCGGGACTCCCCCGCGAGCCCCTCCTCGCGACGGACGGTGAGCTGAGCGGCGCGCTCCAGCAGGCCGGCCCGGCCGGGACCGGAGGGATCAGCGGTGCTGTGTGCGGCCTCGGCGGCGGGGTCGTCCTGCGGCGGCGCGACCGGCGTGCTCGCGGGCGACGCAGTCGTGGGAGGAGCCACGGGCAGTTCGTCGCCGGCGAGCTGCGAGACGAAGCCCTCGCGCACGCTGGAGCGGGCGTCGCGGATCGCGTCCGCGAGCGCCAGCACGAAAACCGGGTCCGCCACGCCGTCGTAGACGAAGGTGCGGCCCAGCAGCAGGTCGTCGACGGTGCCGATCAGGTGCGGGCGCAGCGAGAAGTCCTCCTCCGTGCGCACGGTCAGCGGCACGCACACGCGACTGCGGCGGGAGGGACCGCGCACGGCCAGGACCACGAGCAGGCACTGGACGGTGCCCGCGTTCTCGTCCGCGACCTCAGCGATCCGGACGACCGACTGCGGTGTCACGTCCGGATCCATGCCGGCGACTGCTCCTGGTCCGGGCATCCAGCGCTGGCGCGGGAGCCAGCGGACGAGGAGGTGCTCCAGATCGCTGCTGATGGCCATGCGCGGGTCCCTCCGCTTCTCGACTGCCGGTGTCCGTCTGCGCGTCCGCGCGGCGATGCACGCGTCCTCCGACTCTAGCCAATCGGGGTGCGGCCATGGGGTGACGCGCGGGTCCACCGCCGGAAGGGGCACAATTGAGGGGTGTTGATCCAAGAGAAGCCCCGCCGTTCACTGCCCACCGCCGACGATGTCGAGGCGGCGTCGACGCGGATCGCGGACGAGGTCATCACGACGCCCCTGCACCTGTCCGACCGCCTGTCGACCGCGACCGGCGCCCGGGTCTACCTCAAACGGGAGGACCTGCAGTCCGTCCGGTCGTACAAGATCCGCGGGGCCTTCAACTTCCTCCTGCAGCTGTCCGAGGCCGAGCGGAAGCGCGGCGTCGTCTGCGCGTCCGCCGGCAACCACGCGCAGGGCCTCGCGCGGGCGTGCGCGGCGCTGGGCGTGTCCGGGACGATCTTCGTCCCCAAGACGACCCCGCGGCAGAAGATCGAGCGGATCCGCCACTTCGGCGGCCGTCGTGTCGAGGTCGTCATCGAGGGCTCCACGTACGACGACGCGTCCGATCTGGCGAAGCGCCACGCGCAGGTGACGAACGCCCTGGTCGTGTCCGCGTTCGACGATCCGCTCACGATCGCCGGCCAGGGCACGATCGCGCAGGAGATCCACGGACAGCTGGCCCAGGACCCGGACGTCATCGTCGTGCCCGTGGGCGGCGGAGGACTGCTGGCCGGCATCGTCGCGTACACGTCCGTCCACATGCCCGGGACCACCGTCGTGGGCGTCGAGCCTGCGGGCGCGGCGTCGATGATGGCGGCGATGGCGGCCGGACGTCCCGTCACGCTCAGCAACATCGACTCGTTCGCGGACGGAGCCGCGGTGCGCCGCGCGGGCGACATCACGTACGAGATGCTGTCGCAGCACGACCTGCCGCTCTTCACCGTCCCCGAGGGCCGCGCGGCCACGGAGATGCTGGACCTCTACCAGGTCGAGGGCATCATCGCGGAGCCGGCCGGGGCACTGGCGTCCGCCGCCGTGGGACCCACCGGCTCCGACGCCCCCGTCACCCTGGCACCCGGCTCCACGGCGGTGTGCCTGGTGAGCGGCGGCAACAACGACATCAGCCGCTACCCGGAGGTCCTGGAGCGGTCACTGGTCCACGAGGGCATCAAGCACTACTTCATCGTCGACTTCCCGCAGGAGCCCGGTGCCCTGCGTCGCTTCCTCAACGACGTGCTGGGCCCGGACGACGACATCGCGATGTTCGAGTACGTCAAGCGGTCCGACCGCGAGACCGGCCCCGCGTTCGTGGGCATCACCCTGGGCCAGCCGTCGGACCTGGGCGGCCTCCTGGAGCGCATGGACGAGTCGCCGCTGCAGATCGAGCGGGTCAGCCAGGACTCCCCCCTGTTCCGCATGTTCGTCTGAGCCTTCGCCTCCCGGGACGGTGACTGCGACCCCGCCCGAGGCCGTGGTCACCGGGTCGTAGAGTGGTGCCATGCGAGCCATCACCCTCACCGAGCACGGTGCCCCCGACGTCCTGGCAGTCTCCGACATCCCGGCGCCGCAG
This sequence comes from Brevibacterium senegalense, assembly GCA_020743695.1. Classification (GTDB taxonomy): domain Bacteria; phylum Actinomycetota; class Actinomycetes; order Actinomycetales; family Brevibacteriaceae; genus Brevibacterium; species Brevibacterium senegalense_A. Next base: position 9,790 of record DYUK01000103.1, on the reverse strand, counting down.
GCGCGTCCGGGGAGTGTGGTCGTCGATGTCCACACCGCGGGCGTCAACCGCGCGGACCTGCTGCAGCGGCAGGGCCACTACAACCCGCCGGCGGGCGCGAACACGGAGCACGAGGTGCCCGGGCTCGAGGTCGCGGGCACCATCGCGCAGGTGGGCGAGGGCGTGACGGGCTGGTCCGTGGGCGACCGCGTCGCGGCGCTCCTGACCGAGGGCGGCTACGCGGAGCAGGTCGAGGTCCCCGCCGGTCAACTGCTGGCCGTGCCGGACCACCTGCCGCTCGAGCAGGCCGCCGCCCTGCCCGAGGTCCTCTGCACCGTCCACTCGAACGTCTTCACCGGTGCGGGCCTGCGCCCCGGCGAGTGGCTGCTGGTCCACGGAGGCGGCTCCGGGATCGGCACCGCCGCGATCCAGATGGCGAAGGCGCACGGCGCGAAGGTCGCCGTGACGGTGGGCAGCGACCGGAAGGGCGACTTCTGCCGCGAGCTGGGCGCAGACGCGGTCATCAACTACCGCGAGGAGGACTTCGTCGAGCGCATCCGCGAGATCACCGGCACCGACGGGCAGCCCGGCGACGGCGCGGACGTCATCCTCGACGTCGTGGGTGCGAAGTACCTGGACCGGAACCTCAAGGCGCTGGCGCTGGACGGCCGCCTCACGATCATCGGCCTGCAGGGCGGCACGAAGGCGGAGGCGAACCTGGGGCGCATGCTCCCCCGCCGCCTCACCGTCATGGCGACGACGCTGCGGGCACGCCCCGCGGACCAGAAGGCGCAGATCGTCCAGGACGTCGCCGGCTCCGTCTGGCAGCAGGCGAAGGACGGGGAGATCCGCGCGATCGTCGACTCCGAGTTCCCGCTCGAGGACGCCGCCGCCGCCCACCAGCGCATGGAGGACGGCGAGAACATCGGCAAGATCCTCCTGCGCGTCGCGGCGGACTCCTGAGCACCCCAGCACGGCGGGGCTGAGCCGCCGTGGGTCTGCTCTCGTTCTTCCGCCGGGACCGCCCCGCCACGCCCCAGCAGCGCCTGGGCACCGGCCTGTGGCGGCAGCACCGCGAGCGCTTCTCGCGCGCCGTCGACCGCTTCTACACGACGGTCAGCACGCTGCACGAGGAGCACGCGCAGTCCGCGGCCGCCCCGCAGATCGAGGACCTGGCGCGGCTGACGCTCGTCCTCAACGCGCTGGATCAGCGGATCGAGGCACTCGCGGAGACGTGCCATCGCGCGGTGCCCCTGGACGGCCTCGTCTTCCCGGCCGACGGTCGCGCGCGACTGGGTGACGTGCCCGAGCACCTGTCCCGGGCCTCGGCACTGGTCGCCCAGGCCGCGCAGTCCGCGGCCATGCTGCGTGCGCAGTTGGTCACTCGCCCGGACGACGCCGCCGGCTCCGCCCGGTTCGCGGAGTCAGCCCACAGCTATGTCGACCGGGCAGAAGGCCTCATCGCCGAGGCCGAGGCCGGCCTGCCTGCGCCGCTGCGGCCGAGCCGGGGAGACTGAGGCTCAGGCCTCCGCGAGGACCTCGAGACCCAGGTGGTCGATGAGCGCCGTCGCGAGGCCGTCCTCCTCGACCGTGCCGGTCACGACGGACGCGAGCTCCTTGAGGGGTTCACCGGCCTGTCCCATGACGATGCCGTGATCCACCCACTCGATCATCTCGAGGTCGTTGCTGCCGTCGCCGGCGCCCACGGTGTCCTCGCGCGCCACGCCCAGCGCGTCGGTCACGATCTCCAGGCCGTGCGCCTTGGAGACGCCCTCCGGGGCGATGTCCAGCCAGTTGCTCCAGCCCACGGAGTACGCGACGCCGTGGAGGCCCACGCGCTCGACCGCCTCGTGGAACTCCTCCGTGGTGCCGTTGGGCTCCCGCAGCACGATGCGGGTCGCCCGCTTCGTCTTGAGCTCGTCGAACGGGACGATCGTGAAGTTCTCCATGTCCGCGAACTCGCCCTGGGGGAAGTCCGCGGAGGCGTACCTCTCGAGGTTCTCGTCCTCGACCATGTAGAGGGCCGTGGGCAGGACCTTCTGCATGCGCTCGAGCGCGGGTGCCGGGTCGAAGGTCTCCACCCGGTGGACGACCCAGCCGGACTCCGACTGCGGATCCAGCCGGACGACGACGGCGCCGTTCGAGGCGATCACGTAGCCCTCCGTGAGCCCCAATCGGTTCGCGGTCTCGAGGGCACCGCCCACGGAGCGGCCCGTCGCGACGACCAGGTGGTGGCCGGCCTCGACGACGGCGGTGAGCGTCCGGCGCACCGTCTCCGACAGTCGGTTGTCGTAGTCGACGATCGTGCCGTCGACGTCGAGCGCGACGAGCTGCGGGCGGGTGACGAGCGTGCTCACCGGTGGATCTCTCCTGTCATCGTGGGCTGCGCGACCGCCGGGGACGGCGGACGCGGTCAGGCGTAGGCGGGTCCGCCAGGGCCGTAGGCGGTCATGCCGCCCAGGTACGGCTGGAGAGCCTGGGGGATGCGGACGCTGCCGTCCGCCTGCTGGTGGTTCTCCAGGAGCGCGACGAGCCACCGCGTGTTGGCCGCGGTCCCGTTGAGGGTCGCGACCGGGCGGGTGCCGGACTCCGTCCGCTCGCGCACCTTCATGCGGCGCGCCTGGAAGGTCGTGCAGTTCGAGGTCGACGTGAGCTCGCGGTACGTGCCCTGGGTGGGGATCCACGCCTCCGTGTCGTACTTGCGGGCCGCGGAGTCGCCCAGGTCGCCGGCGGCGATGTCGAGGATCCGGTACGACAGCTCGCACTTCGCGAGCATCTCCTCCTCGACCGCCAGCATGCGCGCGTGCTCCGCCTCCGCGTCCTCGACGCGGACGTAGGAGAACATCTCGACCTTCTGGAACTGGTGGACGCGCAGGATGCCGCGTGTGTCCTTGCCATAGCTGCCGGCCTCGCGGCGGTAGCAGGGCGACCAGCCGGCGTAGCGCAGCGGCCCGTCGGACAGATCGATGATCTCGTCCATGTGGTAGCCGGCCAGCGGGACCTCCGAGGTGCCGACGAGGTAGAGGTCGTCCGCCTCCAGGCGGTAGATCTCGTCCGCGTGCTCGCCCAGGAAGCCGGTGCCGCCCATGACCTCCGGCTTCACGAGCGTGGGGGTGATCGTGGGGATGAAGCCGTGCTTCTCCACCGTGTCGAGAGCCATCGTCAGCAGCGCGAGCTCCAGGCGCGCGCCGAAACCCGTCAGGTAGTAGAAGCGGGCGCCGGAGACCTTCGCACCGCGCTGGGTGTCGATCGCACGCAGCGACTCGCCCAGGGCGACGTGGTCCTGCGGCTCGAAGCCCTCCGCGGCGAAGTCGCGCGGGGTGCCTTCGCGGCGCAGCTCGACGGAGTCCTCCTCACCGCCGGACGGCACACCGTCCAGGATGAGGTTGGGCAGGCGGCGCAGCAGCGCATCGAACGCGAAGTCCGCGTCGTCCGCGTCCGCCTGCAGGGCCTTGACCCGGGCGGACAGCTCCTGGGCCTGCGCGACCAGCGCGGCCTTCTCCTCGCCCTTCGCCTGGGCGACCTGCTTGCCGAAGTCCTTCTGCTGGGCGCGCGCGGCCTCGAACTCCGTGAGTGCGGAGCGACGGGCGGAATCCGCGGACAGCACCTCGTCGACCAGAGACTCGTCCCCACCGCGGGCACGCTGTGAGGCCTTGAAGAGTTCGGGTTCGTCGCGCAAGCGCTGGAGGTCGATCATGACTCCCAGCCTAGCCGACGGCTCTGTCCAGGAAGCCGGATGTACCGTACTGCCATGACGCTCGAGATCCACATCGCCCTCCTCATCGCACTGGCCGTGGTCCTCTGCCTCGTGGGCCTCCTCATCGGCCGCGCGACGGTCCGGCGGGGACAGCCGGATGAGACCGGACACCTGGACCCGGCCACGGCCTCGGCGACGGTCGAGGAGACCGCAGAGGGAGGCGACGGCGACGAGGTCGAGCCGCGCAGGCAGCAGGCCGCCCTCGTCATCAACCCGACCAAGGCCGGCGCGGACGAGGCGAGGCGACTGCTGCTGCGGATCAGCCGGGAGAACGGCTGGGAGGACCCGCTCATCCTCGAGACCACCGAGGACGATCCGGGGCGCGGACCGGCCGAGGAGGCCGTCGCGGCGGGCGTCGACGTCGTCATCGCCGGCGGCGGCGACGGGACCGTGCGCGCGGTCGCGGACGCGCTGGTGGGCACGGACGTCGCCCTGGGGATCCTGCCGCTGGGAACGGGGAACCTGCTGGCCCGCAACCTCGACGTCGTCCTGGACCGCCCCGAGTGGGCGCTGCGGACGGCGCTGACCGGGACCTCGGCACTCATCGACACCGGCACGCTGCGGGTGGATCCGGACGGGGAGGCGACGACCTTCCTCGTCATGGCGGGGATCGGCTTCGACGCGCAGGTCATGGGCACCGTGAACGAGGATCTCAAGGACCGCGTGGGCTGGCTCGCCTACGTCGAGGCCGGTTCGCGACAGCTCAGCGGCAAGCGCGTGGACGTGACGATCGAGACGGACGAGGGCGAGACGAAGGAAGCGAAGGTCCGGTCGATCGTCGCGGGCAACTGCGGCAAGCTGCAGGGCGGGGTCTGGCTGTTCCCCGACGCCGTCATCGACGACGGACTGCTGGACCTCCTCGTCGTGAGCCCCCGCAACCTGGCCGAATGGGTGGGGGTCGCCACGTCGATCCTGGGCAAGCGGCGGCGCGGACTCCACACCGCGACGGCGCAGGGCGAGTCCTACACGATCCGCGCCGACGACCGGGTCGAGGTGCAGATCGACGGGGACGCCTACGGCACGACCGACTTCCTGGAACTCGCGATCAACCCGGCATCGCTGTACGTCAAGCGACCCAGCCCCGGCATCAAGCGGATGCTGCGCCGGGAATCCTTCGGACTGCCGACCGCGATCGGGTGACCGGGGCGGGCGGCTGTACGGCCGGGGCGGGCCGCTGACCAGTTCCGATACGCCGCTCACGTCGGGTGGTGTGAGGCAGTCGCAGTCGCACGACATGATCCTCGTCACACGCATGCCACGAGATCCGCGTCGCCTCGTGCGGCCGCACCGCAGAGGAACCGGGAGTTCACCGAGCCGTCGCTTGGCGGATGCTCGCTTTGATGAGACTCGGAGCGTTCACCGACCGCGCGCGCAGGTTCCACATTGCGCCGGCACTGTTGTCACCGCCCTGAGCGGGACCTCACCGGCCATCTCCGGGCCCTGCCTGCGCCACCAGCAGTAAGGAAGCTCCGTGAAGAAGAACTCGCTCAGTTCCCGCGCACTCGCCCCCGCCGTCGTCCTGGCCGTGGGCGCCCTCGTCGCGACGCCGGCCCTCGCCCAGGTCGATGCCGACGCCGCGGGGGCGACCAACGCGTCGACCGCGACACCCGAGGCCACCACGACGGAGCCTTCGGAGACCGCGTCGGACGCCCCTGCCGACGAGGCGACCGACCAGACCGAGTCCGGCAAGGAGTCCGACTCCGGCGAGCAGGCCGAGGCACCCCAGACGACCCAGCCAGCCGAGGAGGAGACGACGGAGTCGACTCCAGACGCGACGGAGGAGGCCTCGCCGGAGGCGACCGAGGATCCGTCGCAGATCTCTCCGACGGTCCGGATGGACTACCCGCTGCCCGCGCAGACCGTCCACGACGACGGCATCGAGGTCCGCGTCAAGACCGCACCCAACGCCCCGGTCGACATCACCAAGGCCAGCGTCTCGTTCACCGGCGGCTACACCCTGCAGCTGCCCGACGAATGGGACGGCACCGCCGACGACAACGGCGACTACGTCTTCACGATCGCCCCCGACACCCCGATCACCACGACCTTCAAGCCGGAAGAGCGCAACACGACCGTCGGCCAGCTGAGCGACGGCGACCGCATCACCGTCCAGGTGCGCACCAACGGCAAGAACACCTCCTTCACCACCGCCGTCGAGGGCACTGCGCAGGAGGCGAAGCCGACGGTCACGTTCCCCGACCACCCGGACAACGCCGCCACCCGCACCATCGGCGAGGACTTCACCGCCCGCGTCGCCTACACCGGCGCCACCGAAGGCGACCCCGTCACCGTCATCGTCAACGGCTACACACAGAAGCACGGCAACGGCAACTACGAAGCACCCGCCACGGTCACCGAGACCGACGGCGAGTTCGAGGTCACCCTCCCGGCCTCGTTCCTCGACGAGGTCCACTCCGGCACCGCCGACGACCAGGACGTCCTCCAGGTCCGCGTCGGCAGCACCCGCAACCACGTCCGCATCACCGAGGAAGAAGCACCCGCCAAGCCGACGGTCACGTTCCCCAACAATCCGGACGGCACCGCCGAGCGCAAGGCCGGCGAGTCGATCAGCGTCAAGGTCCGGTACGACGACGTCAAGACCGGCGACCCGATCTCCGTCGTCGCCAACGGCGAGGTCCTCACGCACGGTGAGGGGTACCAGTCGATCCAGAAGACCGATTACGTGCGCGGCGGATTCTTCGTGCGCCTGGACGGCGAGTTCCTGGACGGCACGCGTGCCGACGGCGAGCCCGAGCGCGACACCGTGGAGGTGCGCGTGGGCGAGGGCAGCGCGACGCTCGACATCCTCGAGATCGCTGACGAGCCCACCGAGGAGCCCACAGACGATCCGACTGAGGACCCGACCGAGGATCCCACGGACGACCCGACCGAAGACCCGGAGGAGATTTCTCCGACAGTTCGGATGGACTACCCGCTGCCTGCGCAGACCGTCCACGACGAGGGCATCGAGGTCCGCGTCAAGACCGCACCCAACGCCCCCGTCGACGTCACGCGGACCAGCGTCTTGTTCACCGGCGGATACACGCTGGAGCTGCCGGACGAGTGGGACGGCACCGCGGACGAGAACGGTGACTACGTCTTCACGATCGCCCCTGATACCCCCATCACGTCGGACTTCCGACCCGAGCGCAACACCACCGTCGGCCAGCTGAGCGATGGTGACGGAGTCGTCGTGCAGATCCGGTCGAACGGCAAGTCGACGTCCTTCGCCACGGAGGTCGAGGGCACAGCAGTCGAGCCCACGGAGGACCCGACCGAGGAGCCCACCGAGGACCCCACGGACGAGCCGACCGAAGAGCCCACCGAGGACCCCACGGACGACCCGACCGACGACGGTGACGACGACCAGGGCGACGACGACCAGGGTGAAGACGATGGGCAGGATGGCGACCAGGGCGACGAGCTCGCCCTGTCGATCGCGCCCGAGCGGATCACGGCGTCTGAGTTCGTCGATTCCGAGCGCGGAGTCGTCCTGACGGTCAAGGGCCTGGAGCCCGGCGACGACGTCGAGTTCGCCGTCGCACCCACGTCCGGCCAGAACGTCGACCCGGCCGACCTCCCGGCCACGGCGACCGAGGACGGCGTCGCCTCGACCGTCGTCTACGGCACAACGACGATCGACCCCGCCTCCTACATCGGCGACTACTCCGTCGCCGTGTCGGGAATCGACGAGGACGATGCCCAGGCCGGCAGCGAGACTGCCGGTACCGAGGCCTCGGCCGCGTCTGCCGACGACCTGACCGGGACCTTCACGGTCACGTCGGACGACGGCTCCGGCGACGGCGGATCGGACGACGGTTCTGACGACGACGGTTCCAGCGACGGAGGCTCCGACGGCGATGCAGACGGCGGATCGGACTCCGAGGGCGACTCGAAGGACGACGGTCAGCTACCCCGCACGGGTGCCGATCTGGGCGGGCTCGCAGTGGGCGCCGCACTGCTGGCGGTGGGCGGCGCAGCAGTCGTGATCAGCCGCCGCCGGTTCAACCACGGCGCCTGAGCGACTACTCTCCGATAGTGGAAATGGATCACTGAGCATCTGAGCTGATCCACCTACACGAATGCCTCGTCGGGGCCTGGACTCCTCTCAGGGGTCCGGGCCCCGACCAGCAGGTCCGCTCGTCCATCGCCCCACTCCTTCGAACCGCCCGCTCCACCAGCCTCGCGAACGCACAGACGTGAACACGCAGCCCACCGAAGCAGAAGGGTGCCCGATGATTCCACAGTCAGACGACTCGTCCTCACAGCGACGCGTGTCCCGGCTCCGATCACGCGCGGAGAAGCGTTCCGCCCGGACGAACGAGGCCCGAGCCGAGAAGAACGTGGTCGACCGGGAGTCCGCGCTCAAGCGTTCGAACGCCCACCCCGACAGCTTCCTGGCACATCTGAATCTCAAACCGATCTGGTTCTTCTCCGCCTTCGCGGCACTCGTCGCGGTGCTCCTCCTCCCCCTCGAGGGAGGACTCACCCCCGCGGGCCAGGTCGCACTGGCGGTCCTCGCCTTCGCCGTCATCATGTGGGTGACCGAGGCCGTCTCCTACACCGTCAGCTCCACCCTCATCATCGGCCTCATCGCCATCATCCTGGGATTCACCCCGGGGACCGGCCTGGAGGGGGAGGCCGACCCCGTCGGCACCTCGAATGCGCTGGGCTACGCGCTGGCCGGATTCTCCTCGTCCGCTGTCGCCCTCGTCGCGGCCGCACTCGCACTCGCAGCCGCCATGCAGGCGACCGGGCTCCACAAGCGCTTGGCCCTCTGGGTCCTCAAGCTGTCCGGTGAGAAGACCTCACACGTCCTCATCGGCGCCATCGTCATCTCGATCGTCCTCGCGTTCTTCGTCCCCTCGGCCACCGCACGCGCCGGTGCCGTCGTGCCGATCCTGTTGGGCATGGTCGCGGCCTTCGGCCTCGCCAAGAACTCGCGCCTGGGCGCCCTCCTCGTCATCGCGGCCGCCCAATCCGTGTCCATCTGGAACATCGGCATCAAGACCGCCGCGGCGCAGAACCTCGTCGCCGTCGGATTCATCTCCGAATCCATGGGGATCGAGGTGTCGTGGGGGCAGTGGTTCATCTGGGCCGCACCCTGGTCCGTCCTCATGTCCGTCGCGCTCTACTTCGTCATGCGCTGGTCGATCAAGCCGGAGGTCGATTCGATCGCCGGCGGCCGGGAGATCGTCGCACAGGACCTCGCGAAGCTGGGACCTATGACCGGCAAGGAGATCCGCCTCGTCGTCATCGCGGTGCTCCTGCTGCTCATGTGGTCGACGGAGGGGATCCTCCACCCGCTCGACTCCTCGACGATCACCCTCGTCGCGATCGCACTCCTGCTGGTGCCGAAGATCGGCGTGTTCACATGGAAGACGCTCGAGGACCTCGTCAACTGGGGAACCCTCATCGTCTTCGCCGTCGGCATCTCCCTGGGATCGCTTCTGCTCACCACCGGTGCCGCGGCGTGGCTGTCCGAAGCGGTGTTCGGTTCGCTGGGGATCACGGACATGCCGATGCTGGCCACGATCGCCCTCGTGTCCGCGTTCACGATCCTCATCCACCTGGGCTTCGCCTCCGCGACCTCGCTGGCGTCCGCCCTCATCCCCGTCTACATCGCACTCGCCGCCTCACTGCCGGGCGCGGCCGACGGCGGATTGGGCTTCGTCATCATCCAGCAGTTCGTCATCAGCTTCGGCTTCCTCCTGCCGATCTCCGCCCCGCAGAACATGCTCGCCTACGGCACCGGCGCTTTCACCGCCACGCAGTTCCTCAAGACCGGCATCCCCCTGACGGTCATCGGGTACCTGCTGGTCCTGCTGCTGTCCGCCACGTACTGGAAGTGGATCGGCCTCGTGTGACCGATGCCGCAGGCCGCACCTCGAGTGCATAAGCTGGGCGCATGACCTTCGATGCGGAGTCCCTCACCAACGATCTCGACCTGCGCTCACTGGGCGAGCGCTTCTACCTCAAGACACTCGACCAGATCTCGCCCAAGGGCATGGTCGAGGAGTCGCTGCTGCCCGGCTGGTCGCGCGTGCACGTCGC
>DYUK01000102.1 GCA_020743695.1 Brevibacterium senegalense | reverse complement strand
GTCGCTCACGCCCTGGGCCTCGAGGCGACCGTCGCGGACCTGCCGGACTGGGTGCCGGGGGAGCGGGGCCTCACCCTCTCGACCCTGCCCGCCGGTGCACTCGACGCCGCGCGGGTCGCCCTGCCTCACCGCATCGACGCGCTCGTCCACGACGCCGCCTATGCGGCGGAGTCCGCCCCCCTGCAGCGGGCGCTCACCGACCGCGGCGCCCTCGTCGTCGCCGGCGGTCGCATGCTGCTGCACCAGGCGGTCGCCCAGCATGTCCGCTTCGCGAGTCTGGCGGGCCTCGACCCCGCCCGCGTCGAGCAGGCTCGCCCCACGATCCTCGCCGCGATGGACCACGCCCTCCGGGACGCCTGATGCCCGGCGTCGCGACGCTCACAGCTGTGCTCGTCGCGGTGCTGACGGCGGGCGCGGCCCAGCGCCTGCTGCCCGTCCTCGTCGCGGACGAGGCGGGGATGCGCCTCCTGCGGCCCGCCCGCCGCTCCCCGGGCGGCGCCCGGTGGGGTGCCGCGGCGCTGATCCTGGCCCCGATCCTCCCGGCCGCGTGCGCGGCACTCGTCCTGCCGGCCGGTGGGACCGCCGCGACCGTCCTGCTGGCGGTGGGCTGGGGTGCGGCGGCCGGTGCGACCCCGCTGCTGGTCGTGATCGACCGGCGCATCCGCCGCCTGCCGGACCGGATCGTCCTGCCGCTCATCGGACTGACCGCACTCCTGTGGCTGATCGGCCGGATCCTCGCTCCCGAGGCCCCGGCCGGGTGGGCCGCGGGACAGGCCCTGCTGCTGGGGCCCGTCTGCGGAGCGGTCCTGCTGCTCCTGTCCCTGGCGGGCGGACGCGGCCGCCACCTGGCGATCGGGCTGGGCGACGTCAAACTCGCCGTGCTGCTGGGACTGGTGGCGGGCCTCGGCGGTGGGTTCGCCGTCCTCGCCGCGTTCGTCGTCTCCCAGGTGTCCGCGCTCTGCGAGGCCCTCTGGCGCGTCGTCGTGCGGCGGGAGGGCCTGCGGACCCGTCTGGCACTGGGTCCTCACCTCCTCCTCGGCATGTGGACCGGGCCCGTGCTCGTCACGGTGCTTGGGTAGACTCCTGAGAATGTTGCGTTGGCTTACAGCAGGCGAGTCCCACGGTGAGGCGCTCGTCGGAATCCTCGAGGGCGTCCCCGCCCATGTCCCCCTCACGCGCGACGACGTGTCCGCCGCGCTGGCCCGTCGTCGGCTGGGCTACGGGCGCGGCGCCCGCATGAAGTTCGAGGCGGACGAGATCCGCTTCCTGGGCGGCGTCCGCCACGGCCGCACGCTGGGCGGTCCGGTCGCGATCGAGGTGGGCAACACGGAGTGGCCCAAGTGGGACCGCGTCATGAGCCCGGACCCCGTCGACCCCGCAGAGCTCGAGGGCATGGCCCGCGCCGCGAAGCTCACGCGCCCCCGCCCGGGCCACGCGGACTTCGTGGGCATGCAGAAGTACGACTTCGACGAGTCCCGGCCCGTGCTGGAGAGGGCCTCGGCCCGCGAGACCGCGACGCGCGTGGCGCTGGGCACGGTCGCGCAGCGGCTGCTGGGCGAGCTGGGCATCCGACTCGTCTCGCACACGACGGCGATCGGCCCCGTGACCGGTGAGCGGGACGCGCCCCTGCCGGGGCCGGACGACGTGGCCACCCTCGACGCGGACCCGATGCGCTGCTTCGACCCGCAGCTGTCGGAGCGCATGGTCGCGGAGGTCGACGACGCCCGCCGTGCCGGCGACACGCTGGGCGGTGTCGTCGAGGTCATCGCGTGGGGGATGCCGCCGGGCGTGGGCTCGTTCGTCCACGGCGACCGGCGCCTGGACTCCCGTCTGGCCGGTGCCCTCATGGGCATCCAGGCGATCAAGGGCGTCGAGGTGGGCGACGGCTTCGAGACGACGCGTCGGCGCGGCTCGCAGGCGCACGACGAGATGCTCCCGGCCCCCGGCGGCATCGAGCGCGTCTCCGACCGGTCGGGCGGCATCGAGGGCGGCATGTCGACCGGAGGGCCCCTGCGGGTGCGCGCCGGCATGAAGCCCATCGCGACCGTGCCGCGGGCCCTGCGGACGGTCGATGTCGCGACCGGTGAGGCCGCGACGGCCAACCACCAGCGCTCGGACGTCTGCGCGGTGCCCGCCGCAGGAGTCGTCGCGGAAGCGATGGTCGCGCTCGTGCTCGCGCAGGCGGTGCTGGAGAAGTTCGGCGGCGACTCCGTCGCCGAGGTGCAGCGGAACATCCGCACGTACCTCGAGGCGCTGCCGCTGCGCGCGGAGTGAGGTGGCGGCCGTGAACCCGGGGGAGGAGCACCCGCTGCCCCGGCCGGTCCCGCCGCTGGACCCGGCCCCGGCGGCCGGCGCCCGCATCGTGCTCATCGGCCCCCCGGCGGCGGGGAAGTCGACGATCGGGCGACTGCTGGCCGTCCGCCTGGGTCTGCCGCTCTACGACACGGACGCGCTCATCGTCGCGGCCCACGGTCCGATCCCGGAGATCTTCGCGAGCCGGGGCGAGGCCCGGTTCCGCTCGATCGAGCGCGAGGTGGTGCGGAAGACGCTGCGGCGGCTGCTCGACGAGCCGGCGGTCGTGTCGCTGGGCGGCGGCGCGATCCTCAACAGCGGCACGCGCGCGCAGCTGCGGCACCCGGCGCTCAAGGTCGTGGGCATCGACATCGACGCGGACACGGCGGCGGCGCGCCTGCGCGGCTCGTCGCGGCCCCTGCTGGCGGGCGACGAGGATCCCGTCGACCGGTGGCAGCAGCTGGTCGACGAGCGCCGGCCGCTCTACGACGGCGCCTCGACGATCACGGTCATGGCGGCCCACGGACCGCCGTCGACGGTCGTCAACCGCATCGTCGACCAGCTCACCGGATTGCAGCGCGCGGAGGAGTACGCGCGCTATCAGGACATCCCCTCGAAGGAGGGGCGGGACGACGACCCCGCGGGGGTCGAACGGAGGACGGACGCATGACGGAACGGACCGAACTGGAGATCACGGGGGAGACCCCCACGACCGTCGTCGTGGGCTCCGGCCTGCTGGACGAGCTGCCGGCGCTGCTGGGCGGCCGCGTCCGCCGGGTGCTCGTCATCCACCCCCGCGCGCTGCGCAACACGGGCGAGGGCGTGCGGGAGGAACTGGCCGCCGCCGGCTTCGAGGCCGTGAGCGCGGAGATCCCGGACGCGGAGGAGGCCAAGCATCTGCAGGTCGCCGGCTTCTGCTGGCAGATCCTGGGCCAGTCGGACTTCACCCGCACGGACGCGATCGTCAACGTGGGCGGCGGCGCGGTCACGGACGTGGGCGGCTTCGTCGCCGCCACGTGGCTGCGCGGGATCCGCTACATCAACATCCCCACGACGGTGCTGGGCATGATCGACGCCGCGGTGGGCGGCAAGACCGCGATCAACACGTCGGAGGGCAAGAACCTCGTGGGCGCGTTCCACGCGCCGGCGGGTGTCCTCATCGACACGCAGACGCTCACGACGCTGCCGGACAACGAGCTCTTCACGGGCCTGGCGGAGGCGGTCAAGTGCGGCTTCATCGCGGACCCGGCGATCCTCGACCTCATCGAGGCGCACCCCCGCGAGGAACTGGCCCGGCACGACTCGCCGGTGCTGCGGGAGATCATCGAACGGTCCGTCCGGGTCAAGGCGGACATCGTGTCGACGGACTTCCGCGAGTCCGGCACGCGGGAGTTCCTCAACTACGGCCACACGCTCGCCCACGCGATCGAGCGGCAGGAGCGCTACCAGTGGCGCCACGGGGCGGCGGTGGCGGTCGGCATGGTCTTCGCCGGTGAGCTCTCCACCCTGCTGCGCAGCCTGGACCCGGCGGTCGTCGACCGGATGCGGTCGATCCTCGCGAAACTGGGTCTGCCCGTGGGCTACCGGGGCGACCGGTGGCCGCAGCTGCTCGAGACGATGCGGCGGGACAAGAAGGCCCGCGGCACGATCCTGCGCTTCGTCCTGCTGGACGCGGTGGGCAACCCCGTCGTGACGGAGGTCCCCGACGATGCGATCCTCTTCTCCGCCTACCAGGAGATCGGTGAGCAGTCGCCCACGACACAGCTGGGACCCGTCTCGCTCTGAGACGCCGCGCGGGCGCGCGGGGGACCCCCGCGGTCTTGCTAGACTCGACCCGCGCATGCGCACGCACTGCACTCGACAGAAGGACACGATCTGTGGCTACGACCAACGACCTGAAGAACGGCCTGGTGCTGAACCTCGAGGGACAGCTCTGGCAGGTGCAGGAGTTCCTGCACGTCAAGCCGGGCAAGGGACCCGCGTTCGTGCGCACGAAGCTCAAGAACGTCCTGAGCGGCAAGATCATCGACAAGACGTTCAACGCCGGCACGAAGGTCGAGACCGCCACCGTCGACCGCCGCGACATGCAGTACCTCTACCACGACGGCACCGACTTCGTCTTCATGGACCAGGAGGACTACGAGCAGGTGCCGCTGTCCGCGGACCTCGTGGGCGATGCCGCGAACTACCTGCTGGAGAACCAGGTGGCGCAGGTCTCCTTCCACGAGGGCACCCCGCTGTCCGTCGAACTGCCGCCGGCCGTCGAGCTCACGATCACGCACACGGAGCCGGGCCTGCAGGGCGACCGCTCGTCCGGCGGCACGAAGCCCGCGACGGTCGAGACCGGCCTGGAGATCCAGGTCCCGCTGTTCCTCGACGAGGGCGTGAAGGTCCGCGTCGACACCCGTTCCGGCGACTACCTGGGCCGCGTCAAGGAGTGAGTGCGCGCACGCGCGCCCGTCGCCGGGCGCTGGAGCTCCTCTTCGAATCCGAGGCGCGCGGGATCGACATCTCCGAACTGGTCCCGCTGCGCTCGTCGGATCCGGACTACCCCATGAAGGCCTACGCGGTCCAGATCGTCGACGGCGTCGCGGCGCACCGGGACGAGATCGACGAACTGGTCCGCACGTACGCGCGCGGCTGGTCGCTCGAGCGGATGCCGGCCGTCGACCGGGCGATCCTCCGGATCGCCGCGTGGGAGATCCTCCACAACGACGAGATCGACGCGCCCGTCGCGATCAGCGAGGCGCAGACCCTCGCGCAGGACTTCTCCACCGACGATTCGCCGGGCTACGTCTCCGGCGTCCTCTCGCGCATCGCCGGTCTCCAGGACTGACGCGCCACCCCGCGGACCGCGGGGCGGCGCGAGCGGACTAGACTGCGAGAGCACGCGCCACATTCCTTTAACACCGTCCGGGAGGCGGGGAAGGACACACCATGAAGCAGCGCACCGTGCTCGACGGACCGGAGGTCCGCCGTGCACTGACCCGCATCGCGCACGAGGTGCTCGAGGCGAACAAGGGCCCCGAGGGACTCGTCCTGCTGGGCATCCCCACCCGGGGCGTCCCGCTCGCCGCGCGCCTGGCACAGGCGATCGCGCGGATCGAGCCCCAGGTGGACGAGGCGACGCTGGCGGGATCGCTCGACATCACGATGCACCGCGACGATCTGCGGACGGGCCCGCTGCGGTCCGCCTCGCCCACGTCCATCCCCGGCGGCTCCGTCGACGGGCGGACCGTCGTCCTCGTCGACGACGTCCTCTTCTCCGGGCGCACGATCCGGGCGGCGCTCGACGCGCTGTCCGCGATCGGCCGCCCCACCGCCGTCCGACTGGCCGTCCTCGTGGACCGCGGCCACCGGCGCCTGCCCATCCGGGCCGACCACGTGGGCAAGAACCTGCCCAGCGCACTCGACGAGCGGGTGGGCGTGCGGCTGGAGGAGATCGACGGCGAGGACTCGGTCACGATCACCGCTGCAGGGGGTGCGCTGTGAGGCACCTCCTGTCGACCGCGCAGCTGAGCCGCCCGGAGGCGATCGACCTGCTGGACGTCGCCGAGCAGATGGCGCACGTGAGCACGCGCGAGGTCAAGAAGCTGCCGGTGCTGCGCGGACTCACCGTCGTCAACCTCTTCTTCGAGGACTCGACCCGCACGCGCCTGTCGTTCGAGGCCGCCGCCAAGAGGCTGTCCGCGGACGTCATCACGTTCACGGCCAAGGGCTCGTCCGTGTCGAAGGGCGAGAGCCTCCAGGACACCGCGCAGACCCTGTCCGCGATGGGGGCCGACGGCATCGTGATCCGCCACAGCGGGTCCGGCGCCCCGCACCGGCTGGCGCACGCCGGCTGGATCGACGCCCCCGTCGTGAACGCCGGCGACGGCACGCACGAGCATCCCACCCAGGCGCTCCTCGACGGGTTCACGCTGCGCCGCGTGCTGGCGGGGCTGCCGGCCTCCGGCCCCCACGACGGGGCGGTGGGCCGGGGCCTGGACGGCGCGGTCGTGGGGATCGTGGGGGACATCCTCCACTCGCGGGTCGCGCGCTCGAACGTGCACCTCCTCACGACGCTGGGCGCCCGCGTCGTCCTCGTCGCGCCGCCCACGCTCCTGCCGGTGGGGGTGGACTCGTGGCCGTGCGACGTCGTCTACGACCTCGACGAGGCGATCGCCTCGCAGGGCTTCGACGCGCTCATGATGCTGCGCGTCCAGCAGGAGCGGATGGATCAGGCGTTCTTCCCCACCGCGCGCGAGTACGCCCGGCGCTGGGGGCTCACGGACGCCCGCGCCCGCGCATTGCCCGCGGACTGCGCGATCCTGCACCCGGGCCCCATGAACCGTGGCTTCGAGATCGGCGCGGAGGCGGCGGACTCGCCGCGCACCGTCGTGCTCGACCAGGTCGCCAACGGCGTGAGCGTGCGCATGGCCGTGCTCTACCGACTCCTCACCGGCCAGTCGACCGCGGACAGCGGTCGGGAAGGACAGCTGTGAACCAGACACTCATCCGGGGTGCGTCGCTGCCGGACGGCACCCGCGCGGACCTGGGGATCCGGGACGGACGATTCGTCGACCCGCAGGACGTGGGCGCGTCCGCGACCGTCGTGGACGCGGACGGGCTGCTGGCTCTGCCCGGTCTCGTCGACATGCACACGCATCTGCGCGAGCCGGGCCGCGAGGATGCCGAGACGGTGCTGAGCGGCTCCCAGGCGGCCGCCGCCGGCGGCTACACCGCCGTCCACGCGATGGCGAACACCTCGCCGGTCGCGGACACCGCCGGCGTCGTCGAGCAGGTCCACCGGCTGGGTCGGACCGCCGGCTACACGCAGGTGCGCCCGGTGGGCGCCGTGACCGTGGGGCTGGCGGGCGTAACGCTTGCGGAACTGGGTGCGATGGCCGATTCCGAGGCCCGGGTCCGGATGTTCTCCGACGACGGCCACTGCGTGTGGGACCCCCTCGTCATGCGGCGGGCGCTCGAGTACGTCAAGGCCTTCGACGGGATCATCGCGCAGCACGCGCAGGACCCGCGCCTCACGGAGGGCGCCCAGATGAACGAGGGCACTGTGAGCGCGGAGCTGGGACTGCCCGGCTGGCCGTCCGTGGCCGAGGAGGCGATCATCGCCCGCGATGTGCTCCTGGCCGAGCACGTGGGCTCCCGCCTCCACGTCTGCCACGTCTCGACCGCCGGCAGCGTCGATCTCATCCGCTGGGCGAAGGCGCGCGGCATCCGGGTGACCGCGGAGGTCACGCCCCACCACCTCATCCTCACGGACGAGGAGGTCCGCAGCTTCGACCCCGTCTACAAGGTCAACCCGCCGCTGCGCACCCGCGAGGACGTCCTGGCCCTGCGGGCGGGGCTGGCGGACGGCACGATCGACGTCGTCGGCACCGATCACGCGCCGCATCCCGCGGAGCACAAGTGCGTCGAGTGGACGGCCGCGGCGATGGGCATGGTGGGACTCGAATCCGCCCTCGCCGTCGTCGCGCACGCGATGCGCGACACCGACTTCTCGCACGCGGATCTGGCGCGCGTCCTCTCGTCCGCGCCCGCGCGGATCACGGGACTGACCCAGCACGGGACGCTCGCGGCGGGCACCGGGGCGAACCTCGTGCTCGTCGACCCGGCCGCACCGCACGTCCTCGACCCGGACGCCCATCGGACGCGGGGCCGCAACAACCCGTTCCGCGGCACGCAGCTGGGCATGCGGGTGACGGACACGTTCCTCTTCGGCGCCCGCGTCGTGACCGACGGCGAACTGGGCGAGCCGCTGGACTTCACGGAGGCGGGACCGTGGAACGACTGACACCCACGATCGTCCTCGTCCTCGTCACCCTCGCAGTCTTCGCGCTCCTCTGGTGGGGCTGGCGGCGCCGCGCGGGCTCCCAGTCCGGGCTGCCCGCACCCGCCCGGCCCCGCGAGGGCAGCACCGTGCTGCACGGTCCCGTCGACGGCATGTACGTCGCGACGACCACGGAGGGCGACCCGTACGACCGCATCGCCGTCCACGGACTGGGGCTGCGCACCCCGGCCGACGTCGTCCTGACGGAGGACGGGGTCGTGCTCGACCGGGCCGGCACGGGCGACTTCCTCATCCCGTGGTCCGATGTGCACTCCGCACGGACGGCCCAGGGCATGATCGGGAAATTCGTGGAGCCCGGCGGCCTCGTCGTCATCGGCTGGACACTGGCGGGCACCCGCCTGGAGACCGGCTTCCGCACGCGCGCGGCGGACGACCGCGCGCCCCTCATCACTTCCATCCGCCGCTCGATCGAGGAGGACTGACATGTCCCTGCTCTCACCCGCCCCCGCCGTCCTCGTCCTGGAGGACGGCCGCACGTTCCGCGGCCGCGCCTACGGCGCCTCCGGCCGCACCGTGGGGGAGGTCGTCTTCACGACCGGCATGACCGGCTACCAGGAGACGCTCACCGACCCGTCGTTCCAGCGGCAGATCGTCGTCCAGACCGCACCCCACATCGGCAACACCGGGGTCAACGACGAGGACGACGAATCCGACGGCTACTGGGTCGCCGGCTACGTCGTCCGCGACCCCGCCCGCCGCGTCTCGAACTGGCGCGCGACGGAGGGCCTCGAGGAGCGCCTGACCCACCGCGGGATCGTGGGCATCAGCGGGATCGACACCCGCGCGCTCACCCGCCACATCCGGGACCGGGGCGCGATGCGCGCCGGCATCTTCTCCGGGGACGAGGCGCAGCTGGACGCGCAGACGCAGCTCGAGGCGGTCCGCACGTCCGCACCGATGGCCGGGTCGCGCCTGGTCGACGAGGTCACGACGGCAGAGCCGTACACGATCCCCGCCGTGGGTCCGCAGCGGTTCCGCGTCGTCGCCTACGATCTGGGCATCAAGTCCGCGACCCCGGAGCAGTTGGCCGCCCGCGGGATGGAGGTGACGGTCGTGCCGGCGTCCACCCCGTTCGAGCGGCTTGGAGAGCTGGCGCCCGACGGCGTCTTCTTCTCGAACGGGCCGGGCGACCCCGCGACGTCCGACCACGAGGTCGAGGTGCTCCGCAGCGTCCTGCGCGCCGGGATCCCGTTCTTCGGCATCTGCTTCGGCAACCAGCTGCTGGGCCGGGCACTGGGCTTCGACACCTTCAAACTCACGTTCGGACACCGCGGCGCCAACCAGCCCGTGCTGGACGTCGAGACGGGCCGTGTCGAGATCACCAGCCAGAACCACGGCTTCGCGGTCGACGCGCCCCTGGGCGAGCCCGTCACCGCACCGCAGGCGGAGTTCGGCCGCGTGCAGGTGAGCCACATCGGCCTCAACGACCAGGTGGTCGAGGGGCTGCGGTGCCTCGACACGCCCGCGTTCTCCGTCCAGTTCCACCCCGAATCCGCCGCCGGGCCCCATGATTCGCGCGGTCTCTTCGACCGCTTCGCGGACATGATGACCGACAGCCCCGCGTCCGCGCGCGCCTGAGCCGCGCAGAAGGAGACCACACCGTGCCCAGAAGAGACGACCTGAAGTCCGTCCTCGTCATCGGCTCAGGCCCCAT
>DYUK01000101.1 GCA_020743695.1 Brevibacterium senegalense | reverse complement strand
GTGACGGCGCAGACGACGGTCGACTCCCGCGAGGCGGCGGAGGCGCTCGCCTCCGCCGCGATCGACCAGGCCTTCGCCGCGTGCGTGCAGGTCTCAGCGGTCCGCAGCTACTACCGCTGGCAGGGCGAGGTGCACGACGATCCGGAGTGGTTGCTCACCTTCAAGACCACCGCCGAGGCCGCGGCCGGCCCCCTGCGCGACCACATCTCCCAGCACCACCCCTACGACGAGCCGGAATACATCGTCCAGCCCATCATCGACGGCAGCGAGGACTACCTCGCCTGGATCCGGGAGTCCGTCCACCCGCAGTGAGCCTGGCGCGTGTGGACTCCGCAGCGATTCTCGCGATGTACGGGAATGCTTGCACTCACAACGCGAACAAAGCGCAAGGTAGAAGCGACCCCACCACCGAGCCGGCACCTCCCGCGCCACACCGCGACCGCCCACAGTGGAGAATGGGTCCAGCCCCACGCGAAGGAGACCCATGGACCTGCAGACGCTCGCAGCCCAGCTGACCGACGGCGCGCTCACGACAGACCCGGATGTCGTCGCCGCGCATTCGAAGGACGAGGCGCTCTTCTGCCCGCACGACGGCGCGATCGCACTGGTGCGGGCGAAGACCGTCGAGGACGTCCAGGCCACGGTCCGCTTCGCCCACGAGCACCGCATCCCGGTCGTCCCGCAGGGTGCGCGCAGCGGGATCTCCGGCGGCGCCAACGCGACAGAGGGCTCGATCCTCCTGTCCGTCGCCGGCATGAAGGACGTGCTGGAGGTCAACACCTCGGAGCGCACCGTCCGAGTCCAGCCTGGCATCATCAACCAGGACCTCAAGGACCATCTGCGCCCGTTCGGCCTGTCGTACCCGCCGGATCCGGGCTCCGTGGGGATCTCGTCGATCGGCGGCAACATCGCGACGAAGGCGGGCGGACTCTGCTGCGTCAAGTACGGAGTGACCCGCGACTTCGTCCGCAGCATCGACGTCGTCCTGGCCGACGGCACCCTCACCACTTTCGGCCCGCAGACCGCGAAGGGCGTGGCGGGCCTCGATATGCGCGGCCTGTTCATCGGCTCCGAGGGCACCCTGGGCATCGTCGTCGAGGCCACCCTCCGCCTCATCCCGCTCATCCCGGATCCGGTCACCGCGGTCGCCGTCTTCCCCGACGAGCGCTCCGGCCTGCAGACGGTCGCGGACTTCATGGCCGCCGGCGGCCAGCCCAGCCTCTTCGAGTTCCTCGACCGCGCCAGCATCCAGATGCTCAACGCATACGGCGACTTCGGCCTCGATGCGGACGCGGGCTCGATGCTGCTGGTCCAGTTCGATCAGCCAGCAGAGGCTGCGGACATGCTCGCCTCCTTCCAGACCGTCGCCGAGGCCGCTGGCGCCCTGGACGTCGCCGTCTCCGACGATCCCGCGGACTCCGCCGCTCTGGTCGCGGCCCGCAGGTCGATCCAGCCGGCGTACGAGAAGTTCGCACACGCCCACGGCGGCGGTCAGCTGCTGGACGACGTGTGCGTGCCGCGTGCGGCGATGCCGGAGTTCTGCGATCGGCTGGACGCACTGCGGGACTCGACCGGGCTGACGATCGCGCTCGTCGCGCACGCGGGGGACGGCAACACCCACCCGTCCGTTTTCTTCGACGCGCAGGATGAGCAGCAGACCGCGACGGCGGAGCAGGCGTTCGAGGAGATCATGCAGATCGGCCTGGACCTGGGCGGCACCATCACAGGCGAGCACGGAGTGGGCTACCTCAAGCGCAGCTGGCTGGCGAAGGAGCTGGACGAGGGATCCCGCTGGGCGCAGCGCGCGGTGAAGGAGGCCCTGGACCCGCGCGGCATCCTGAACCCGGGGAAGATGCTCGCAGACATCTGACCGCCAGCCTCACGCGGGTGAGAGGCTCTCGGAATGTCCGTCGGTCATGTACCTGCCTATGACTCCTGCGGGTCTGGGAGGACATCAGGAGCGTCGTCGGCGGGATAGAACTCACTGCCCGACCAGCGGAGCAGCTGTGCGTCGTAAGCACGGTGGTGGTTGGCGCACAGGAGGCGGCCGTTCTCCACGCTCGCGGCTCCGCCGGCGCTGTCTGATTCGAGGTGCGCGGCTTCCAGAATCTCGATGACGTCGAGCCCGCAGTAGAAGCATCGGTGATCGTAGTTTTCCAGAAGGATCTGCCTGAACCTCTTCTGGTGTCGACGTACCTTTGCGAACGTGGTGGTGTATTCGCGCGGGACTTCGACAACCTTCGCCGCTGGATCCAAGGGTGAATGGTGTGGATCAGAAAACATCGCGTCCAGGCCGAGCTCCTCCAAGTGCGCCTGCCACACTTCCTCGACGAGCGCTGGATCGTCGCGCAGCTCAGCGCCGCTGGACTGCGGCGCCCAATTCGTGTGTGGGGCGATCTCTTTCAGCGTGGCGGTCGGGAGAGACTCCTCCGGGAACACCGCCGCGTCCCAGTCGATGTCGATGTAGTAGGCCGTAGTCCCGTCGTCGCTCCAGTGCGGCCCTGTCCGCGCCTCGGGGTCTGAGACGGTTCCACTTGCCACGATGCCGCGTTGCGGCGCTCCGACCGCCACGAGGTATACACGATCGCCGGCTTCGAAACCGTGCCGGCGGCGGGTCGACCAGTCGCCCTCGATGGGCTCGTCGCTGTCGAGGAAGTGCCGCGCCATGAGATCGACTTCAGAATCGCCTTGCAGCGCGGTGCGAGTCTTCGGGTTCCACGTCAGGATGAATGCCATCGTCCCTGCTTTCTCGGCTCATCGCATTTGAGGGTGTAGGTGGGGTCTGAAGCCTCCTGCTTCGAGGAGGCTGCGGGCGATGTAGTGGGTGAGGTTGCGGAATCCGAGGGCGGAGCCGCGGAGGTGTTCGAGCCGGCCGTTGATCGCCTCTGTCGGACCGTTGCTGGTGCCCGGTCGGTCGAAGAAGGCCAGCACGTCGGTTGCGCGTTTCGTCAGTGTTCGGCCGAGCTTGGCCAGCTCGGGCAAGGCGTCCGGGACCTTCTTGCTCAGCGCGGTGATGAGCTTCTCCATCTTCGCTTTGGCTTTCGCCCGGTCGGGTTCTCGGTAGGCGGCGACCATCGCCTGGTAGATCTCCCAGGTCACCTCGACCGCAACGTGCTTCTCTCGCTCGAACAGGCTGCTGAGGCGCTGGCATTGGCGGTCGGTCAGCAGCTTGGTGCCGGTGTGGAGGGTGCGGCGAGTCTTGTAGAGGGGGTCGTCCTTGCGGCCCCTGCGCTTGTGGAGCTGCTGCTGGACGCGTCGTCGGCAGTCGTCCAGAGCGTCTCCGGCCAGGCGAACGACGTGGAAGGGATCCATGACCGCGACCGCGCCTGGGAGGGCCTCGCCGGCGGCGGTCTTGTATCCGGTGAACCCGTCCATCGCTACCACCTCGATGCGGTCCTTCCATGCCTTGGGGCGGGCCTCGAGCCAGGCCTTGAACGCTGCTTTGGAGCGGCCGGGGATCATGTCCAGCAGCCTCGCCGGGCCGGTCTTGTCCCTGGCTGGGGTGAGGTCGATGATCACGGTGACGTACTTGTCGCCGCGCCGGGTGTGGCGCCAGACGTGCTCGTCAACACCGATCACGCGGACGGCGTCGAAGCGGGCCGGGTCATCGATCAGCAGCCGCTGGCCCTCGGCCAGGACGGCGTCGTTGGCGGTGTGCCAGGCAACCCCGAGCCCGGCGGCGATCCTTGCGATCGTGAGGTGATCGATGACCAGGGCTTCCAGTGCCCACCGCATCCCGCCGCGGGAGAGTTTCGCCCGCTCGGGCGCGGCGGCGGTGGTGTCCTCTCGCCAGCGGTTGCCGCAATGATCACACCGGTAGCGCCGGATCCGCACCAGCAGGGTCGTGGGGCGGTGGCCGAACGGCTGGTGAGCGAGGCGACGAGTGATCGTGCCGCGCGAGGTCGACCTCGCCCCGCAGGCGCGGCACCACGGATCTTCCTCCGCGAGTCGACACTCGAGCACCGCCCGCTCGGCCGAGAAGCGTTGACCGACGGCGACCAGACCGAGTTCGTCCAGGCGCGCGAAGGTCGTCAAATCGGGGCTGTCGAAGGTAGCGTTGGGCACGTCGAGGTCTTCCTGATGGCGAGCGTGAGAACTTCCATCATCGGGAGACCTCGACGTCTATCCCGGCACCGACGCGCCCACCCCACACTCCGCAGCTACACCCTCATCTGCGAAGAGCCCGTTTCCCGTTCTTGGCGCGCTTCTTCCCGAAAAC
>DYUK01000100.1 GCA_020743695.1 Brevibacterium senegalense | reverse complement strand
GGATCGCGAAGGCCCACCGGGTCCGCGGCGAGCACGACCGCTGGGTCGTCGCCGTCATCGGAGACGGGGCGCTGACCGGCGGCGTCGCCTGGGAGGCCCTCAACGCCATCGCGGCGGACACGACCCACCCGCACCGCAGGCTCGTCATCGTCATCAACGACAACGGGCGGTCCTACGAGCCGACCGTGGGCGGACTCTCCGCCCACCTGGACTCGCTGCGCGCGTCCAACAGCTACGAGCGCCTCCTGTCGTGGGGCAAGGAGCGCCTCCAGCAGTCCGGTCCGCCCGGGCGCGCCGCCTACACCGCGATGCGAGGGGTCAAGCGCGGCCTGCGCGACATGACGTCCGAGGGCGGGACCGGCATGTTCGATGCGCTGGGCCTCAAGTACATCGGCCCCGTCGACGGGCACGACCAGGAGGCCGTCGAGCGCGCGCTGGCACTGGCGAAGGACTACGAGAACGGTCCCGTCATCGTCCACACGGTCACGAAGAAGGGGTACGGCTACGGTCCCGCCGTCGCGGACGAGGCGGACCAGTTCCACGCGGTGGGGATCATCGACCCTGTCACAGGACAGCCCGCGCCCCGCAACGGCCGGTCGTGGACGAGCGTCTTCGGCGATGCGATCACGGAGATCGGTCAGCGCAGGGACGACGTCGTCGCGATCACCGCCGCGATGCTGCAACCGGTGGGCCTCACCCGGTTCCGTGAGCAGTTCCCGGACCGAACGTATGACGTGGGCATCGCCGAGCAGCACGCGGTCGCCTCCGCCGCCGGCCTGTCCTACGGCGGCCTCCACCCCGTCGTGTGCCTCTACGCGACCTTCATGAACCGCGCGTTCGACCAGCTGCTCATGGACGTCGCACTCCACCGGCAGGGCGTCACCTTCGTGCTGGACCGTGCGGGCGTGACCGGGCCGGACGGTGCCAGCCACCACGGCATCTGGGACCTGGCGCTGCTGCAGATCGTGCCGGGGCTGCGCCTGGCCGCCCCCCGAGACGCACAACGACTGGTCGAGGAGCTCGAGGAAGCGGTCGCCGTGGACGACGCCCCCACCGTCGTCCGCTTCTCACGCGGCGACGTGGGCGACGAGATCGTCTCGCTGCGCCGGACGGATGACGGCGCGGACGTGCTGGCCGACGTGCCGGACGGGCTGGAGCAGGATGTGCTGCTCGTGTCCGTGGGTGCCCTGGCGGACCGGGCCCTGGCCGTGCGCGACATGCTGGCGCAGGAGGGGATCGGAGCCACCGTCGTCGACCCCCGGTGGGTGCTGCCGGTCCCCGAATCCGTGCAGGCGATGGCACAGGAGCACCGACTGGCCGCCGTCATCGAGGACGGCCTGCGGACCGGCGGGGTGGGATCGCGCCTGCGGCAGGAGCTGCGGGCCGACGGCTCGACCGTGGGAGTCGTGGAACTGGGCGTGCCGGATGAGTTCCTGCCCCAGGGCAGTCGCGACGAGATCCTCGAGGTCGCGGGACTCACCGCGACCAGCATGACCCAGCAGATCCTCGAGCGCCTGAGCAGCTGAACCTCCGGCGCGGGACCTCAGCTCAGTCGTGCATCGAGCGGGCGGCCCGGACGAGGACCGGGACGGACAGCTCCCGCTGCCACTCCCGCGCACCCTGATCGCGCAGGAACTCCTCGAGTCGGTCTGCGTCTCCGGGATCCTGCAGGGCGGCGGCCGCGCGGACCAGCGCGGGCTGCAGCAGCAGATCGTGGGGGATGCCCGTGGCCTCGGACAGGTCGTACATCGCCTGCTTGAGCACCTGCGTCCGCTCCTTCACGAGCGCCCGGTCCAGCTTGGGGCCGGTCGAGGCGGAGCGGGTCCTGCGGGGCAGGTCGCCGTCCTGCAGGGAGTCGGCCCGCTGCAGGGCCTCCGCCCAGCGCTGGGCGTGACGCCGGGTAAGCCTGCCGGTGCCCAGAGCGCGGAACACATCATCGGCGGTGCGCACCCGATTCTGCGCCAGGGAGACGATGTCCCGATCCTTGAGGATGCGGCTGGGGGCGGTGTCCGCCTCGCGGGCGATCCGATCGCGCGTCTCCCAGACCTCGCGGGCCCGGCCCAGCTGCCGGGGGTTGCGCAGAGTGCCCAGACCGTGCATCCGTCGCCAGGGCTCCTCGTGGACGACGGGTGCGAAGTCCAGCAGGTGCTCGAACTCCTGCTGGGCGAACTCCGCGAGGCCGCGCGCATGGAGCTGCTCGTCCAGGCGGTCCGCCACGTCGAGGAGGACCTCGACGTCGAGTGCGGCGTACGAGAGCCACGACTCCGGCAGCGGGCGCGTCGACCAGTCCACCGCCGAGTGCTCCTTCGCGAGGCGCACGCCCACCGTCTCGCCCACGACGGCGGCGAGGCCGAACCGGTCGAAGCCCAGGAAGCGTGCGGCCAGCTCCGTGTCGAAGAGCGCATCCGGGGTCATGTCGAGATCCGCGAGGCACGGGAGGTCCTGCGTCGCCGCGTGCAGCACCCACTCGCTGCCGCGCAGGGCGCTGTTGAGCGGCAGCAGGTCGTCGAACGGCTCCGGATCGATGAGCAGCGTGCCCACGCCCTCGCGGCGCAGCTGGACGAGGAAGGCCCGCTGACCGTAGCGGAAGCCCGAGGCCCGCTCCGCATCCACGGCGACGGAACCGGTGCCGGCGGCCAGGGCCTCGGCGGCCCTCTGCAGGGCGCGGGGGGTGTCGATGACGTCCGGGACGCCGTCCGCGGGGGATTCGAGGAGGGGCAGGGATTCGGGTGCGTCGGACGAGCTCACCGGCGCCTCCCCGGCAGCGCCGTGACGCCGGGCGGCAGGGGCGGCAGGCCCGCGACGGTCGTGAGCAGGTCGATCCAGGCGTCGAAGTGATCGACGATGTCCTCCGGCTCACCGAGGACCGGGGTCCACGAGGCCCGCAGCTCCAGGTCGATCGTCGAGGGGCGGGCGGCGAGCGTGCCGAAGCTCTCCGAGAGGACGCGGGTGGTGGTGCCGCCGGCGGCCACCAGCTCGCAGTCGTGGCCGGTCAGCGCGTCGGTCAGCCACGACCAGGCGACAGCACCCAGCATGGCCTCGTTGCCCATGTCGTGCTCCATCTCCGCCCGGACGTAGGACACGATGCGGAAGTCGCCCTCCCACTCGTCCTGGCCGTCCGGGTCGTGCAGGACGACGATCCGGCCGGTCGCCAGCTCGTCGATCTCCTCGCCGGTCGCACGCTGGAACGAGGCGTCCGCATGGACCTCCGCGCCGATCGCGGTGGCGAAGGGGGCCAGCTTCGAGGGCGCGCGGATCGCGGACACGGACACGTGCGGCACATCTGAGACGTCGGACAGCACGTCCGTGATGCGGGAGAACGCCGCGGGGACGGGATTGAGCGGGGACAGTGAAGCCACGCGACCACGATAGAGCGTGGGATGCGCCACGCACAGGACCCACGCCGCAGCGGGGAGGAATAGAAGCGGGGGAGTGCGGCATTCACCCCACCAGGACCACGGGTGCGGGCGGACGACCCGTGCGCGCAGAACGGAGGACGATGACAGCGTCGACGACACAGGGGACACCGGGCGGCGACACGGACGGGCACGTCCCGTCGGAGCAGCGGCAGGAGGCGCTCAGTGCGGACTTCCGCGCGGCGTTCCGCCACCATCCCGGCGGCATCGCGATCATCGCGGCGGCCGGCGAGTCCGGGCCCGTGGGCATGACCGCCTCCAGTGTGGCGAGCGTGTCCGTCACGCCCACGACCCTCCTCTTCTCCCTCATGCGCTCCAGCCGGTCGGCCGTCGCGGTCCTCGCGGCGGACGCGCTGAGCGTCAACCTCGTGAATGCCGCGCACGCGGATCTGGCCCGCGCCTACGCGGACTCCCGGGCAGAGCGGTTCACACCGGACCAGGGGTGGGAGTACCTGGAGGACGGCACGCCGGTGCTGGGCGACGCCTCCGCCTCCCTCATCGGGCACGTGACCCACACCGTCGAGCTGGGCGAGGCCGTCGTGGTCGTGGCGGAGATCACAGACGTGCGACGCGGCGAGCCGGGCGACGGCCTCGTCTACCGCAACCGCGCGTTCCACGTCCTCGAGGAGCCCGGGCAGGACTGATGCCCCCGCGGTGACCGCGGGGTGAGACCGGACGTATCGAGCGCTCCG
The DNA here is from genome assembly GCA_020743695.1 of Brevibacterium senegalense. Taxonomy (GTDB): domain Bacteria; phylum Actinomycetota; class Actinomycetes; order Actinomycetales; family Brevibacteriaceae; genus Brevibacterium; species Brevibacterium senegalense_A. Next base: position 9,454 of record DYUK01000100.1, on the reverse strand, counting down.
CGCGGTTCTCACCCCACCAGCGGGTCTGCGAGACTGGGGCCCATGAACACGACTCTCGTCTCCGCTGCTCTGTCGGACACCGTCAGCCGGACCCCCGTGTGGTTCATGCGGCAGGCGGGCCGGTCGCTCCCGGAGTACCGCGAGCTGCGCGAGGGCACGACGATGCTGGGTGCCTGCCGGACGCCGGACCTCGTCTCCGAGATCACCCTGCAGCCGGTGCGACGCCACGGGGTGGACGCCGCGATCTTCTTCTCCGACATCGTCGTGCCGCTCGAGGCCGCCGGGGTGTCGGTCGAGATCGTGCCCGGCACCGGCCCCGTCATCGAGCACCCGGTCCGCACCCGCGCGGATCTGGACCGTCTCGAGGACCTCACCCCGGACGCGATCACGGACATCGCGGAATCGATCCGGCGCGTGCGCGCGGAGCTGGACGCGAAGCACCCGGACACCGCCCTCATCGGCTTCGCCGGCGCCCCCTTCACCGTCGCGAGCTATCTCATCGAGGGCGGTCCCAGCCGCAACCACGAGAAGACCAAGGCCATGATGCTGGGCGACCCCCAGCTGTTCTCCGACCTCCTGGCGAAGCTGGGTCGGATGTCCGCGACCTTCATCGACGTGCAGGTCAGCGCGGGCGCGCAGGCGTTCCAGCTGTTCGACTCGTGGGCGGGGTACCTGTCCGCCGCGGACTACCGCCGGCACGTCCTCCCGCACTCCGCGGCCGTCTTCTCGTCGCTGTCGCACCACGCCGTCCCCGCCTTCCACTTCGGCGTGCAGACGGGCGAGCTGCTGACGGACATGGCGAGCGCCGGCTGCGACGTCGTGGGCGTCGACTTCCGCGTCGACCTGGCGGACGCGTCCCGCAGGGTCCGCCCCGGCCAGGCCCTGCAGGGCAACCTGGACCCCGCACTCCTCTTCGCCCCGTGGGACGTGTTGCGCCCCCGCATCGAGGAGATCGTGCGTGCTGGCCTGGACCATCCCGGCGGCCACGTCTTCAACCTGGGGCACGGGGTGCTGCCGACGACGGATCCGGCGATCCCGGGCCGCATCGTCGAGGAGGTCCACCGGGTCTCCCAGCAGCTGCTGAGCGCCTGACGGTGACCGTGCGCACGCTCGCCGTCGTGGGCGGGGGGATCTCCGGTCTGGCCGCGGCGCACCGCGCGGCCCGGCACGGCCTGCGCGTGACAGTCCTGGAAGCGGGGGACACCGCCGGCGGCTGCCTGTCCCGGAGCAGTCTGGACGGTCTGCTGCCCGGTGGCGCGGACGAGGGAGCCGAGGCCTCGCTGGCCCGTCGCCCGGAGACCCGCGCACTCGTCGAGGACCTGGGTCTCACCCCCGTCCACCCCTCCCGCGCCCACGGGTCGCGGCTCGTGACCGACCGCGGTCCCGTCGCGATCCCCGCCGGCACCCTCATGGGGGTGCCGGCGGACCCAAAGGTGCTGCGCGGAGTCCTGAGCGACTCAGGCGTCGAGCGCGCCCGGGCCGAGGTCCTCACCCCGCCGACCGCCGAGGACGTGTCCTGCGGCGACTTCCTGGCCGCCCGGCTGGGCGACGAACTGGTCGACCGCGTCGTCGATCCGCTGGTGGGCGGCGTGTACGCGGGCCGCTGCCGCGAGCTGTCCCTGTCCGCGACGATCCCGGCCCTGCGGCCGGCAGCGCAGCAGGGCACCTCCGTCCTCGCGGCGGTGGCGGAGATCCTCGCCTCCCGCACCCGCACGTCGGGCGCGGACATCCCGGGGGCGGGGACCCAGGAGTCGCGCACCACTTCGGTGTCGGATCGAGACACCCCCGCCGAGCCCGGGGCCGGGTCGAGCGCGCCGCCGCCGGTCTTCCTGTCGCTGGCAGGCGGCATCAACAGGCTCATCCCCGCCCTCGCGGACGCGGTCACGGACCACGGGGGAGAGATCCGCACGGGCACTCCGGTCCGCGCGATCGCCCCCGGCGGACGGATCCGCACGGATGCGGGCGACCTCACCGCCGACCACGTCCTCCTCGCCGTTCCCGCCCATGCCGGACGTGCGCTGCTGACGCAGGAGGCCGCCGCGGGCCAGGAGGCGCAGGCGCACCTGGCCGCGCTGCTGGACCGCATCTCGTATGCGAGTTCCGCCGTCGTCACCGCGGTCCTCGAGGATCGCGACCACCCGCTCGAGGGCTCCGGCCTGCTGGTGCCCGCGGACCTGGGCGGACTGCTCAAGGCCGCGACGCACTCGTCGAACAAGTGGCCGTGGCTCGAGGACGCGCTGCCCGCGGGGCGGCGGGTCATCCGCATGAGCGTGGGACGCCACGGCGACGAGGCGTGGCGGGACCTGACGGATGGGGAGCTCATCGACCGGGCGCTGGGGGAGTGGCGCGACCTCACCGGCTGGGACGGCGCACTTCTCCATGCGGAGGTGAAGCGCTGGATCCGCGCGCTGCCGCAGTACGCACCCGGACACTCCGACCTGGTGCGTCGGATCGAGACGGCCGCGGCCGCGGTCCCCGGCCTGTCGCTCACCGGCAGCTACCTGGACGGCGTGGGCATCCCCGCCTGCATCGGCCGCTCACAGGCCACAGTCGACCGGCTCGTCGCGAGCCCCGCACCGCCCGACTGACCGGAACACCCGACCGACCCCGGGTCGATCCGAACCACCCGACCCATCCGACCCACTGAACCCCACCCCACACAGGAGGAATCCGTGAGCGAGTACACACAGCCCACCTCAGAGCAGATCGAGCAGCTGAACGCGGAGATCCGCTATGTCGCCTACTCCGTCTACGCCTCCGTCGAGGAGCTGGGCGGCGCCGACCGCCAGGCGATCGCCGCCGAGGTCCGCGAGGCGCTGGCCCCCCTCGAGGCGAAGGGCCTCGTGGTCCGCGGCACGTACGACGTGTCCGCGTTCCGCGCGGACGCCGATCTCCTCGTGTGGTGGCACGCCCCCACCTCGGAGCTCATCCAGGAGGCGTACGCGGCACTGCGCCGGTCGCGCCTGGGCGCGGCCCTCGAATCCGTGTGGTCGGTCATGGCGATCCACCGGCCCTCGGAGTTCAACAAGTCGCACCTGCCGGCGCTCCTCACGGACCCGGTGGCCGGCGACTACATCTGCGTCTACCCGTTCGTGCGCTCCTACGACTGGTACCTGCTGCCGCCGGAGGAGCGGGCCCAGATGCTGCGCGACCACGGCATGGCGGCCGCCGGGTACAAGGACGTCAAGGCGAACACCCTGTCCTCGTTCGCGCTGGGCGACTACGAGTGGATCCTCGCCTTCGAGGCGGATCAGCTGGATCGGATCGTCGACCTCATGCGCGACCTGCGGGACACGAAGGCCCGTCTGCACGTCCGTGAGGAGATCCCGTTCTTCACGGGTCCCCGTCGCGACCTGGCGGACATTCTCGCCGGCTGGCGCTGAGTGACGCTCACCGGCGCTGAGTGACGCCCGCCTGCGCCCGGTGACAGACGGCGCCCGCCCCACCACTTCGGTGGGGCGGGCGCCGACGTGTGTGGGTGGGCGTCAGGCGTGCGCTGCGGGGGAGGCCTCCGTGGCGCGGGTGTCCGACTGGTCGTCCCCCGGTCGGAACATCGGCAGGTGCGGGATGCCGTCCTCCAGGAACTCGGGTCCGGACACGCGGAAGCCCGCGCGACCGTAGTAGTCGCGCAGGTGCGACTGCGCGTTGAGGGTGAGGTCGCCGTGCCCGAACAGGCGGACGACCTCGTCCAGCAGGCGGCGACCCAGGCCTCGGCCGCGGCCGGCCGGCGCCGTGACGACCCGGCCCACGCTGCGGGCGCCGGCCTGAGCCGCGGGGCCGTCCGCGACCTCGAGCGGCAGGATCCGGGCGTACGCGAGCGGTTCCGAGCTGAACCCGCTCGTACCGCCGTGCGCGTCCGCGGCCGGTCGGGGGCCGGGCTCCTCCGCCGGCAGCAGTAGGTGCTCGGTGCCGGGCAGCAGGTCGAGGCCGTCCATGTCCGTGTACAGGCACTCCTGCTCGACGACGAAGACGCGGCTGCGCAGCTGGAGGATCCCGTACAGCTCGAGGGGGCTCAGCTGGTCCGTGCGGGCCAGGACCCACCCGTCGGGTGTGCCGACCGCTCGCGTCATGCGCTCGCGTCGGGGGTGAGGCGGAGGCTGATCGAGTTCATGCAGTAGCGCAGGTCCGTGGGGGTGGGGAAGCCCTCCCCGCCGAAGACGTGCCCCATGTGCGAGTCGCAGGCCGCGCAGCGGACCTCGACGCGCTCCATCCCCATCGAGGTGTCCTTGATGTAGCGGACGCGGTCCTCGGCCAACGGGGCGTAGAAGGACGGCCAGCCGCACGCCGCGTCGAACTTGGTCTCCGAACGGAACAGCTCCGCCCCGCACGCGCGGCACGAGTACACGCCCACGGTGGGGTCGTTCTCGTACTCGCCGCTGAAGGGCCGTTCCGTGCCGGCCTCGCGCAGGACGTGGTACTCCTCCGGGCTGAGGATCTCGCGCCACTCCTGCTCGGTGCGCTGGACGGATGCAGTGGGGGTGTCGGCCATGATGGGCTCCTTCCCGGTCGACGAGAGTGCTCCTCAGCCTAACCGCGACGCGGCGCGATCTGTTCCGATCGCGTCACCGCGGACCGGTACGATCGGGAGGTATGAGCGACGACAGGTCACGGGAGCCGGGACTCAAGGACCGCGCACTGCGCACCGCGATGGTGGCCGGGGCCGTGGCCGCCGGAGCCGGAGCACTCGTCTCGATCGCGTCGTCCGGACTGGCCGTCTACTTCGCCCGCCGGATCGTCGTGCCGGAGAACCAGCCGGAGGACCTCGACATCCTCCACGTGTCCGGATTCGACGACGACCTCGTCGTCCAGCTGCCCGTCACGGACGACACGATCCTCCCGGGCCGGTACGGGCTCCTCTTCGACAGCGGTCGCGGGCTCGCGCAGATCGGGGAGATCCTCGAGTACGACCCGGCCTCGCAGACCGTCGCCCGCCGGGTCCTCTCCGTCATGGCCGGCGACCTCCACTCCGCCCGCCGGGGCCGCTGGACCGGGACCGTCTTCACCCACCCCTCGCAGCTGGAGCTGCCGTACGAGGACATCGTCCTCACCTCGGACGTGGGGGAGCTGCCCGCCTGGCTGCTGCCCACGACGGCAGACGAGCCGCTGGACACGTGGGCGATCCTCGTCCACGGGCGCGGGGCGACGCGTGCGGAGGTGCTGCGGGCCGGGCACGTACTCGATTCGATCGGCATGCCCTCGATCGCGATGTCCTACCGCAACGATGCCGAGGTCCGCGAGGGCGACCGCTCCCGGTACGGGCTGGGGGACACGGAGTGGTTCGACGTCGACGTCGCGATCGACTACGCGCGGTCCCACGGTGCCCGGCAGGTCGTCGTGTTCGGCTGGTCGATGGGCGGGGCGATCGCGTTCCAGGCCGCCTCCCGCGGCCGCAACCGGTCGTTCATCGCGGGCCTCGTGCTGGACGGTCCGGTCGTCGACTGGCACGACGTGCTGGACAACCAGGCGCGGCTCAACTACCTGCCCACGCCCATCGCCCGTCTCACCCTCGACATGATCACCCGGCCGTGGGCCCGGTCGATCACGGGACTGGAGACGCCCATCGACCTGGAGCGGTTGGACTGGGTCACGCGGGCGGCGGAGCTGGACAAGCCGGTCCTCCTCATCCACTCCGACGACGACCAGTTCGTGCCGTCCGGACCGTCGCACGCGCTGGCCCGCGTCCGCTTCGACCTCGTCACGATGCCGCAGTACGACACGGCCGCACACACGAAGGAGTGGAACGTCGAGCCGGAACGCTGGGAGGACGACGTCGCGAGCTTCCTCGAGTCGAAGATCGACCTGCGCGGCACCCGCCGCAGGCGCGCGTGACGACACCACCGGGGCCGCCCCCGGCAGGAGGACCTCCGGTGCCACCGCCGGTCGGGGGACCGCCGGGATCCCCTCTGGGCCCGCAGCCCGGGCCACCGCCGGCAGGGGGAACGGCTCCTGCCGGGGGAACGGGATGGGCCGTGACCGGCTTCCTCCTCGCGTGCGTGGCGACGGTGGTCGGACTGGGGCTGGGTGTGATCGGCGGCCTGTACGCCGGGATGACGCTCGTGACCGGTGCGCCCGGACACGTGCAGCTGTCCGCCCTGCGTCTCGTCCAGCTGCTGGCGCTGCCGTCCGTGGGCCCCGTGGCGCTGGCGGGCGCGGTCGTGTGCTTCGTGGGAGTGCGACGCAGCAGGGGGCCCGGCCGGCCCCGAGGCCATCCGCTCGCGATGACGGGCGTCGTGATGAGCGGTGTGTGGCTGGTGGTCCTCATCGTGGGGCTGCCGCTGCTGCTCGTCGACCCCTGCTTCGATCTCTACTGCGACTGATCGCGGGGACGGCGACTGACCGCCGGTGCCGCGGCTGACCATCGGCACGGCGGCTGACCACCGGCACGTCAATCCGGGGCGGGCAGTCCCCAGCGCTGCAGCAGCGTCGATCCGTCCGTGACGAGACTCAGCAGCGTGAGATCACGAGGATCCAGCGATCCGCCGCCGGCCAGCAGTCCATGCGGCGAGTCCTCTGGCGGGGGACCTGCCAGCAGGGGTGAGACGGTGAGACACAGCTCGTCGACCGCGCCCGCGGCCACCCAGTTGCTCAGCAGGTGGGGGCCGCCCTCGTGGAGCACCTCCCGGCAGTCGCGCGCCTGCAGGTCCGCGAGCACTGCAGCCGGTTCCACCGCGTCGTCGTGAAGCACCAGTCCGTCCTCGCCCAGCCGCGCGCGGATCGCCTGGACCCGTGCGGACGGGCACGCGGCGGCGGACGCGTGGACGACGACCGGACCCGTGCCCTCCTCGTCGAGCCGATCCAGATCGACCCGCCCCGATCGGGAGACGAGCACCAGCAGCGGAACCGGATCCTGGCCTCGGGCGCGGCGGGCCTCCGCATGGGCGGGCCGGGCGTGCAGGCGGGTGTACCGCTCCGCCCGCGCTGTGCCGGCCCCCACGACGACGGCATCCGCCAGCGCCCGCAGGACCCCGAAGACGCGCTTGTCCGCCGGCGAGGAGATCGCCCGCGACAGGCCCGTCTCACCCACCACCTGACCGTCGACGGTCGTGACCATGTTGACCCGCACCCAGGGACGGGACGGATCGGCGGCATCGAGTCCGGCCCGCGGGGCGGCGGACCGGTCGGAGCACAGCGCCACGAGGTCCGGTTCGCCCGGTGCCGGCGGCAGCGGGCGGTGGTGGGGCAGCAGCTGGGTGAGGGGGGTGCCGGAGGTCACTGCGCCAGGAACTCCTGTGAGCCCATCGCGATGTGGGGTGCGGCATCCGGGTCGAGCGTGGTCAGCAGCATCTGCATGTCCTCCTCGTCCAGTGCGACGCAGCCGCGGGTGGGACTGCCGTGCTCCACGTGCAGCCAGATCTTGCCGCCGGCGTCCCAGCCCAAGGGGCGGGTGTTCTCCGTGGGGGCGACGCCGGTCTTCCGGTTGTAGTCGATCGCGATGACGTAGTCGAAGACGTTCGCGTATCCGTCACCGTAGACGGCCTCCGCACCGCTGCGCAGGCCCTCGTCGCGGTAGTAGGGCAGCTGGGAGCCGGGGTCCTCGAGGTAGCCGCCGGCGTCGCTCAGGGTGAAGACGCCGGCCGGTGTCGTGCGGTCGCCCTCCCGGCGGTCCTCCTTCCACCCGTTGGCGCCGTTGCGGCCGGTCATCTGCGCTGTCCGCTTCCAGCCGTCGCCGTCGCGCTCCCACAGGCTCAGGTGCGTCGTCGTCGCTTCGTCATCCGCGCCCGAGGCCACGAGCACCTGGTCGGTCTCCTCCGGTATCTGCGCCGCGGTCTCCGTCCCCAGCCCGGTCGCCGGATCGGTGAGGGAGGCCACCCGGGTGGCGTCGGCCTCGGTGTCGTCGTCCGTCCGGTCGTCGCCGGCCGGTGCCGCGGCGTCGTCACCGGCACCCTCCTGCGGGGCGGGTGTCCGCTGGAGGGGTGTGCTGAACTGCTGGGCGACCCGCTGGGCGGGGGCGGAGAAGCCCGTCGCGTCGTCCGACTGCGGGGCGGCGACAGAGGCCGTGCCCGGTGCCAGCAGACCGGCGCACAGGATCGCTCCCGCGAGCGTCCGGAGGGCCGGTGACAGGGTCGACATGGGGCCAGTCTGTCAGGGGCGACAGTCCGAGTCACGGATGACACTCCACCGCTGATCGGCGCAGAGTTCGCTGAGAATCGGAAAGGGGGCGGCTCGTCGTAAGATGTCCGCATCATGTCGATCCCTCCACCGCCCCAGCATCCGCCGCCGCGCCGTCAGCCGCAGGCCGCGGAGGATCCGTCGCTCACGACGCAGATCTTCCTCGACCAGGCGGAGGCGGCGAGCGCCGGCGCGTCCGGGCGCGAGGCGACCGCGGACGGCGGCGGTGAGCAGGGCGCGACCGTCGGCACTCCCCAGGGACCGCAGCAGGCGTCCGCACCGCAGGCCCCGCACGCGCCGGAGCCGGTCGAGGAGACCTCCGCGCAGGAGTCGACGCAGATGATGTCGATGGAGGAGCTGCGCGCGCTGGCCGCGTCGTCGCACATCGACGAGATCGACGGTCCGCGCGAGCAGCAGTCGGCCGCCTCCGCGTCGTGGGCGACTCCGCAGGACGATGAGCGGGCGCAGTCCGCGGCACCCCCGGGGGTCTTCACCCCGGTCGTGCGGCAGGCGGCGTCCCACGGGCCGGGCGTGCCGCCCCCGCCGCAGGTCCCGCCTCCGCACGCGCAGCAGTACGCCGCGCCGGGGACGGGCTACGCGAGCGGTCCGCCGACGGGCCAGGTGCCCCACCAGGCGGCGTACGGACAGCCGCATGGGCAGGGTGCGACCACGCGGAAGCGCGGCATGCCGGTCCTGGCGATCGTGTTCGTCGTCCTCTCCGCACTCATCGTGCTGGGGATCGGCGGCTGGATCCTCGTCGACGCGCTGGGGCGTTCGGGGGAGCAGTTGCAGGAGTCGGCACCGCCTCCGCCGCCGGCCACCTCCACGACGGATCCGGGCGGTCTGGTCGACGAGGGGGAGAATCCGACCGCGGATGCGGGGGAGGACGTCGAGGCCTTCACGACGCCGTCCGGGAACATCGGCTGCACGATCGACGCCGAGCGCGCCCGCTGCGTCATCCAGTCCTTCGACTACGACCCGCCGGAGGCGCCGGACGGCTGCACGATGGAGGAGTGGGGCTCGATCGTCGTCGCGAACAACGAGGGGGCGGGCTTCTCGTGCTCGCCGGCGGAGTTCCCCACGGACGGGCAGGTACTGGACTACGGCCAGACCGTCAGCGCCCACGGCATGACGTGTGAGTCCTCGGAGTCCGGCGTCACGTGCCGCTCCGACGAGTCCGACTCCTCCTTCAGCGTCGCCCGCGCGTCCGCTGACTTCTCGCAGAAATGACCGTCCGACCCGCCGCGCAATGCTCCCCGGCGTCCATCATGCGGACATCCGACTGGGAGTCAGGGCGCGAAGGGGAATAGGGTGACGGTCATGACACGGAGCCTCCTCCTCCTTA
>DYUK01000099.1 GCA_020743695.1 Brevibacterium senegalense | reverse complement strand
CACGGACGCCTCTGCGTCCCGCCAGTTGTCGCGGTCATTCTGGATGAAGGACCAGAGGCTGCGGCGCTCGACCTCGTTCGGTTCGAACGGGAGTCCCACCCGCGTGGAGTCGAGGTGGACGTGGACATCGGAGAACGACGGGAGCAGCAGGCGTCCTGCACCGTCGACATGCTCGAGCCGACCCTCGACACTGTCGGAGCTCCCACTGCCCTGCGGCTCGATCGACGCGATGACCCCGTCGGACACGCGCACATCCACGGGATCGCCGCCCCAGGGACGCACATTGCTGATCATCAGGTCACGCATTCCGAGCGCCTCTCTGCGTTCCGGTATGAAGGAAGGCCCCGGCCGGTTTCCCGGGCCGAGGCCTTCATCTACCACGAGCCACTGTCTCACGAGTTTCTCGAGTGGAGGTAAGGGGACTCGAACCCCTAACCCCCTGCTTGCAAAGCAGGTGCGCTACCAATTGCGCCATACCCCCGTGAGAGCAGACAGCTTACACCGGATCGGTGTGCTGCGACCACTGCTCCTGCCTGCCGCGATTGCGGCTGCGGAGGACTCCCAGAGTCCCCGCTGCAAGAACTGCAGTCCCCAGCAGGGCGAGCAATCGTCTCATGCCGCTCCCTCCTGGATGCGTGGGCCTAAGAGGACTTGAACCTCTGACCTCTTCGTTATCAGCGAAGCGCTCTAACCGCCTGAGCTATAGGCCCGTGTGATTCTTGCGAACCGAGAAGCCACTCTACCGTCACCTGCCCGAAACGCACAATCGGCCGGGACGTGCAGTGCATCACACGTCCCGGCCGATCCGAGACTGTCAGTCGTCCGTGAGGGTCAGGTGGAACCCGCCCACGATCGACGCGCCGATGTTGTAGAGGAACGCGAACAGCGTCGACAGGGCCGTCATGAGCACGATGTTCACGAGGCCCAGCACGAACGCGGTCGCCATGACACGGCCCAGGCTCACGAGCTGCAGCAGCTGATCCGCGCTCTCTGAGCCCGCGATCTCCGACAGGGTCGACTCGATGTTGCCCATGACGCCGGTCATCTGCAGCACGAGCCACAGCACCAGTGTCGCCACCAGCACCGCGATCGCGATCGCGATCGACAGCAGGAACGACATCTTCATGACCGACCACGGGTCGATGTTCGCGATCGTGAGGCGGACGGTGCGCGGGCCCTTCTTCGAGGACTTCCCGCTCATCTTGACGCCGCTGGACGTCGCCTTCACCCCGTCCTGCGGGCGGGCCCCGCCGGAGCCGGACGACTTCTGCTGCACCCGGTGGTCCGGGCCCGAGGCCGCACCCGCCGAGGTGTCACCGTCACCGCCCGCACTGAACCGGTGCCCGGAACCCGCGCTCACGCGCGTCTTCGTCCCGGTCGAGCCCGACTCGCCCGCAGCCGACTGCTGCGGCACGTGCGCGGTGGGAGCGCTGCCGGACGACCCGCCGGACTTCCCGGCGTCCGACGTCCCGGCACCCGACTTCGCGCCGGTGTCCTGATCCCCGCTGGCCGTCAGCCGCGTGCGGCCGCTGGAGGTGCGGAGGACCTTGCCGGGCTTCTGCTCGTTGTCGCTCACTGCTGCTCTTCACCTTCGGTGTCGGCGCCCGGCTCCTGGGGAGCCGGATCGGACAGTTCCGCCACGACCGCTTCGGCTTCCGCGTCGGTGAGAGGCGCGTTCTCCGCCTCGTCCTCGACGGCTTCCTCCGGGCCGCGGGTGACCGCGATGATGCGATCCTTCTTGCCGGGTTTCGCGAAGACGACACCCATGGTGTTGCGGCCCTTGGCCGGCACTCCGTCGATACTCGACCGGACCACCTTACCGCGCTCCATGACGACCAGGACCTCTTCGCCCTCCGACACGATGAGACCGCCCACCAGGTCGCCGCGCTGATCAGTGATCTTCGCGACCTTGATGCCCATGCCGCCGCGGCCCTGCAGTCGGTACTCCTCGATCGGGGTCCGCTTCGCGAACCCGGCCTCCGTCACGACGAAGACGTACGTGCCCGGGGTGACCGTGTCCATCGTGAGCAGCTGGTCGTCCTCGCGGAACCGCATACCGGTGACGCCCGAGGTCGCACGGCCCGTGGGTCGGATCGTCCCGTCGTCGGCCGCGAACCTGATCGACATGCCCTTGCGGGAGATGAGGAGGAGGTGGTCCTCCCCGTCGACCAGACGGGCCGACACGAGCTCGTCGGGACGGCCGTCGGCCATCTCGCGCAGGTTGATCGCGATGACGCCGCCGGTGCGGTTGGAGTCGTACTCCGCCAGACGCGTCTTCTTGACCAGGCCGGACTTCGTCGCGAGCGCCAGGTACTGGGCCTCGTCGTAGTCCTTGATCGACAGGACCTGGGCGATCGTCTCGTCCGGCTGCAGCGCCAGCAGGTTCGCGACGTGCTGGCCCTTCGCGTCGCGCGAGCCCTCCGGCAGCTCGTAGCCCTTCGCCCGGTACACGCGGCCGGTGTTCGTGAAGAACAGCAGCCAGTCGTGGGTCGAGGTGACGAAGAACTGGTCGACGACGTCGTCGCCGCGCAGCTTCGCCCCCGCGACGCCCTTGCCGCCGCGGTTCTGCGCCCGGTACAGCCCGGACTGGGTGCGCTTGACGTACCCGCCGCGGGTGATCGTGACGACGACCTCCTCCTCCGGGATGAGGTCCTCGACGCTCACGTCGCCGTCGAAGCCGGCGAGGATCCGTGTGCGGCGGTCGTCGCCGTACCGGTCGACGATGTCCGCGAGCTCCTCCGACACGATCGCGCGCTGACGCTCCGGCTTGTCGAGGATCTCCTTGTAGTCCTTGATCTGCTCCTCGATCTTCTGCGCCTCCTCCTCGATCCGGAGGCGTTCCAGAGCGGCGAGCCGGCGCAGCTGCAGGTCCAGGATCGCGTTCGCCTGGATCTCATCGACGTCCAGCAGCTCCATGAGGCCCGTGCGCGCCTCGTCGGAGTTGGGGGAGCGGCGGATGAGCGCGATGACCGCGTCCAGCGCGTTGAGCGCCTTGAGGTAGCCGCGCAGGATGTGCGCCCGCTCCTCCGCCTTGCGCAGGCGGTACTGGGTGCGGCGCACGATCACGTCGATCTGGTGCTTGACCCACAGGCGCAGGAACGCGTCGATCGACAGCGTGCGCGGCACGTTGTCGACGAGCGCCAGCATGTTGGCGGAGAAGTTCTCCTGCAGCTGCGTGTGCTTGTACAGGTTGTTGAGGACGACCTTCGCCACGGCGTCCCGCTTGAGGACGATGACGAGGCGCTGGCCGGTGCGGCCGGAGGACTCGTCGCGCAGGTCCGCGATGCCCGCGACCTTGCCGTCGCGCACGTAGGAGGCGATCTTCGCCGCCAGCGTGTCCGGGTTGACCATGTAGGGCAGTTCCGTGACGACCAGGCACGTGCGGCCCTGAATCTCCTCGACCTCGACGACCGCGCGCTGCGTGATCGAGCCGCGGCCGGTCCGGTACGCGTCCTCGATGCCGCCGCGGCCCAGGATCGTGGCACCGGACGGGAAGTCCGGACCCTTGATGATGCCCAGGAGCGCCTCGAGCGCCTCCTCGTTCGTGGCCTCCGGGTGCGCCAGCAGCCACTGGGCGCCCTCAGCCACCTCGCGGAGGTTGTGGGGCGGGATGTTCGTCGCCATGCCCACCGCGATGCCGGACGAGCCGTTCACCAGCAGGTTGGGGAACCGCGACGGCATGTACACCGGTTCCTTGTTGCGGCCGTCGTAGTTGTCCTGGAAGTCGACGGTCTCCTCTTCGATGTCCCGCACCATCTCCAGTGCGAGCGGAGCCATCTTGCACTCCGTGTATCGGGGAGCGGCCGCGCCGTCATCACCGGGCGAACCGAAGTTGCCCTGCCCCGCGACCAGCGGGTAGCGCATGACCCAGCCCTGCACCAGGCGGACCATCGCGTCGTAGATCGCCAAGTCGCCGTGCGGGTGGTACTGGCCCATGACGTCGCCCACGACGCGCGAGCACTTCGAGAAGTTGCGGTCCGGCCGGTACCCGCCGTCGTACATCGCGTAGAGGATGCGGCGGTGCACCGGCTTGAGGCCGTCGCGCACGTCGGGCAGCGCGCGGCCCACGATCACGCTCATCGCGTAGTCGAGGTAGGAGCGCTGCATCTCCATGTTGAGGTCGACGGAGTCGACCCGGTCCAGCACGGTGCCCTCGGCCGGGACCTCCGGAGTCTGGTCCGGATCCTGCTGGGGGGTGGGGTTCTGCTCGTCTGCCACGGGGGCTCATCTCTCTTCGGTCACGGGCTGGGAAGGAGGCGGGCCCGAGGTCCCGGCCGGGGCCTCGGGCGCACTCGCCTCAGATGTCGAGGAAGCGGACGTCCTTCGCGTTCTCCTGGATGAAGCGGCGACGGGAGTCCACGTCGTCGCCCATGAGGACGGTGAAGATCTCGTCCGACTGCGCGGCGTCGTCGAGGGTGACCTGCTTGAGGAGGCGGTGGTCGGGATTCATCGTCGTCTCCCACAGCTCCTGGTAGTTCATCTCACCCAGACCCTTGTAGCGCTGGATCGCCAGCTCCTTGGGCAGGCGCTTGCCGGCCGCGCGGCCGGCCTCCAGCAGTCCGTCGCGCTCGCGGTCGGAGTAGGCGAACTCGTGCGCGGCGTTCGACCACTTGAGGCGGTAGAGGGGCGGTGTCGCGAGGTACACGTACCCGCCCTCCACCAGCGGCTTCATGTAGCGGAAGATGAACGTGAGCAGCAGCGTCGTGATGTGCTGGCCGTCGACGTCCGCATCCGCCATGAGGACGATCTTGTGGTAGCGGAGCTTCTCGATCTCGAACTCCTCGCCGATCCCGGTGCCGAACGCGGTGATCATCGCCTGGATCTCCGCGTTGCCCAGCGCCCGGTCGAGGCGGGCCTTCTCCACATTCAGGATCTTGCCGCGCAGCGGGAGGATCGCCTGCGTGTGCGGGTCGCGTCCCTGCGTCGCGGAACCGCCGGCGGAGTCGCCCTCGACGATGAACACCTCGGAGATCGTGGGGTCCTTCGACTGGCAGTCCTTGAGCTTGCCGGGCATGCCGCCGGCCTCCAGCAGGCCCTTGCGGCGGGTCGCTTCGCGCGCCTTGCGCGCGGCCAGGCGGGCCTGAGCGGCCTGCGACGCCTTGCGCACGACCTCCTTCGCCTGCACCGGGTTCGACTCCATCCAGTGGCCGAACTCGTCGCGGACCACGCGCTGGACGAAGGTCTTCGCCTCCGAGTTGCCCAGCTTCGTCTTCGTCTGCCCCTCGAACTGCGGCTCGCCCAGCTTGATCGACACGACGGCGGTGAGGCCCTCGCGGATGTCGTCGCCGGTGAGGTTGGGGTCCTTCTCCCGCAGGATCTTCTGGTCCCGCGCATAGGCGTTCACCAGCGAGGTGAGCGCCGTGCGGAAGCCCTCCTCGTGGGTGCCGCCCTCGTGCGTGGAGATCGTGTTCGCGAACGTGTGCACGGACTCCGAGTACGAGGTCGTCCACTGCATCGCGATCTCGAGCGAGATCATCTGCTCCGGGTCCTCCGCCTCGAACGCGATGATCGTGTCGTTGACGGTGTCGGACTTCTTCATCCGGTTGATGTGGGCGACGTAGTCCAGCAGTCCGTCGTCGTAGCGGTAGGAGACCTTCTTGGGCTTCGACTCCGCCTCCGGGGCATCGCCGTCCAGCGAGGCCTCCGCCTCGTCGATGCCGACCTCGTCCGGGTCCACCTCCGCCGTGCGCTGGTCCTCGAGCGTGATGCGCATGCCCTTGTTGAGGAACGCCATCTGCTGGAAGCGGGCGCGCAGGATCTCGAAGGAGAACTCCGTCGTCTCGAAGATCTCGTCGTCCGGCCAGAAGGTGATGACAGTGCCGGTGCGGTCCGTCTCCTCGCCCTTGACGATCTCACCCGTGGGCTCGCCGCGACGGTAGTCCTGCCGCCACACGTACCCGTCGCGGTGGACCTCCGCGTCCAGGCGGACCGACAGCGCGTTGACGACGGAGGAGCCCACGCCGTGCAGACCGCCGGAGACCGCGTAGCCGCCGCCGCCGAACTTGCCGCCGGCGTGCAGGATCGTGAGGACGACCTGCAGCGTGGGGATCCCCTCTGTGGGGTGCATCGCGACCGGGATGCCGCGGCCGTCGTCGACGACGCGGACGCCGCCGTCCTCGAGGATCGTGACCTCGATGTGGGAGGCGTATCCCGCCATCGCCTCGTCGACCGAGTTGTCGACGATCTCCTGGACCAGATGATGCAGGCCGCGCTCCGAGGTGGAGCCGATGTACATGCCGGGCCTCTTGCGCACCGCCTCGAGTCCCTCGAGGACGGTGATGTCCCCCGCTTCGTAGTGCGGCGTCTGGTCGGCTGACATGGAACTCCTCATCGCGTGCGCGCACGCGTGCAGTGGGGGACGGGGCTGTTGCCCCCGATTCTAGCGCGTCCGGGCACCCTGAGTGCGGATCCACAGGCCCGGGAAGGCCTGTTTCTCCGATTCTTCTCCCCTGGTGCGAGGGGAATCTCAGCCCAGGGGGTCCCGATGCCTCAGAATCGCGTGTGCGGCGTCGGTCAGTGACGTCTCAGAGACGACCCAGCGCCTGCTCCAGATCCGCCAGCAGATCGTCCACCGTCTCGATGCCCACGGACAGGCGCACGACGCCCTCCGGGACCGCCAGCTCCGTCCCGCGGACGGACGCGTGCGTCATGGCGTCCGGGTAGTTGACGAGCGATTCCACGCCGCCCAGCGACTCCGCGAGGGTGAAGAGGGTGAGCGACTCCGCGAAGCGGCGGGCCGTCGCGCCGTCCGCCAGGTGCAGTGACACCATGCCGCCGAAGCCGCTCATCTGCGACCGCGCGATCGCGTGGCCCGGATGCGACTCGAGGCCCGGGTAGTAGACGGTCTGGACCGCGTCGTGGCGGTCCAGGAAGCCCGCGACCAGTCCCGCGTTCGCGCTGTGGCGCTCCATGCGGATCGCGAGGGTCTTGAGGCCGCGGGTCGTGAGGAACGCGTCGTGCGGACCGCTGATGGCACCGGCGGCGAACTGCTGGAAGCCCGCCTTCTCCGCGATGCCCGCGTCGTTCGTGACGAGCGCACCGCCCACCACGTCGGAATGCCCACCCAGGTACTTCGTCGTCGAGTGGACGACGACGTCCGCGCCCAGCAGCAGGGGCCGCTGCAGGGCGGGCGAGGCGAAGGTGTTGTCGACGACGACGAGGGCGCCCGCGTCGTGGCCGATCTGCACGAGCCGCGCGATGTCCGCGATCCCCATGAGCGGGTTCGACGGGGTCTCGACCCAGAGAACCTGGGCGGGGGCCTCCTGCAGGGAGGCGGCCACGGCCTCGGCGTCGGTCATGTCGACGATGCGCAGGTCGATGCCCCACGGCCCCAGGATCTGAGCGACCAGGCGGTGGGTGCCGCCGTAGACGTCGTTGCCCATGAGGACGGAGTCGCCGGGCTTCAGCACGGCGCGCAGCAGGGCGTCCTCCGCGGCCAGGCCGGAGGCGAAGGACAGTCCGAACTCGCCGCCCTCCAGCGCGGCCAGCTGTGTCTGCAGCGCGGTGCGCGTGGGGTTCGCACTGCGGCCGTACTCGTAGCCGCCGCGCAGCCCGCCGATCCCGTCCTGCGCGTAGGTCGACGACACGTGCAGGGGCGGGATGACCGCGCCGGTCGTGGGATCGTGCGCCTGGCCGGCGTGGATCGCCAGCGTGTCGAAGCCCTGGGCGCCTGCGGTGGGGGTGCTGTCCGTCTGCTCGCTCACTTCTGCGCTCCTTCTGCGGTCATGTGACCGCGCTCGACCATCCACTCATCGCTGAAGACCTTGCCCATGTAACCGCGGCCGGAGTCCGGCAGCAGGACGACGACGACCGCGTCGTCCGGCAGCGTGCGGGCCACGCGCAACGCGGCGACGACGGCCATCCCGCTGGAGCCGCCCACCAGGAGGCCCTCCTCGCGGGCCAGGCGGCGAGCCATGGCGAAGGACTCCGCGTCGTCGACCGTCTCGAAGGCGTCGGGGATCGACGCGTCGTAGGTGTCCGGGACGTAGTCCTCGCCCACGCCCTCGACGTCGTAGGGGTAGGCCTCGCCGCCGGCGTAGATCGAGCCCGCCGGGTCCGCGACGACCACCTGGACGGCACCGTCGCTGGCCTCCTTGAGGTAGCGGCCCGTGCCGCTGACCGTGCCGCCGGTGCCCGCACCCACGATGAAGTGCGTGATCTTCCCGTCCGTGTCCTTCCAGATCTCCGGGCCCGTCGACTCGTAGTGGCTGAGCGGTCCGTTCTGGTTGGAGAACTGGTCCGGCTTGTAGCCGCCGGGGATCTCCGCGGCCAGGCGGTCGGACACGGAGTAGTAGGACTGGGGGTCCTCCGGGGGGACGGTCGAGGGGACGACGACGACCTCGGCGCCGTAGGCGCGCAGCGTCGCGCGCTTGTCCTCGGAGACCTTGTCCGGGCAGACGAAGATGCAGCGGTAGCCGCGCTGCTGAGCGATGAGCGCCAGTCCCACCCCGGTGTTGCCGCTGGTGGGCTCGACGATCGTGCCGCCGGGGCGCAGGTCACCCGACGCCTCCGCAGCGTCGATGATCTTCTGCGCGATGCGGTCCTTCACGGAACCGCCGGGGTTGAAGAACTCCGCCTTCGCGAGGACGGTCGCCCCGATCCCCTCCGTCACCCGGTTGAGGCGGACGAGCGGTGTCCGCCCGATCAGGTCGGTGACACTGCTGGCATAGCGCATGGAGCTCCTCTGGTTCATGTCGTCCACCCCACGAGCATAGGACGTGGCGGCCACGACGCGCAGGGCGGGATCGCGCAGGACGGTGTGGTGGGCGTCACCGGAGCGCCACGGCGATCACCAGCGCGGCCGGGGTCAACGCCAGTACCCAGAAGACGCCGATCCAGAGGACCGCGGGCAGCGGGGTGAGCCGGCCCAGCACCGCGGCGTCGGAGTCGCGGGCCCGCCGCTTGAGGTGCAGGCCGGACAGATTCGCGATCGCCCGGATGCCGCCGGCCCACTCGAAG
>DYUK01000098.1 GCA_020743695.1 Brevibacterium senegalense | reverse complement strand
AGCCGGTCGAGCGTGCGCGGCTGAGGATCGGGTGCGCTGCCGCCGAAGCCGCTGCGGTCGTATGCGACCACGCGGACGTGCGGAGACAGCAGGCGCTGCACCGGTTCCCAGTAGAGACCGCTGAAACCCAGTCCCGCCTCGAGCACGACGAGGTCGTCTGCGGTCCCGGAGACCATCGTCCGCAGCCACCGGCCATCCCGCGTGCGGATGTAGCGGTCCTCCCCCAGAAGGCCCGCACCCGGGATCCGGAACGACCCGGACACGTTCCTCTCCATCAGCACGTACCGCTCATCAGCTCGAACCGCCCGTCATTGCGCACCAGACACCGCCGCATCGCAGGCACGCCTCTCAGACGCGCGGAACCTCAGCCGGCGATCTGGTCGAGGATCGCCTGAGTCCCCGACAGACCCAGACGCGAGGCCCCCGCGTCCAGCATCTGCTGCGCCGCGTCGAGCGTGCGGATCCCGCCGGAGGCCTTGACCCCCAGCCGGTCCCCCACTGTCTTCCGCATGAGCGCGACGGCCGGGGCGCTGGCGCCGCCGGCCGGGTGGAAACCCGTCGACGTCTTGACGTAGTGCGCCCCGGCGGCCTCCGACCGGCGGCACGCCTCGACGATCTCCTCGTCGGTCAGCGCAGCGGTCTCGAGGATCACCTTGACGATGGCAGCCCCGGTGATGGCGGCCTCGGGCCCGTCCGCCTCCGGCAGACCCAGGTCACGGGCGGCACCTGCCACAGCACCCACGACCCCGCGGATGTCGTCCTCGACGGCATCCCACGCGCCGTCCTTGATGAGGCCCAGGTTCACGACCATGTCGACCTCACGGGCGCCGTCCGCGACGGCGCGGGCGGCCTCGGCGGCCTTGACCTCGCTCTTGACCGCACCGGAGGGGAACCCGCAGACCGTCGCGACGACCAGGTCACCGGTGTCCGTGAGCGGCAGCGCGGACGGCGACACGCACACAGCCAGCACACCCATCTGCTGCGCGTGCGCGACGAGGGAGTCGAAGTCCGCAGTCGCGGCCTCCGGCTTGAGCAGGGTGTGATCGACGTGGGCGACCAGGGTGGCGGCGGTGAGAGCGGTCATGGGGAGTCCTCCTCGGGACGGTGGGGCTGGGTGCGGACGGTGGGCAGCGCCCGCTCAGTGCACGCGGTCCAGGATGACAGACTCGCGGCTCTGCGCCGCATTCCCGTCGATCGACACCGCGCCGTCCAGCATGTCGGCCGCGCGCTCGAAGCGCTCCGGCTCGTCCGTGTGGAGGGTGAACAGCGGCTCGCCCGCCTCGATCGCCTCGCCCACGCGCTTGTTGATCTCGATGCCGGCCGTCTTCATGACGGGAGCGCCCTGGAACGCGCGGCCCGCGCCCAGGCGCCACGAGGCGTAGCCCACCCGCAGCGCGTCCATCTCCGTGATGTAGCCGGACCGCTGGGCGCGGATGTACGTCTTCTCCTTGGCCACCGGCAGCGTCGCGTCCGGGTCGCCGCCCTGCGCCTGGATCATCTCCCGCCACTTGTCCATCGCGCGGCCGTCCTTGAGCGCCGCGGCGACATCGACGCCGGTGACGCCCGCGCTCTCGAGCATCTCCCGCGCCAGCGCGACCGTCAGCTCCACGACGTCGCGGGGACCGCCGCCGGCCAGCACCTCGACGGACTCGCGGACCTCCAGCGCGTTGCCCACGGTCTTCCCCAGCGGCGCGGACATGTCCGTCAGGAGGGCGCGGGTCCGCACGCCTGCGGTGTTGCCCAGCTCGACCATCGTCTTCGCGAGCTTCTGCGCGTCCGGGATGCTGCGCATGAAGGCGCCGGAGCCCACCTTGACGTCCAGCACCAGCGACCCGGTGCCCTCCGCGATCTTCTTCGACATGATCGAGGACGCGATGAGCGGGATCGAATCGACCGTGCCGGTCACGTCGCGCAGCGCGTAGAGCTTCTTGTCCGCCGGTGCCAGGCCGCTGCCGGCGGCGCAGATGACGCCGCCCACCTCGCGCAGCTGCGCCAGGACCTGGTCGTTCGTGAGGTCGGCCTTCCAGCCGGGGATCGATTCGAGCTTGTCGAGCGTCCCGCCCGTGTGCCCCAGTCCGCGCCCGGACAGCTGCGGCACCGCGACGCCGAAGACCGCGACGAGCGGCACCAGCGGCAGCGTGATCTTGTCGCCCACGCCACCGGTGGAGTGCTTGTCGACCGTGGGCTGCGACAGGCCGCTGAAGTCCATCCGCTCGCCCGAGTTCACCATCGCGCGCGTCCACTGGCGGATCTCCGCCGAGTCCATGCCGCGCAGGTAGATCGCCATGGCCAGTGCGGCCATCTGCTCGTCGCCCACGTCGCCGCGGGCGTAGGCGTCGATCACCCAGGTGATCTGCTCGAGCGACAGCGTCCCGCCGTCGCGCTTGGCCCGGATGATGTCCACTGCATCGAAGCGCTCAGCCATGATCGTCCTCCCAGTCGTGCTTGTCCGTCACTGTATTCCCTCTCCGGGCCTGTCACCAGGGTCCGGACGCGTGAGCGCAGGCTGTGTCCGGATCGTGTCCGACGGCAGTCGCCGCAGAGGTGTCTGCGCAGGTGGTCGGGGCAGGTCTTTGCCGGTGGCCGGCGAGAGTCAGCGCAGGTGGTCGGGGCCGAACGCGTCCGGCAGCACCTGTGACAGCGGCTGGATCCCGCCGGGCATGTCCAGCAGCAGGTCGGGGCCGCCGAACTCGAAGAGCAGCTGCCGGCACCGCCCGCACGGGACCAGCTTCGCGCCTGCACCGTCGACGCACGCGAACGCGACGAGCCTGCCGCCGCCGGTGCGCGCCAGCTCGGAGACCAGCCCGCACTCCGCGCACAGGCCCAGCCCGTAGGACGCGTTCTCCACGTTGCAGCCGGTCACCGTCCGCCCGTCGTCCACGAGCGCCGCCGCGCCCACCGGGTACGTCGAGTAGGGCGCGTACGCGTGCGCCATCGCCTCCCCCGCGAGCGTCCGCAGCTCCTGCCACGTCACCGCGTGGCCGGGCACGGCAGGACCGTCGCCGAGGCCGTGGTCGCCGCTCACGTGAGCGTCCACCTCACTGCTTGGCATAGGCCTTGCCGTTCGCGGCGGGCGCCCGCACCGTGCCGACGAATCCGGCCACGGCGAAGATCGTCACGATGTACGGGAGCATGAGCAGCAGGTCGCTGGGCACGGGCGTGCCCATGGTCGACAGCGTGTTGCCCAGGTTCCTGGCGAACCCGAACAGCAGTGCGGCGAAGACCGCGCCCACGGGGTTCCATTTGCCCAGGATCATCGCGGCCAGTGCGATGAAGCCCTGTCCCGCGGACATCTCCTTGCCGAACGCCAGTCCGGATCCCACCGTGAAGAAGGCGCCGCCCAGGCCCGCGATGCCGCCGGCGATGAGCGTGTTGATGACGCGGTTGCGGTTGACGGGGATGCCCACCGTGTCCGCCGCCTTGGGGTGCTCGCCGATCGCGCGGGTGCGCAGGCCCCACTTCGAGTGGAAGAGCGCCACGTAGAGCACCGCCACGACGATGTACATGAGGTAGACGAGGATCGACTGCCGGAACAGGACCGGTCCCAGCACCGGGATGTCCCCCAGCAGGGGGATGGGCAGGACGGGCAGCTGTTGCCGCGCGTTCCACATCTCAGGGTTCTGCGTCAGGACGGTCGAGAACATGAAGTTCGTGAAGCCCACGACCAGCACGTTGAGGACCACGCCGATGATGATCTGGTCGACCCAGTACCGGATTGCGAAGAACGTGAGGATGACCGCGACGACCGCACCCGCGATCGGGGCCGCCACCAGTCCCGCGTACGGGTTCTTGAGCGCGGACGCGACGACCGCGGCCAGGAACGCGCCGGCCAGCAGCTGCCCCTCGATCGCGATGTTGATGATGCCGGACCGCTCGCCCACCAGACCGCACATCGCGCCGAAGATGAGGGGCACGGACAGTGCGAGTGCGCCCGCCAGCAGGGGCGTGATGGGGATGCGCCCCGTGTCCGCGCCCGCCCACGTGAGGAAGGCCGCCAGGAACAGGACGCCGAAGACGACGGGGAACCAGATCCCCGGGCTCTCCCGCTTCGTCGCGAGCCACGTCGCGATCGCCGCCATCGCGACCAGCACGATGCCGGCCGCGATCACAGTGGGCTGCGAGGCGACGGTGAGCGGCGGGATGCTGAAGAGGTCCGTGCCCGCGGCGAAGGAGAACGTGGTGCTCTTGCCGGACGAGCCGCCCAGGAGGCCCATGAAGACGAGCGTCAGCAGCGCGAGCACGCCGTAGACGATGGGGTACTTCCAGTCGATCGGCGAGCGCAGGGCCGCGCCGTCCAGCCTGGTGCCTGGTGCTGGGGTCTGCGTCGAGGTGCTCATCGGGCTCCCTTCCCAACCGGTGCGGGCAGTCTGAAGATCGCGCGGACCAGGGGCGGGGCCGCGATGAGGAGGACGATGACGGACTGGACGACGAGGATGATGTCGATGGGTGTGCCCGTCTGCGCCTGCATCGTGTAGCCGCCGGCCTTGAACGCACCGAACAGCAGGCCGGCCAGGAACGTGCCCACGGGCCGGGAGCGGCCCAGCAGTGCCACGGTGATCGCGTCGAAGCCCAGCGAACCGCCGATCCCCATCGTGAGGCGCTGCTCCGTACCCAGGACCTGTGCGGCACCCGCGAGGCCCGCGAGCGCACCGGCGATCATCATGACGATGAGCGTCACACGGCCCACGGAGATGCCCGCGGTCCGTGCGGCGTTCGGGTTCTCCCCCACCGCGCGGAACTCGAAGCCCAGGGTCGACCGCTCCAGCAGCCACCACACGAAGATCGTCGCGAGCACGGCGAGGAGGAAGCCGGCATTGAGTCGGAACGGATCCGGCAGCAGCGGGAACAGCGAGGCCGCCCCGTCGACGTTCCGCGACTGCGGGTTGGCGGAGTCCGTCTGCCGGAACCACGCCTGCTTGAGGAGGTAGGCGATGAGGTACCCGGCAATGGAGTTGAGCATGATCGTGACGATCACCTCGTTCGCACCGGTGCGCGCCTTGAGGTAGCCGGCGATGCCGCCCCAGATCGCTCCGCCCACGATGCCCGCCAACACCGCGATGATCATGTGGACGCCCACCGGGAGGGTGAGGAAGTAGCCGAAGAAGCCGGCGAAGATCGCGCCCAGGATGACCTGTCCCTGCCCGCCGATGTTGAAGAGTCCGGACCGGAAGCCCAGGGCGATGCCCAGTCCCGCCAGGATCAGCGGGGTCGCCGCGACCATCGACTCCGTCAGCGGCCTGATCGCCCGCTGCACCGACTGCGCCTGCCAGTCGAGGACCGCGCCGCGGAACAGCGCCAGGTAGGCCTCCGACACCGTGTGCCAGACGGCGACGAAGAAGTCCGCCGGCCGCGCGAAGAAGTACGACAGGGTGGCCTGCACATCCGGTGCCGAGGCCGCGATGAGCACCGCTCCGGCCAGGAGGCCCACAGCGATGGACAGCACCGACACCAGCCAGGAGCCGGACAGCAGGTCGCGCAGGAGCGTGGGCCTGGGTGCCTCCGGCTCACTCGATCCCTCCGCGCTCGCGGCGACGGATGCCGCGGGGACGGTCTGCCCCGTGGGGCTCGTCTCTGTCATGCCGGGTCCTCCTCTGCGGCTGAGATCTCCGTGGCGGCGGAGCCGTCCTCGACGCGGGCCAGTGCCTCATCCTCGGGCACACCCGCCATCATGAGGCCCAGCACGTCGCGGGGCGTCCCCGCGGGCACGATGCCCACGACGCGGCCCCGGTACATGACGGCGATGCGGTCGGCCAGGTTGAGCGCTTCGTCCAGCTCCGTCGACACGATGACGCACGGTGTGCCGGAGTCGCGCTCCGCGATGATCCGCTTGTGCACGAACTCGATCGACCCCACGTCGAGTCCGCGCGTGGGCTGGCTGGCGACCAGCAGCCGCAGCGGGCGCCCAAGTTCGCGGGACAGCACCACCTTCTGCTGGTTGCCGCCCGACAGGGTGGAGATCGGGTCGTCGATCGAGGTGAGGCGGATGTCGTACTCGCCCACCTTCTTCCCCGCCTCCTCACGGATGACTGCGGGCTGCAGCTGGAGTCCCTTCGCGTAGGGCTCCTGGTCGTAGAGGTCCAGGATCATGTTCTCCTGGATCGTGAACGACGCGATGACGCCGTCGGTCGACCGATCCTCCGGCACGAATCCGATGCCCCGGCGCAGGCGCTGCTTGACCGTCAGGCCGGCCAGGTCCGTGCCGTCGAGACTGATTGATCCCGCGCGCGGCTCCACGAGGCCGATGATCGCCTCCGCGAGCTCCGACTGGCCGTTGCCGTCGACGCCGGCGATCGCGAGGATCTCGCCGCGGCGCACCTCCAGGTTCACATCGTCGACGACGACCTGCTCGACGCGGTCGACGACGGTGAGGTCCTTGATGAGGAGGGTCGCATCGCCCGGGTCGGCCGGCTCCTTGTCCGTCGTGAGATGGACGTCGCGGCCCACCATGAGGCCCGCGAGCTCCGACTCGCTGGACTCCGGTGAGGCCTCGCCCACGACCTTGCCGCGGCGGATGACGGTGATGCCGTCCGCGATCGCCCGGACCTCGCGCAGCTTGTGCGTGATGAAGACGATCGAGGTGCCCTCGGACTTGAGCTGGCGCATGATCTCGATGAGCTCGTCCGTCTCCTGGGGCGTGAGCACGGCGGTGGGCTCGTCCAGGATGAGGATCTTCGCGTCCCGGGACAGTGCCTTGATGATCTCGACGCGCTGCTGCGCGCCCACCGGGAGGTCTTCGATGACCGCGTCCGGGTCGATGTGGAAGCCGAAGCGCGCGGAGATGTCGCGCACCTTCTGCCGGGCCTCGCCCAGGTCCAGGAGCGAGCCGCCCTTCGTGGGCTCGTACCCCAGTGCCACCGATTCCGCGACCGTGAAGACGGGCACCAGCATGAAGTGCTGGTGGACCATGCCGATGCCGGCTGCGACCGCGTCGCCGGGACCGCTGAACCTGGTGGGCCGGTCGTCGATGAGGATCTCGCCCTCGTCCGGCGCGTACAGGCCGTACAGGGTGTTCATGAGCGTCGACTTCCCCGCACCGTTCTCGCCCAGCAGGGCGTGGATCTCTCCCGGTTCGACGACCAGGTCGATCGAGTCGTTGGCGGTGAAGGTGCCGAAGCGCTTGGTGATCCCTCGAAGTTCGAGTTTCACGTGGGGGTTCTCCTCCGTGCGGATGGGACGGCGGTTCGTCCGGTGGGACGGGTCCGCCGCGTCGAGGGACGCGGACGGGCCCCGGCTCCCGCCGCGCACTCAGCCTAGACGACGACTGACGTGCGGCGCGGGAGTTCGCCGGGACCCGTCCGGAATCCGCTCAGGCGATCAGGGCGTGCTGGGGCTCTCGACCGTCAGCTCGCCGGAGATGATCTGTTCGCGCAGCTCCTGGATGCGCTCGTCCAGCTCCGCAGGGACCTCGCCCTCGAAGTCGTGGTACGGCGCCAGGCCCACGCCCTCGTTCTCCAGCGTGCCCACGTAGGGCTCCGCGGAGAAGTTGCCGTTCACGTCCTCGGCGATCGTGTCCTGGACCGCGTTGGAGATCTGCTTCATGACCGAGGTGAGCACGATGTCGCCGTAGTCGGTGGACTCGTAGCCGTCGGAGTCGACCCAGATGATCTTCGTGCCCTCGGCGTCCTGCGCGGCGGACGCCGCGCCCAGGCCCACGGGACCCGCGACCGGCATGATGATGTCCGCGTCCTGCGAGATGAACTGCTCCGTGAGCGCCTGGCCCTGGCTCTGGTTCTCGAAGTCGCCGGAGAAGGAGCCCTCCTGGTCGTCCTTGTCCCAGCCCAGCGCCTCGACGTCCTCGTCGTTGTCGTCGTTGTACTGCTCGACGCCGTCGACGAAGCCGTCCATGAAGATCGTCACGGACGGGATCTGGATGCCGCCGAAGGTGGCGACGGTGCCGGTCTCCGTCATGCCCGCCGCCAGGTAGCCGGCGAGGAACGAGGCCTCCGCGGTGTTGAAGATGATGGGCTTGCCGTTCTCCAGCTCTGCGGTGTTGCCGTCCTCGTCGGAGAAGGTGGCGTCGACCAGACCGAAGTGCAGGTCCGGGTTCGACTCCGCCGCATCGTGCAGGGCGCTCTCCAGGAGGAAGCCCACACCCATCGTGATGTTGCAGCCCTGCGCGACCATGCTGTCGACGTTGGGGGCGAAATCGGAGTCGCTCTGCGATTCCGCGCGCGCCTCCTCGATGCCCAGCTCCTCGACCGCGGCCTCGAGGCCGCGCGCGGCGGACTCGTTGAAGGACTTGTCCTCCCAGCCACCTGCGTCGGAGACGATGCAGGCCTTGTAGTCGCCGCCGCCGCTCTCGCCGCCGCCTTCGCCCGACTCCTCCGGCGCTTCGCCGCATGCGCTGAGCGCCAGGACGCTTGCCGCCACCAGCGCTGTCGCCGATGCGAGATTCTTCCGCTTCACTTCCCTACTCACTTTCCAGGAGTCCTGCGACGCCCGCCGTCTCCTGTACGACCCGCGCACGCGCACGCGCGCCCGGGTCGACACCACATCCGGCGATTCCGTCATGTCGCGGACTATCTTCACAGGTTCATCGGAGATTCATCCCACGAACTCCAAGAGAACACGAATTGAAACACAATCGTTGTGTTCTACACTCGCACCCATGCTTCCTGAACACCTCACGGTCCATCTCGCCTCCGCGCAGACGCACAGTACCGCCGACAGCCCCCGCGCCAAGATCGCAGAGCTGATCCACGCGTCCCAGGTGCAGATGATGGCGGCCCGCACCGCGGCCGCACAGTTCGCCCACACCCACGGGCTCAACCTCATCGACTTCAACGTGGTGCAGTCGGTCGTCTCGCTGGACGAGGACGACGAGACGGCGACACCCGGCTACATCGCCCGCCAGCTGTCGCTGTCCGCCTCGACCCTCACCTCGATCCTCGAGCGCCTGGTCCGCTCCGGCTACCTGGTCCGCGAGCGCGACTCCGCGGACCGCCGCCGCATCTCGATCTACCACACGGACAAGTCCGCACAGCTGATCGCGGACTTCTACGTCCACCTCTCCGGCCAGGTCGAGGCACAGTTCGGCACCGCCGACGATGAGTCCCTCACCGCCCACATCTCGCTCGTGCAGTCCCTCACGGACGCCGCGGACCGGACGGTCGCGGACTTCGAGAAGTCCGGCGAGAACCTGCGCAGCGCCACTCAGGGTCGCGCCGCACTCACCCAGCAGGCCAACGCGGCCGTCTGAGCCGCCTGTGCCGCCCCGCGGCACCCGGGCGCCGGTCGCCGCATCCGCGATGACCGGCGCCCTCTCCGTCTCCGGCACCACTCATCCCCTGCGCCGTCGCGCCGATGCCTCCGCACACGGCACGACATCCCATCGCCTCCTCGCACGCTGTCGATGTCACACCGCCTGGCCCGGTCCTCAACCGTCCCGTCGGATTACACTTGCGAAGCGACCCGGTTCTCCTGCCGTGACCCCGTCTCGGGTCCGGCCGGCGCGAATCCGTCCACCAGACTCGACCGCCCGCCGTCGGCATCGCACTGCGGTGCCGCACCGACCGAATCGATCCCCATGAATCCACGCAGCCGTCCGGACGCACCGTCCGCCTCCGCTGCCGGTACTCCCGAGGCCGCCTCCGGTCCCGTGCTCAGTCGCACCGGACGCGGGGCCGCCCACGCGAAGTCGATCCTGCTGGGCGAGCACGCCGTCGTCTACGGCGCTCCCGCGATCGCGATCCCGATCCACGAGCTGGAGACGCTCGCGACCGTCACCCCGTCCTCGGGCCCGGGGATGCTCGACAGCGACCTGTTCACCGGACCTCTGGACACCGCTCCCGAACGCCTGCGCCCGGTGCTGACCGCGCTGCTGGCGGCGAGCGCACGGATCCGCGGACTGGAGCCGGACGACCGTGCCACCCCGATCGACCCGCGTCTGCTCCCCTCCCTCAACCTGCGGATCCGCAGCACGATCCCGCACGAGCGCGGGCTGGGCTCCAGCGCGGCGGTCGCGGCGGCCATCGCGCGCGCGGTCCACGACGCGGCGGAGCGCACGCTGGACCCGGACGCTCTGTTCTCGCTCATCCAGACCTCGGAGCGCGCCGCGCACGGCAACCCCAGCGGCATCGACGCGCGGACCGTCACCTCCCCCGTCCCCATCCGCTTCGACCGCGGCGACGCACAGCCGATCGCGCTGGGCGCACCCCTGCTCCTGACGGTCGCGGACTCCGGTTCGTCCGGCTCCACGACCCAGGCCGTGGGCGGGGTCAGCCGCCGGCGCGAACAGGCGCCGCAGGAGACCGACGCCCTGCTGAACCGCCTGGCGCAGATCGCGGAGGGTGCGATCGCGGATCTGGAGTCCGGCGCCGTCGAGGCCGTGGGCTCCCGCATGCGGGAGGCGCACGATATCCTGCATCGGGTGGGTGTGAGCTCCGATCAGCTCGACGCGATCGTCGATGCGGCCCACCGCGCCGGTTCGCCCGGCGCCAAACTGACCGGCGGCGGTCTGGGCGGCTGCGTCATCGCGGTCGCCCGGGACACCGCCCACGCCGACGCCCTGGGCGACGCCATGCGCCGCGCGGGGGCCCAGCACACCTGGACCGTGGAGGTTCCCTCAGCATGACCACCGCCGCAGCGCGCGCGTTCCCCAACATCGCCCTCGTGAAGTACTGGGGCAAGAGGCACGAGGACCTGATCCTCCCCGTCGCGGGCAGCCTGTCCCTCACCCTCGACGCGTTCGCCACGACGACG
>DYUK01000097.1 GCA_020743695.1 Brevibacterium senegalense | reverse complement strand
ACGAGCACGCGCGTGGCGATGACATCCTCGATCGCGCAACCGGCCTCGCGGAGGGCGACGGTCATGTTCTCGACGCACTTGGCGGCCTGCGCCGCATAGTCTCCTTCGCCGTGCGTGGTCCCGTCCTGGTTCAGCGGGCACGACCCGGCGAGGAAGATCAGACGGGACTCTGCGGGTGCGGTTGCGGCATACGCGTACTCGGCCGCATCGGACAGCTGCTGTGAACGGATGAGCGTCACGGCCTTGGGCATGGTCCACCTCCGGGTCGGAAAACATATCTCCCTCCACACTGTCATCGCGCGCTGGACGGACACTGACCGACTCCATTCCCGTTTCCAGACGCACTACACCCACTGCGCCCCGACGTACCCCCTCCCCACGTCCGCGCTAGGTCGTGTCGAGGAGAGTGGGCGGGAGGTCGAGCAAAGCTGCGCGGAAACGGGAGTGGAAGAGCAGCCGTTGCTGCGGGTCGATGCTGCGGGGCGGCTTCCAAGCCGGCAGCCCGCGGTGGAATCGGGTGGTCCACCCGGTGCGCTCGTGCCAGCGATGGTGGAACGGGCAGACGAGGGTGAGGTTGTCGACGGTGGTCTCTCCACCCTGGGAATAGGGGGTCATGTGGTGGGCCTCGCACCAGTGGGGCGGTGCGTCGCAGTCGGGGAATGTGCAGCCCTGGTCGCGGGCGGTGAGCACGGCGATCTGGGTGCGAGTCGCGAAGCGCCCGTGCGACAGGATCTCGAGGGTGCGCCCGCCGCCTTCGGTGATGTGCGCGAAGGTCTGCGCGGCGTTGGACCAGCCCTCGAGGCTCGAGAGGCTGATGGGCCCACCGAACTGCGTGGAGAGGGTGCGACGCGGATTCGTCAGGTCGTCGGGAGTCGCGGAGACGACGAGTGCGTGGTCGGCACCGTGGAGGACGCGTTCGCGCGTGACGGAGCGCAGCAGGAACGCGAGGCGGTCGTGGCGGGCGACACCGGGCGGCGGTCGGTCGTTGCCCGGGTTGCTCTGGGTGTTGAGGCACCCGTCTTCGTGGAC
Organism: Brevibacterium senegalense; assembly: GCA_020743695.1. Lineage (GTDB taxonomy): Bacteria > Actinomycetota > Actinomycetes > Actinomycetales > Brevibacteriaceae > Brevibacterium > Brevibacterium senegalense_A. The sequence continues at coordinate 1,514 of DYUK01000097.1, read as the reverse complement.
TCCGTTACCGAAGTGAGGCGCGTCGTCACCGGCATTGTGGGGCGCAGTGTCGTCACCAGCGGTGTGGGCCGCTGCAGTGTGGTCGTCGTAGTACTCGTCGGGGAGGAAGCGCTCACCGGAGTGCGCCTCGGTGGCATCGTCTGCGGACTTCGCGTCTTCTGCGACCGCGGCAGTAGTGCCTTCGGAGTCTCCGCCCGTCGCGGCGGCGGTGCGGTCCGCAGTGAGGGAACGGACCACGACGGGGATGAGGGCGTCGTCCTTCATCCGCCCCATCAGCAGTGCCTGCAGCGTCGTTCCCGTGGGGGAGTCCAGCAGGCCGGACAGCTTCCAGTCGCCGTTGGGCTTCTGATTGAGCGTCACCGTGTACGCCATCGGGTCGGTCTCGTACTGGGGCAGCTTCCCATCGGGGTCGAGGTGCTCGATGATGCGCTGGCTGAGCTTCGGGATGTCCTTGACGCGGACCGTGGGGGAGAGGTTGACGAGGGTCTTCTCGATCTGGTGCGCGTGCTGCGCCTTGATGGTGGGCGGCAGGTCGTCGACGGCCCTGCAGAGGGTGCGGGCCTCGTCCGAGGAGAGGCGGCCTTCCGCGAAGTTCCGCGCGATCGACGGCCGCAGGGGCGCGAGCGGCTCGCCGCTGGTGGAGACCCGGTCGGTGAGGTGGGTGCTGAGCTGCGTGCGACGGCGGGCCTCGTGCGAGGGGATGCGGAACTCGCCCTCGAGGAGCTGGACGACACTGCGGTAGCCATGAGCGGTGGGGTCTCCCACCCGCTCGTAGTGCGCGAGGAGATCAGTGGAGAGGCGCTCGACGTGCCGACGGGCCTGCTCGAGCGCCTTGAGCCCGGCGAGTGCCTCCTGGGCGCCCAGCGACCGGTGGCCCGCCGCATCGTCGACGACTGCGTCAAGGGTGTCGAGGAGGTGGACGTAGTGCGGTGCGCGACCGGAGAGGACGTCACGATCGTGGTCGGAGAAGGCTGTGCGGAAGCGGGGGCCGGCGGTGCGCGCGTCGGCGGTGGGCTCATCACCCGAATCCTGCGGCTGGTCAGGTCCTGAGTGCGTCGCCATTGTGTTCACCTCCCGCAGTGGCTGGAGTTGGGATTCGCCGTCTGGCGTCACTGCCAAACCGCGTCGTTCGATTCTGCATGAGAACAGTCTATTCGAACATGAGTACTAAAACCAGAGGTCGCGGGAAAATTGAGGTGCTTACGCCCGTTTTCGGTCAATCGAGTGCGTTTGTGCTGATGAGGGGGTGCTCACTGTGCGTCACAGGTTGTGCATCGGACAGTGTGAGTCGCTGTTCTGCGTGTGGGAGGGCTGCTTGACGCAGGGTCGCGGCCGCCGGCGACTCACCTCCATGAGGTGGTGCACCTGCGACCCACCTGCGTCAGTGGGCGACGTATCTGAGTGAGGCGATGCACCTCCCACGTGAGGGATCCGCCTCCTGCGCAATACTGAGGGGCATGAGCCTCTGGCCCGCTCCCGCGTCCCCGCAGCCCGCCCACTCGCGGGACATGCCC
>DYUK01000096.1 GCA_020743695.1 Brevibacterium senegalense | reverse complement strand
CCCACATTCCCGGCAGTGACATCGTCTGACTTCGTTGCGCCGAGAGCACCTTTCCGTCTTCTACGACAACTGCGCCAACGACGTTGATTTCCTTCTTCATTGCGAGAGCTCCTGCCTGGTCCCGGACGACTTGGAGAGAGCATATCTAGTGCTCGCGGCCCGCTCGATGACGTCTCCTCCCTGTGCTCCGTCGGCCATCTGTCGTTAACCTGTGCCGTTCTGTAACGTGAGTGCTCGAGTGGTTGCAGCACACGCGCATCGCGTGCGACAACGTTGACGTTTCTGCCGGTCGAAGGAGACCCACTGAGCCTCACTCTTACGTATGAGCACGGAACGATCCGTGGTGCCGAATCCGATGGGGTGACCCGTTTCCTGGGGCTCCCGTACGCGGCTCCAATCACCGCAGCCAACCGATTCCTGCCCGCGCAACTTCCGCAGCGCTGGGACAGTGAGCGAGACGCGACCGAGTTCGGACCCACCGTCACCCAGAACCCGTATGGGGCTCCGCTCGACAGCATCTTCAGTGATCCGCGCATCGAGGGCGATGAACAGCTCAACCTCAATGTCTGGACGCCGGACACCGCCGGCAGCGCGCCCGTGCTCGTGTGGATCCACGGCGGTGCCTTCGTCCGCGGGTCGGGATCGATCCCGCACTACGACGGCACCTCGTTCGCCCGCAACGGCATCGTCTGCGTGACGATCAACTACCGCATGGGCGCGCCCGGCTTCCTCGACGTGGGCGACGACCACGCGAACATCGGTCTGCGCGACCAGATCGCCGCACTCGCCTGGGTGCAGGGCCACATCGCCGCATTCGGCGGTGATCCAGCCCGCGTCACCGTGGCCGGTCAGTCGGCTGGTGCCATGAGCATCGGCGCACTCCTGGGCAGTCCCCTGACGGAGGGCCTGTTCTCCGCCGCGATCCTGGAGAGCGGAGCCGCGCATCACGCGTTCGCGCGGTCCACCGCACTGTCAGTCGCCGAGGCATACGCCGGGATCGTGGACGTCGCATCGGACCGCGAAGCACTCAGTGCCGTCTCCACGACCGACCTCCTCGCGGCTGAGACCGCGCTGGACGGACGCCTGCGCTCCGTTTCTGACCCCACCTCCGTGCAGGAGGCGCTGCGGAACGGCATGCCGTTCACCCCGTCGATCGACGGCACTGTCCTGCCGCAGGCGCCGATCGAGGCGATTCGCCAGGGGAGTGCTGCGAACGTGCGGCTGCTGATCGGCACCACCTCCCAGGAGAACCGCCTGTTCCTGGCTCCCGGAGGCGCGATCGACCGGATCGACGACTCGCTGCTCGACCGCTTCGCGCAGACCTACGGTCTCTCCACCGAGGTCGATGTGCGTTCCCTCTACGAGGATCCGCAGGATCCGACACCGGGCGCGACCCTGGCCGCGCTGCAAACCGATTGGATGTTCCGCATCCCCGCCGTCCGCTTGGCCGAAGCACAGCAGCAGGCCGGCGGACCTGCGACCCACATGTACGAATTCACCTGGAAGTCCGGTGCGCTGGACGGAGTGCTGGGTGCCGCTCACTCCGTCGACATACCGTTCTTCTTCAACACCTTGGCCGTCCCGGGGGCTGAGCGCCTCACCGGCCCCGACGCGCCCCAGGGCCTCGCAGACGCGATGCACGCGTCCTGGGTTTCGTTCATCCGCGGTGAGGGACCCGGGTGGGAGCCCTATACGCCTGACCGCCGAGTGGTTCGGCGGTTCGATACGAACTCCGACACGGTCCTCGATCCGCGGAGCGATGCTCGTCTCGCCTGGGACGGTATTCGCTGACTGCACCCAGAGTGCCTGCTTCCCGCGACGATGCGGCTTGCGTCCTTCGGTCGTTCCGGCCTGCGGCCGTGCGTTACGACGCTCGTTCGCCACGGCGAACGGCCTCGACGTGCTCGTGCAGTTCGTCCCTGGTGAACGGGGGAAGTCTGAGGAACCATCGGTAGAAGATCGGTGCGAGGAGTGACTCGGCTGCCTGGCGAGGATTCGCATAGCCGGAAGCGGCGAGGAATCGGATGATCTGCTCCCGCTGCGGTTCGAAGAGCCGAGTGCGGAACTCCCGTGCGACTGCTTCATCGACCTGGATCGCGGCGGCCAGCGTCCGCAGGAGCGTGCCGCGCGGCTCCGTGGTGATCTCGTCGATCGTCGCCTGCAGGACCTCGACGACAGACGCGCCGTCGAAACTCTCGTCCGCATCGGCCGATTCCGCGACGAGGGCGTCGAAGAGGATCGCGTGGACGGACGGCCACGACCGGTAGAGCGTCTGCTTGCCCACCCCGGCCTGGGCGGCGATGCCCTCCATGGACAGAGCGGCGGGGCCGCCTCGTTCGGCAAGCGCCATGACGGCTGCGTGCACGCGTCGCACGGTCGAGGGTCTGGCCATGCACCCAGTATAGAAACAAGACGCACCGTCTCGTTTGTGTTTGAATGGTCCCATGACGACATCGAAAACCTGGTTGATCACCGGCGCGAGCGGCGGCTTGGGCCTTGCCCTGACCACACGCGTGCTGGCCGCCGGGCACCGCGTGGTCGCGACCTCGCGCGCAGGCACCGTGCCGTTCGAGCACCCGCGTCTGACCGTGCATCGCCTCGACCCGGCGGACCGTGACGCGTGTCGACGCGTCGTCCAGGAAGCTCGCGAGACGACGGGAGGTCTGGACGTCCTGGTGAACAACGCCGGGTACGGACTCGTGGGTGCCCTCGAGGAGGTCTCCGAGGCCGAGGCCCGCGCGATCGTGGACGTCGACTTGTTCGGTCCGCTGTGGATGACGCAGGCGGCGCTGCCGATCATGCGAGCACAGGAGTCCGGGCACATCGTGCAGATCTCGTCGACCGGGGGAGTGGGCGCCATGCCGCTGCTGGGTCTGTACAACGCCGCGAAGTGGGGCCTCGAAGGATTCACCGAAGCACTGGCCGGCGAGGTGTCGCCGTTGGGCATCCGAACCACTCTCGTCGAGATCGGCGCTATGGATACCCACTGGGCGACGTCCGGCATGAGGTTCAGTGCGCCGAACACCGCGTACGACGACCTGCGCGAGCAACTCTTCGGGACGACGACCGTGCCGTGGCCCAGCGAACCGGGGGCGACAGGCGGCGGGACCGCCCCTGACGACATCGCAGACGGGATCATCGCGCACGTCGCGGCGGAAAGCGGCCCGTTGCGCCTGGTTCTGGGCGACGGTGCCGCAGACCAGATCGGCGCAGTGCTCGAACGCCGCCGGCAGGACTACGCATCACAGCCGGGATTCCAGCGCGACGAGGACTGACGGTAGGCCGTCCAGGCGGCCTCCAGCTCGCGCACCCGCGTGGCGTAGAGCCCCACCGTGTAGTGGTCGAGTGCGGGATCCGCCGGGTCCAGGCGATCGTGCTGCGCCGTATCCAGTGCGTCCAGCAGCCGCTGCTGGACCGCGGGGTCGGGGCGGCTTGAGTCGCCGTCGCCCGAGGTCTGCCCGGGTGACACCGACATCTGCTCGTCCTGCAGGTGGGCGACCCAGTCCTCGAGGATGCGGTCATGGGACCGGACCGCGGCCTCGGCGGTGGTCTGCAGGCGCACCCGCGTGAGCTGCCGCTTCTCCTCGAGGTCCTCCGCGCGGGAGCGGG
>DYUK01000095.1 GCA_020743695.1 Brevibacterium senegalense | reverse complement strand
ATCTCCGCGGCCTCGGCCTCGTCCAGCTCCGCCAGTTCGGACTCGAACTTGGCGTCCAGGAAGATCGCCTCGATGGGTGCGACGAGTGCACGGAGCTCGTCCTTCTTCGCCTCATCGGACAGGATGTCGTCGTCGACGTTGAAGACGTACAGGAACGGCTTCGTCGTCATGAGCTGCAGGTCGCGCAGCGGCGCCGCGTCGAATCCATCGCCCATGGCCTGGAAGAGAGTGCGCCCCTCCTCGAGGATCGACTGCGCCTCCGTCATCGCTGTGAGCACCTCGGGTTCCGTCTTCTTCTGCTTGACCTCCTTCTCGATCCGAGGCCGCGCCTTCTCGATCGTCTGGAGATCCGCGAGGATCAGCTCTGTGTTGATGGTGTCAATGTCGTCCGATGGAGACACCTTGCCGTCGACGTGGACGACGTCATCGTCGGAGAATGCACGGATGACCTGGCAGATCGCCTCCGCCTCCCGGATATTCGCGAGGAACTGATTGCCCAGCCCCTCACCCTCCGACGCCCCGCGGACGATTCCGGCGATGTCGACGAAGCTGACCGTGGCGGGGATGATCCGCTCCGATCCGAACACCTCCGCCAGGCGGTTGAGCCGAGGGTCGGGCAGCGGCACGACACCCACGTTGGGCTCGATGGTCGCGAACGGGTAGTTCGCGGCGAGCACCTGATTCTTGGTCAGCGCATTGAACATGGTCGACTTGCCGACGTTGGGCAGTCCGACGATTCCGATAGTAAGAGCCACAGGACTGGAGTCTAGTCGTTGTGCCTCTCACGACCGATTCGTGCCCGACACCAGGGCCGAAGCCCGTCGACCTGTCCGTGTCCGCGCCGCGTGCTTGCATAGTGACCATGGAAGCGATCACTCTCACCGGATCCCTGATCCTCGTCCTAGCGATCGGCCTCGCCCTCGGCTGGTGGCTGGGCGGAACACGCGCACGCGCTCAATCACAGGAGCGGCTGGTGCGTGCGGAGACGACCGCGCAGATCCTGTCCCAGCGCACGGAAGCGCTCGAGGCTGACGCGCAAGTGGCTGGCGAACTCACCGCCGCGGTGGGTCCCCTCACCTCCACCGTCCGTGCGCTCACCCAGCAGGTCACGGGTCAGGACCGGCAGCAGACCGCCCGCCTGGCGGGTCTCGACGAGCAGCTGCGGCAGCTCGCGGTCCAGAACCAGCGGCTGCAGTCCTCCACCCACGGTCTCCTCACCGCTCTGTCCTCGGACAGCGGACGCGGTGATTGGGGCGAGGTCCAGCTGCGACGGATCGTCGAACTGGCCGGGATGACGGAGCACATCGACTTCGACGTCCAGGTCACCGCGTCGACGGATGCCGGGCGCATCAGGCCCGACATGGTGGTCCTGCTCCCCGGTGATGCCCGCATCGTCATCGATGCGAAGGCACCGCTCAGCGGGCTGGAGGCGGACCGGAACGCTTCGACGGCCACGTCCGCATCGTCTCAGGACGCCGAGTCTGCGAATGATCGAGCCACTGCGCAGGTGCGCGCGGTGCGGCGCCACGTGACAGCACTGTCGAAGAAGTCCTATTGGCAGGCGTTCACGCCGGCTCCCCGCTTCGTCGTCTGCTTCCTGCCGTCCGACGGCCTCCTGACCCTGGCCGGGCAGAAGGACCCGGGCCTTATCGACGACGCCCTGTCCGCTGGCGTCATCCTCGCCTCGCCGTCCACCCTGCTGGGACTGCTCAAGACGGTGGCGCTCAACTGGCAGCAGGCGGAACTGAGCAACAGCGCCCACCAGATCCTCGATCTTGGCCGTGAGCTGCATGACCGTGTCGTCACCCTCACGGAGCACCTCATACGTATGGGTGCCAGCCTGGATCGCAGCGTCGAGGACTACAACCGTCTCGTGGGCTCCCTCGAATCGCGGTTCCTGCCCACGGCACGACGGCTGTCGTCCATCGGGGTCTCCGATTCCGCCCTGTCCGATCCTCACGAGATCTCCAGCCGCACACGCGGTCTCACCGCACGGGAATTCGCCTCCTCCGACAGACCGGACGAACGCTCCCAGATGTGAAGTAGCACCGCGTTCGCTGATAACGTCCTGGATGCTGGGCCGGGCTTCGCTGCACAGCGAACCCGTTTCAGCTGACCATTCCTCCGATCTCAAAGGCAGCCGAACGTGACCACCGACCCCGCCAGCGGCGGCGACTCCCTCCGCCCCGACGGACCCGCACCCCAGCAGCCGCAGCAGGCGCCCCAGCAGCCTCAGGCACCTCAGCCGCCGCAGTACGGCCAGGCGCAGCCACACTCACCGCAGGCGTCACCGGGGTACCCGCAGTCCCAGCCCAGTGCTCAGCCGTACGGCTCCGGCGCCCCGAACGGATACCCGCAGGCCCCGCACGGTCAGCAGCACTCCGCCCCGCAGTACGGGCAGGCGCCGAATGGCCAGCACAATTCTGGCCCGCAGTACGGGCAGGCCCAGCCGCAGCAGGGAACCGGTCCTGCACCCCATGGTCAGGCGCCGAACGGCTCCGCATCGAAGAACGAGTACTTCGACTTCACGGGCTACCGATTCCGGATGCCCACCGCCTGGCCCGGGTCCATAGGTGATGCGATCCCGTCGTTCCGCTCCGGGATCAGCGGCATCTTCCAGACGTCGCACATGCCGATGGACGCGCGCATCGGGTACTGGGTGTGGCTGGTCGGCTGCGTCCTCGCCATCATCGGGTGGGTCTTCGCGATGGGCACCATCCTCATCGGAATCCTCTTCAACCCCGTCATCCTCATGGCCACGGGGATGATGAGCCTGTTCGGTGACATCCGATGGGGCGTCATCCTCTTCTACGTCGCCACCATGATCCTGCAGCTAATCCTGCTCGTTCTGCAGCTGTTCCTGACTCTGAAGATCCGCGAGGGGGCCGACTGGGCACGGCTCGCACTCACAGCGATCACCGTGCTCAGCATCATCTACGCCGGAATTCTCACGGCCGCGGACCTGGAGTCCGGCGGCGCGGGCACCGTCGTGGCGTCCGTCGTCTCCCTCGCGCTCATCGCGCCGTTCTGGCTGCCGCAGGCCAATGCGTGGTTCCTCCGGTCGTCTCAGCACGGCACCGGAACGGGCGGATCAAGACGCAACCCACGCCACTGATCCGCGCGCGTCGTCCGAAGCCACTGATCGGAGCTCACCTGTCGGCACACGGGGCGCTTCCCCGCCGACCGGTGGGCTTCGATCGTCAGTCGGCCGTCGTACTGCCCAGGACCTCGCCGTCCTCGTCCAGCGCCTGGACTACGACATTGTCCAGATCGTCCTCCACCGGGATGGCGGTCTCGAACCCGTCGCGCTCCACGGTCGTGACCTCGTGGCGCGCGCCCGCATCCGTCGCGGCGAGCACCCGCCACTGTGCGACCTCGGTCGCGCCGTTCCACGAGACGTACACGTGGGTCTCTTCGTCCGCGGTCTTCATGGCCGCCGCCGGAGGCTCCGTGGGCATTCCCGTCCACTCCGACAGGTACGCGCGGTAGTTCGAATCGGCGCCCACGGTGCCGTCGCGCACCACCTCACCGTCGGCCGTGTACTCCGTGAAGGACGGGAGCGCGCCCCATCCCAGCACGACGTTGCCGTTCTCCAGCTCCTGGTAACTGCCCTGGTTCGCCGCGATCCGCGGCACCGGCGGCAGGAACTCGTCGATGACCTCGACGGTCTTCTCCTCCGGGTCGACGTCGAGGCGCAGACCGCGGGACGAGTCGCCCAACGTGGGCGAGGACTGGTTGTCGAACAGGGTCAGCGCACCGTCCGCGCTGCGCTCCGCGTCGTGCTGCCATGCGAAGTACGCATCCTCCGGCATGTCGAAGTCCGACCCGGGTCCGCCCAGCGTCCAGTTCACCTCGCCGGTCTCGCGCTCGAGGTTGTAGATCGCATGCGTGTTGCGGGCGGAGACGAGCAGCGACCCGTCATCGTCGACGGTCACGGAGTTCCCGTGGAAGTAGTCGTAGGGCTTGTCCTCCGTCCCGGCGTCATCCTCGAACTCCCGCTCGGACTCCGTCACCGGGATGTGGTCGAGCGAGCTCCAGTCCAGGAGCACCTCACCGGTCTCGATGTCGATCTCCTGGATCACACCGTCCCAGACCCAGCCGTCCGCATCGCCGCCCACCTCGCTCAGATCCGCCTGCTTGGGGACGTACGCGATCAGCAGCATCGTGCCCTCGTCCGTGATCGTCGTCTCGTGGAGATCGACCATCCTATGGGGCAGGTCACCGCCCATGCCGACACGGGCGATCTCCTGATACGACTGGTCGACGACGACCACCTCGCCCTCGGCCAGAGGCGTGTCGACGATCCCCTCCCACCAGGTGAGCACCGGCTCCCCGTGGTACTCCTGGACCCGCAGGTCCCAGCCTGCGGTGGGCTCGTCCGTCTCCTGGGCCTCGTCGTCCTCCTGGATCCAGACGGGCTCACCCTGGTCATCGATGATCGTCCGACCGGACCACTGCCCGGTCTCGCGCGATTTGGGGCCCACGAAGAAGTACTCGTCGGACCGGTCACCGTCGGCGGGGCTCAGCTCGATCTGCGGAGCCGTGAGGTCGGTGCTCTCGTACTCGGTGTTCTCGAACTCGTCGGCCTCACCGCCGTCGGTCGAACATCCCGCCACCACGACGAGCGTCGCGGCGGAGAGCAGAGCTGCGGTCTGGGGCCAAGGGCGCACGGCCGGCATCGAATCATCCTGTTCACGGAGACGTCTGCAAGTCGCAGACCGCCCGCTGAACAGGCACTCTGCCGCGAGTCAGCCTAATGCAGAAAAGCGAGTCGTTCGCAGAGGCACGGCCGGTGCCTCAGGAACCTGCCGCCGCCTTGAGGTCCTTCCGCAGCTCGCTGGGCAGGGAGAAGATGAGGTCCTCCTCCGCCGTGCGGACCTCCTCGACGTCGCTGTACCCGTAGTCGGCCAACAGCCGGATCACGTCCTGGACCAGGACGTCCGGCACGCTCGCCCCACTGGTCACGCCCACGGTCGCGACTCCGTGGAACCACTCCTCGTCGACCTCTCGCGCGAAGTCCACACGATGGGAGGCTTTCGCACCGTGCTCCAGCGCGACCTCGACCAGGCGCACGGAGTTCGACGAGTTCGCCGACCCCACGACCAGCACCAGGTCCGCGGCCGGGGCGACCTTCTTGACCGCCACCTGCCGGTTCTGCGTCGCGTAGCAGATGTCGTCGCTGGGCGGGTTCTCCAAATGCGGGTAGCGCTCCCGCAGGATGTCGACCGTCTCCATCGTCTCGTCGACACTCAGCGTCGTCTGCGAGATCCACACGAGCTTGTCCGTGTCCGGCAGTTCGACGGTCCGCGCCTCCTGGGGGTCCTGCACGAGAGTGATCGCCTCCGGCGCCTCCCCCATCGTGCCCTCGACCTCCTCATGGCCCGCATGACCCACGAGCACGATCGAGTACCCGCGCTTCGCGAACCGCACCGCCTCGCGATGCACCTTCGTCACGAGGGGGCAGGTCGCATCGATCGTGTCGAGACTCCGGGCCGCCGCCTCCGCGTGCACCGCCGGCGACACGCCGTGCGCGGAGAACACGACCCGTGCGCCCTCCGGCACCTCGTCCGTCTCCTCGACGAAGATCGCGCCCTGCTCCGACAGCGTGTCGACCACGTGCCGGTTGTGGACGATCTCCTTGCGGACGTAGACGGGCGCGCCGTAATGCTCGAGCGCGCGCTCCACCGCGATCACCGCTCGGTCGACCCCGGCGCAGTAGCCGCGCGGGGCGGCCAGCAGGACCTTCTTCTCTCCGCCGACGGGCTGACGGATCTGCGAGGGGTCCTTGCGGCGGCGCGGCATCGTCGGCACGGGAACTGTCACAGTCATACCCGCCAGTCTAGGCCGTGCTCGTCAGAGGACCCTGGACGTGTGCGCCGCCCCGCCGGCGGGCACCACAGCCCACCGCGCGGTGGGCTCCCGGCTGGGTCGCGCTCAGTCCGACGGATCCAGGCGGGACAGCGCCGGCGAGTAGTTGTACAGCCGCGGCCGGACGGCGCCGACTGCCGGCGCCGCGAGGATCCGGGCGGGTGAGGGATCGAGGGTGTGGAGGGTGTCGGTGATGAGCAGGGATCCGGCCCCACCCGTCCGCAGTGCGCCGTGCAGCTGGGGATACCCCTGGTAGCCCGGCCTCTGCGCCAGCCGCGTGGCCGCGGCCGGATGCGGTTCAGCAGACCGTCATCTGTCCGCGCGACGGCTTCCCGCCCGTTCACCCGCCCGTCGCCCGGTGTCCTCCGCGGAGGCGCCCGGCGTCGCGCCACCGGCGGCGCCTCACACGTCGCGCGCCAGGTCCTCCGCCATCCGCGCCGCCAATCCCGCCCACTGCGGCCGGAATGCGTAGACGCCCACCAGCCGGGCCCGCGCAGCGTGCCGGTACACGTCCAGCCGGTGTGCGTCCGCGTCCACCGCGTCCGCGGCCCGCTCGATCGCCGCGTGCGCCACTGCCGCCCGGGCGGGATCGACCAGTCCCTGCGCGACGCGCAGGTCGACGTGCACGTCCAGGTTGCCCAGGTCCAGCTCCCGGTCCGCGGCCACGGCGGTGTCGAAGTCGAGGAGGCCCAGCCCGCCGGTCTCCGCGTCGAACAGCATCTGCCCGTCGTGCAGATCCCGGTGCGCGACCACCGTCTCCCGGCCTCCCGCGCCGCCCAGCGCCAGGAGTGAGTCGCGGGTGCGCTCATCGATCGCCTGCAGCTGCTCACGCAGACGATCCGCGAAGCCGCCCGGGTCGGATTCCCGCACGTGCGCGGACCAGCCGGCGACGACCTCGGCCTCGTCCGCGACGTCGTGGATCCCCAGCCCGGCAGGCGGCACCGGGGCGAGGACCAACTGCGGCCACAGGCGCGCCCACCGATCCCAGGCCCGTGCCCAGTCCGCCTCGGACAGGTCGAGCAGCGCCGTCCCCGGCACCGCACTCAGTGTCACGGAGTCCTCATCCGCTGCGACGACCCGCGGCACGGCGAACCCCGCCTCCGCGGCCAGTCCGCCCGTCTCCGCCGTCGCCCGGGCCACGCCGGCCGCGCGGCCCCGACGCAGATGCTTGACGAAGCCGTCCGCGGTGCGCACGACGGCCCGCTTGCTGGCCCGGTGGACGAGGAGCTCGCCGTCGGGTCGCAGCGACCGCAGCTTCGGATCCTGTCCGTACGGCAGGACCTTCAGCCGGTCGTCCCAGCCCGGTGCCGGCTCCGACCCCACGCCCGAGGCCGCAGAGTCGCCCGCTGCGGGGTCCCGTTCCCCGGCCGCGTCCGTCGCCGAGGCCGCTCCCGGTCCATTTGCGGGGTCCGGTGCCAGCCGGGCGGCTCGCAGGCGGCCGGCCCCATCGCGGCACTCGAGGATCCGCTCGCCGCGGGCACCGGGCCATCCGCGCACCACGGTGAGGCGCTCATCGCCCCACCGCAGCACCAGGGGCGCGCCGGGTCCCGCCGTCCCCGTCCCGCTCATGCGTCCACTCCCTCCGGGCCGCCGTCCAGCACCGCGCTCGCCAGGGTGATCCGCGCCTCGACCCGTCCGCGCCACGCGGGGACGAGGTCGCGGAACGGCTCCACGACGCGAAGCAGCAGGTGGTGGGCGGTCCACGCGCGCACCGCCGCGTCGCTGGGCCCGGCAGAGCGGTCCGCGGCCCCGTCGAGCGATGCCGCGCACTCGCGATAGGCCGCCACCAGCGCTTCCGCGGTGTCCGTGCGTCCGCGGATCAGTTCCATTGCGGCGAACCCGCCCAGGTCATGGCCTGCCGGTCCGACGTTCAGCCGGTCGAGGTCGATGAGTCGGACCCCGCCGCAGGCGTCCAACACCACCTGGTCCGCGGACAGGTCGCCGTGCAGCAACACGTCCGGGGAGTGGTCCGCTGCGAGCGCGCGGCGCACCCGCTCGCCCACGCGGTCGAACGCGGGCAGGAGGTCCGGCAGCACGGCCTCGAGGCCCTCGCGGGCCGCCGCCACCGTGCACGTGGGGTCGAGCCGTCCCAGCCCCGCCTCGCGCAGGCCGGGCACGGTGTGCAGGGCGTCGTGCAGTCCGGCGACGGCCTCGGCGGTGTCATGGAGCGCGCGCCCCAGGTCCGGCATTCCGTCCTCACCCTCGCGGGAGACCGAGGTCGCAGAGCCGACCGGGGCCTCGGCCGCGGGGGTCGCCCGGGCCAGCAGCCGCTCGAGGTCCCCGCCGGTGGCCCAGGGCTGCTCGATCCCCACGCGGGTCCGGCGGGCCGGCAGCACGGCGACACCCGCCGCGTGCAGGGGCGCCAGCAGATCCGCCGAGGCCGGCCTCGCGTGCCACAGC
>DYUK01000094.1 GCA_020743695.1 Brevibacterium senegalense | reverse complement strand
GCATCTACAGGGCACTTCTCTCGCGTTGTGGGACAAAGCATTCCCGTACTTCGCGAGAATCGATGGCGGAGGTTCAGGCGGAGGTTGAGACGGATGCTCAAACCAAGCCCCGCCTCCCGCTCCCTCGAGATCCCGCTGTCCGCTCTTTGTCCACTCCTCACAGTGATCCAGGTCTCCCCGGTACCGTGGGGCCATGACCGATACGACACGTGACGCGGCAGCGCAGCAGGAGTCTCACCAGGATGATCAGCAGGCGCCCATCCTGGTGGGCGTCGACGAATCGGAGCACTGCGCGCGGGCCTTCGACATCGCCCTGTCCCTCGCGCAGCGCCACAACTGCGGACTGCGGCTGGTGGCCGCCTTCGAGGTCCCCATCCGCGACGCCGAGGCCGGCGCCCGCGCCCAAGACATCTTCCGCACCGCGATGCGGGACGACGCGCAGCAGACGCTGGACGACCTCATCGCGCAGGCGGACAGCGCCGGCGTGCCGGTGAGCTCCGACGTCATCGAGGGGCACGCCGCCGAGGTCCTCATCCGCGAATCCGCCCACGCCCGCCTTGCCGTCGTGGGCAAGCGGGGCCGCAACCGCTTCGCGGGCCGCTTCCTGGGCAGCGTGTCGAACGCGCTCGCCGCCCACTCCCACTGCTCCACGCTCGTGATCCCCGCCCGCTGGGACGAGGACGGGACGGAGACCCTCTTCGCACCCCGCCAGGACCTGCCCGGCGGCGAGGCGGCGGCGACGGAGTCCGCGCGACTGGTGTCGGCCTCGGGCACGGTGGGTGCGAACGGTGCGGTGAACGGCCAGGAGGCCGGCGGCGCAACCGGCGATCAGACCCCCGACGAGACCGGCGGCCGGCCGGACGCCGACGCCACCACGGACGACGCCACCTCGGACGCACGCCGCAGCTACTCCAACGTGCCCGAGGCCCTCAACTTCGACGGCGACGTGGTCGCGGCGGTGGACCTGGGCGACTCGGCGGGGCCGGTCATCGCGCACGCCGCGGACATCGCCCGCCTGACCGGTCGCGCGCTCACGCTCGTCGCCGCGAACCCCGTCACGGTGGGCACCCGCTTCCCCAACCCGGGCCAGGGCGCGATCGAGATGCAGTCGGTGCACGACTACCGGCAGGAGCACCTCGAGTGGGCCGTCGACACGGTCCGGGAGGCGCACCCGGAGCTGGACGTGTCGTGGAGGCTGTTCGACGGCTCGGCCGCGGGCGTGCTGTCCGAAGCCTCCCGCACCGCCGCCCTCGTCGTCCTGGGCACGCGCGGGCACGGCGGGTTCGCCGGGCTGCTGCTGGGTTCGGTGAGCCAGTCGGTGCTGAGCCGCACGGTCGCGCCGGTGCTCGTGGTCCCCACGCGCGATGAGTGAGGGCGTGATGAGTGAGGGAGCCGCGCCTGCGACGCGCCCCCTCATCGTCCGCACCCGCGAGGAGCTGCGCGCGGCGATCACCGGCACCGTCGCACTCATCCCCACGATGGGGGCGCTGCACGACGGGCACCTGTCGCTCATGCGGCACGTGCGCCCGCTGGCGGACACCGTCGTCACCTCGATCTTCGTCAATCCCACGCAGTTCGCGCCCGGCGAGGACTTCGACACCTACCCCCGCACCTTCGATCAGGACGTCGCCCTCTGCGCCGAGGTCGGGGTCGACGTGATCTTCGCGCCCACCGTCGACGTCATGTACCCGGCCGGCCTGGAGGGGACCGTGCGGGTGGACCCCGGCCCGCTGGGCCGGATCCTCGAGGGCGAGATGCGCCCCACGATGTTCCAGGGCGTGCTCACGGTCGTCGCGAAGCTGTTCGGTCTGGTGAAGCCGGACATCGCGATCTTCGGGGAGAAGGACTACCAGCAGCTCACCCTCATCCGCCTCATGGCCCAGGAGCTGTGCCTGGGCGTCGAGGTCCTGGGCGGGCCCACGGTCCGCGAGACGGACGGCCTGGCGATGAGCTCCCGCAACGCCTATCTCACGGAGGACGAGCGGTCGCTGGCCGCCGGCATCTCCGAGGCCCTGCGCGCGGGTGCGGAGGCGGGCTCCGCCGGCGCCGAGGCCGTGGTCGCCGCCGCTGCCCGCGTCCTGCAGTCGCGCGGCATCACCGCCGACTACCTGGTCGTCACCGGCACGGACTTGGGCGAGGCCCAGCCCGGACAGGAGGGGCGCCTCCTCGTCGCGGCCCGTGTGGGTGAGCCCCGACTCCTCGACAACGTGGCGGTGCACCTGGGGGAGTGAGGCGGGGCCGAGGAAACGAATGAGGACCGGCCCTGGACCTACCGAGGTAGGTCCAGGGCCGGTCCTAGTACAACACGTCTGCGTAGTCCCTCGAATACTCGTGAGACCACGTTCGACCTCTCACGGCGCCCCAGCGGTCCGGTGGATCAACTGGACCAACGACCGCGCCAGGGCAGAGACGCGTGTCGACCTGCGATCCCACTCCACCCGGCCCTCGCCCCGGTACTCCCGGGCCGCGGCACGAAGCAGCTCCGCATCATCGGCGTCGACTCGTTCCGCTGCCCGTTCCGCCGCATGATCCTTCGCGACGATTCCGCCCGTCTCGACTGTGTGCAGCGCGCGGGCCAGGGTGAGAAGGACATTGCGACTGTCATCGTGCAGGTCGTCGACGAGTCGGGGGACGGCAGCGATCTGTGCCTGTCGCAGGAGATCGACGGGCACGTCGTCGACCAGGCTGTCGAGGGACGGGCCATGCAGCACCCGATGTGAAGCGAGCGCTGTCGCGAGCAGGATCACCACGTCCGGGTCGTGCTCCGCGTGGGGCAGGTGACCGGCGACGACCTCGCTCCGGAGCCACTCGCCGAACTGGAAATCCCGCCGTGGCGCGGCCCTCAGCGGTTCGAGGTCATCGACGACCACACTCGTCACATCGAGCGGACGCCGGTCGGCGACTTCCGGAAAGGTCGCGGCGTGCCCTTTCCAGCCCGAGAGCTCGAGCAGCGTCGCGACGAGCCGTCGCCGCTCCTCGAGCGTCAACGACACGCGCGTGACAACCAGCAGGTCGATGTCGCTCTCGGGGCCTGGCCCTGTCGTCGTGCTGGAGCCATAGAGGTACACCCCGATGACCTCACCGGGGTCGGATTCGAGAATCCTTTCGAGGACTGTCGGAATCACATCGACCATCACGGTCGAGACTACGGGCCGCGAACCGTTCGTTGCCTCCCTCACCGGTGCCTGCACCGTTGGCCGCGATTCAGCGGTGCGGCCGACGGAAGTCATGAACGTCGCCGTCGGTGATGAATCCTGCAGCCCGATAGGTTGCGACGGCAGCCACGTTCGACGACGGCGTGGCCACCATGGCGCTCGAGGCACCCATCTCCCGCAGTGAGGCAGCCGCGGCACGTGCTATTGCGACCCCGTGTCCTCGACCGCGATGGTCTCCATGGACTCCCAGCGGTTCGATGAGCCCCGGACGGCCGGGGCCGGCCGACCAGATCGTCGTCGCGGCCACCGGGTCCCCGTTCCGGTCGTATCCGACAAGACACCGGGCATGTCGGTACGCATGTCCGTCAGCCATCTGCTTCCAGCGTTCGGCGGAGAGTGATGATCCGGGAAAGGCCGCCGCCTCCACCTCGACGCGGTCCTCGATCGACTCGTGTCCGGTCACCTCGACGAGGAGCGAACCAGCCGCAGGCGGTTGTGACAGATCGAGGTGCAGTGGAGTCCACGGATCGTCGCGAGTCCAGCCTTGATCGATCAGCGCGTGCTGGAGTGCGGGCCCGAACCTGGCCTCGACGACACCCGTGCCGGGTGGCAGGGCCTGATCCAGCGCGCTGACGAAGTCATCCGTGATTCTAGTTGCGACGGTTACATCGTCGGCAATGGTCGGTGCGACAGCCATGCGAATCAGCTCCGACTCATCGAGGAAACCGACTGCCACGACCTCGCCCGCACGGCTCCACACCCGCAGGGCTGAGGCGAGTGCATCGCCGTCGAAACGCTGGTACCAGCCGAGGTCACCGGGGTGCACTTGCAGGGGCAATCCGTCCCGCTGCCAGGACGCCACGACATCGATGATGGACGACACGTCCTCCACCGACGGCACCCTCATGGTGATCATGACGCCCACCTTAGGGGCAGGCGCTGCGTTCATCGCCGGAGCGGAGAGCACCGATGAACGGCACCGTGCACGACTCGGCCCTACGTTCTGGAGTCACACATCGACCTGGTGATCCATCCGGTCGCATCAGTCGTCAAGGCCTCAGTCATGGGGATCGACGGCACCGATGGTCATTGAAGCGGTACTCCACCCACGGCCGGGTGCGGTCCGGGGAGTCCCGGCCGCGGCCTCGGCGGCGGTGTGCCCGTGCGCAGCGGGAGGCCGGCTCCCTGGTGTGCCGGGGCCGCCCTCAGTGCTTGGGCTGGGAGCCCGGGGCCGCCTGGCTGTCCTTCTGGCTGGTGCCGGCTGTGGCTCGCAGGTTGGCGGCGCGGCGGACCTCCTCCTCGGCCTGCCGGGCCTGCTTCTGCGTGAGCTTGGTGGAGCGGACGGGGAGCTGGAGGGCGACCTCGGCGGGGAGGCCGGCGCGGAGTTCGCGGGCGCGCTCGATCTCGCAGTCGAGCTCGGCGCCGAAGAGCAGGATGCCGTTCACGATGAACAC
>DYUK01000093.1 GCA_020743695.1 Brevibacterium senegalense | reverse complement strand
CGGCGGTCACGCTCGCGCGGGGGAGCCTCCCCGGTGGGGACCGTTCTCGTCGTCGCAGGGCTGGCGGGACTGCTGGCCGGGGCACAGGCGCTCACCGCTGCGGAATCGCCGCGGCCGGTCCAGGCGGAGGTGCGCCTCGTGGCCGACGCGCAGCCCACGGAATCCGCCAGGTACCGGACGATCGGGACGGGGGAGTTCGGCCGTGCGACCCTCATCGCGGAGGAGGAGCCCCCTGCGGCCGGCACGACGGTGCGCGCACACCTGGACTGGTGGGGCGACGACCTGGCGGGACTCACAGTCGCAGGCGTCGTCGAGGAACCGGCCCGGGTGTGGCGGATCCGAGCACAGCTGCGTGCGGGACTCGCGACCGCGGCGGGGGTGGGGGACCACGCCGGTGCGGACCTGCTCCCGGGGCTCGTCGTGGGGGATGTCGCGCACGTGGACGCTGAGCTCACCGAGGCGATGCGCGCCGTCTCCCTCACGCATGTGACCGCCGTGTCCGGGTCGAACATCACGATCGTCGCGGGCGTCGTCGTCCTGATCTGCGCCGGACTGCGCAGCCCCTGGTGGGTGAGGATCCTCCCCGCCGCGGTCGTGACGGCCGGCTACGTGTTCGTCGTGGGACCGGAGCCCAGCGTCATGCGTGCGACGGCGATGGCGGGCCTCCTGGCGGTGGGACTGCTGCGCCCCGCCGGCACGCCCACGCTCGCGGTGCTGGCCTCCGCGATCACGGTCCTCCTGGTCGCCCGTCCCCACCTGGCCCGCGAGGTGGGCTTCGGCCTGTCAGTGACCGCGACGGCCGCGCTCATCCTCCTGGTACCGCCGCTCGTGCGTCTGCTGGTCGACCGGGGGATGCCGCGGTTCCTGGCCGCGGCCCTCGCCGTCCCGACCGCCGCGCAGCTGGGCGTCTCACCGCTGCTCATCCTGCTGGACCCGCGCATGAGTCCGTACGCGGTCCTCGCGAACGCGCTGGCGGGTCCCGCCGTCGCGCCCGCGACGGTGCTGGGGCTGGGTGCGCTGGCACTCGAGGGATTCGCACAGGCGCTGGGGGACGCAGAGGTCCTGAGCGTCCCGGCCCGCGGGGTGGGCGCCCTGGGTGCGGCGGCCGCGTGGTGGGTCGCGCGCATCGCAGTGCTGTGCGCCGGACTGCCGGGCGCCTCCCTGGGATGGCCGGCGGGGACGATGGGCATCGTCGTCGCGCTGGGGCTCGTGCTGGGGACGGCGTGCGCCCTCCTGGGCCGGCGCCGCCTGCGGGAACTGGGGCTCGTGACCGCTCTCGCCTGTCTGGCATCGGGTCTGACCGCCCCGGTCCTCACGACGGCGGGACGGGGCGCCTGGACGCTGCTCGTGTGCGACGTGGGGCAGGGGAGCGCCGCGCTCGTACGCAGCCGGGATGCGCCTCGCGACCACGCGCTCCTCGTGGACACCGGGGACGACCCGGACCTGCTGTCCGCCTGTCTGGCAGGGTCGGGCATCACCCGTCTCACGATCGCGGTCTCGCACTTCGACGCGGACCACGTGGGTGCCCTCCCGGAGGCGGTCGCGGCGGTCCGGGAGGCCGTCGTCGTCCATCCGCAGGCCCTGGCGGCGACCCCGGACGCACGGGCGGTGGCCCGCACCGCGCCGATCGCCGCGCCGGCCGCCGCAGGATCTCCCCTCGATCCCGTGCTCCTGCCCAACGGGGTGCACGTCGAGGTGCTGTGGCCGCCGCCGGAGCCACGGTCCGCACAGGACGGCAACGCCGCGTCCCTCGTGCTGCTCGTCGAGGTGGACGGGCTGCGCGTCCTGCTGCCCGGGGACGTGGGGGAGACGGAGCAGCTGCGCCTGGTCCGCGCACTCCTCGACCGGGATCCGCTCGACGTGCTGGTCGCCCCGCACCACGGCAGCGGGGACCTGTCCCCGGCGTTCTTCCGTGCGGCGCGGGCCCGGGTGGGCGTCGTGTCCGTGGGGGCGGACAACACGTACGGGCATCCCGCCCCGCAGGCGCTCGCGGCGTTCGGCCCCGTCCCGGTACTGCGCACCGACCGGTGCGGCAGCATCGCGCTGACGGCGGAACTGACCCTGCTGCGCGGTGCCGAGGCCTGTGTCCGCGACGGGCGCTAGTGTGGACCCGTGGCAGCGAAGAAGACGACGATTGCGTGGCATCGCGCGGCACCGGCACCCCTGGTCCTCCTGTCCGGGGGAGAGGACGTGCTCATCCGCAACGCGCGCGGCCGCATCGTGCAGGCCGTGACGCGGAAGCACCCGGACGTCGAGCCGGTGCGGCTGAGTGCGTCGTCCTATGAGACCGGCGCCCTCATGAATGCGGCGGCGCCGTCGCTCTTCTCCCCACACGGCCTCATCCTCGTCGACGAGCTGGCGGCGATGAGTGACGACTTTCTCAAGGACGCCCTCGCGTACGTCGAGGACCCCAACCCGGACATGGTCGTCGTCCTCGAGCACCGGGGCGGTCAGCGGGGAGCGAAGCTGCTCAAGGCGATCGCGGCGGCGGGCGCCCCCACCGTGGACGTGGGCGTCCTCAAGAGCGAGGCGGACCGCTCGGCGTATGCGAAGGACGCCTTCGCGCGGGCGGAGCGGACCCTCACGGCGGAGGGGCTCGCCGCGCTCATGAACGCGCTGGGCTCGGACCTCTCGGAGCTGGACGCCGGCGTGCGTCAGCTGTTGACGGACACGACCGGCACCGTCGATGCGGCGGTCGTCGACGCGTACTACGGCGGACGGATCGAGGCGACCGGCTTCAAGGTCGCGGACGCCGCAACCGCGGGCAGGACGGGGGAGGCGCTGTCCCTCCTGCGCCACGCGCTGGCGACGGGCGCGGATCCGGTCCCCGTCGTCGCCGCCGTCGCGATGAAGCTGCGCAACCTCGCGAAGATCGAGGGCCTGTCGGGGTCCTCCGGCTCACTCGCCTCGGAACTGGGCATGGCACCGTGGCAGGTCGATCGTGCCCGGCGCGAATCGCGGGCGTGGAACTCCGTCGCGCTGGGCCGGGCGATCCTGGCCGCGGCCCAGGCGGACGAGGCCGTCAAGGGCGGGGGCCGCGATCCCGTCTACGCGGTCGAGCACCTCGTGGCGACCGTCTGCCGGCTGTCCCGCGCGCGGTGAGCCCCTTCCTCACACGGTGAGTCCCTCCCGCGTGCGGTGAATGCGGACGGGCCCGCTCCTCCTCAGAGGAACGGGCCCGTCCGACCGCGTCAGCGGGTCTGCAGGATCACGCGTCCAGCGCGTTGACCTGCTTCGCCAGGCTCGACTTGCGGTTGGCCGCATTGTTCTTGTGCAGAACGCCCTTCGACACGGCCTTGTCCAGCTTGCGCGAGGCGTTCTGGAGTGCGGTCTGTGCGGAAGCGGCGTCGCCGGCTGCGATCTGCGCGCGCAGCGCGCGGATCGCGGTCTTCACCTCACTGCGGACCTCGCGGTTGCGGAGTCGCGCCTTCTCGTTCGTGAGGTTGCGCTTGATCTGCGACTTGATGTTTGCCAACGTCGATACTCTTTCGTGCGGTGATGCATGGTCGTGAGGGCTCACCCGCTGTCGACGTCGGACCAGCGGGGAAACACCGGCCGACCACAGTGGGTGGTGACGTCCGCCCGACCAACGATGAGACACTCACCACGGCGGACGTACAGCAGACGATCCTACAGGATCCGCGCCGCGCTCTCCACTCCGCGACCGCGCGTCGGCGGGGGACCCGTCACCCCGCGTCGATGGCGGCGACGATGCGCGAGAAGCGGTCCATCGGCATGATCGCGCCTTCCCGGCGGACGGCGGTGGGTTCGATGCGGATGATGCGGTCCAGTCGGATCTCCGACGGACGGCCCTGCGCGTCCCAGTCGCCCGTGCCCACGTTGATGTAGGGCGTGCCGTGCTCATCGTCCCGCACGTCGCCCACGCCGCCGGGGACGTTGTCCTTGCTCGTGAGCATGAGGGCCAGCAGCCACGCGCCGTCCCTGCCGATGACGAGGACCGGGCGGTCCTTGCCCTGCGAATGGTCCTCCTCGTACGGCACCCACGCCCAGACGATCTCGCCGGGATCGGCATCGCCGTCCAGGTCCGGAGTGTAGACGGGGCGGACGGGACCGCGGTAGTCGCCGGGGTACCCGCCGTCCGGGCGCTTGGGGAACCGCTGGGAGGGCTTGTGGCGGGATGCGCTGCGCGCCTTCCCGAAGTCCTCGCGGGGTGACGTCTCCGCAGGCCGGGAAGTCGTGCCGCCCGGCTTCCGCTGCGTCTGCCGGCGGTCGCGCGGCGGGCGGGGTGCGGGTTCCGACCGGCCGTCGCGGGGGCCGTCGCGCAGCAGCGAGTCGACGACGGTGAGCGCGGTCGTGTCCCTGCCGGACCGGCGCAGCTGGTTGATGCCCTGACGCACGCCGGAGCGGACGGCCTTCTGTGCGAGACGCTTCCAATCCATGGTCCGAAGCCTACTCGGCGGCGGGGGCGTCCGCGGCCCACTGGAGGTGCGCCTGGACCGGGAAGTGGTCGCTGGGGAAGACACCGCCGGGTGCCCACGTGTTGGGGGCGACCGCCAGGGTCGTGAGGCCGGGTGTGTGGAGGATCCAGTCGATCCGGCGACCCCCGCGTCGGACACCCCGGTAGAAGTGAAAGGTGTCGACGTCCGCATCGGCGACCCCGGCCTCGGGTGCGGTGTCGACGGCGTCGGAGACGAGGCCGTCGGACACGAGCAGGCGGTGCAGGTCGTGCTCCTGGTCGACGTTGAAGTCCCCCGTCACGACGGCCTGCGCGTCGTCCGCGGCGGCCTGGACCACCAGCTCGCGCAGCATGCGCGCCGCGTGCGGGCGCGCCCGCTCCGACCGGTGGTCGACGTGGACGTTGATGAAGCGCAGCAGGTGTCCGCCCACGCGGTCGCGCAGATCCACCGACGTGATCGTGCGCGGGTGGGACGACCCCCACGAGCGGGACCCCGGCACGTCCGGGGTCTCGGAGATCCAGCGGACGTCTACGGCGCGGGCGTCCAGGCGCTGCGTGTCGAAGAGGACCGCCGTGAACTCGCCGGCATCGCCGCCGGCCCGCCCCTCACCGGTCCATGCATAGCGCTCCGGCAGTGCCGCGACGAGGGCGTCCAACTGCTCGATCGTGCCCTCCTGCGTGCCCACGAGGTGCGGGGTCTCCCGGGTGAGCAGCTCGACCCAGGCGGGCAGGCGCTCCGCCCACGGATGGCGGTCCCGGGCCGGGTAGCGCAGGTTCGCGGTCATGACGGACAGGGCGCGACCGCGCGGGGGGAGCAGTGCCATGGTGGGAGCGTAGCGCGCGTTCGCGGTGGGGAGGGGAACATGGGAGAATGCACCTCTGAGACTGATGAGAGGACTTCGGGAACCACATGGCACCTCAGGTGAGCGCTGACGCGCGGAAGCGGATCGACGTCGCGGCGACCGCACCGGACTTGATCCGGAACT
>DYUK01000092.1 GCA_020743695.1 Brevibacterium senegalense | reverse complement strand
GTCGACGGCGACACGCGCCGCGACGAGTCGGAGCGCATCCGCATCCTCGAGGTCTTCGACGTCGACGTGCGCCGCGGTCCCCAGCACGTGGAGGCACTGCCGGTGCCCCGCGACGGGGGACGGTTCGACCTCGTCGTCACCTCGCCCGGCTGGCGCCCGGACTCTCCCGTGCTGGCCGGGGCCCGCGCCGCCGGGATCCCCGTTATCGGCGAGGTCGAGCTGGCCTGGCGGGTGCGCGGCGCGAACAGTGCGCCCTGGCTGGTCGTGACCGGCACGAACGGGAAGACGACCACGACGACGATGCTCGCGGCGATGCTCACCGCCGCGGGCCTGCGGACCCGTCCGTGCGGCAATATCGGCGATCCCCTCCTCGAGGCGGTGCTGGATCCGGAGCTGGACGTCCTGGCGATCGAGCTGTCCAGCTTCCAGCTGCACTGGCAGTTCTCGATGGGCGCGCACGCCGCCGCCGTCCTCAACATCGCGGACGACCACCTGGACTGGCACGGCGGCGCGCAGGCGTATCGCGCGGACAAGAGGCGCGCGTACCAGAACGTGGTCCGTGCCTGCGTCTACAACGTCGAGGACCCCGCCACCCGCACGCTCGTGGAGGACGCGGACGTCGTCGAGGGCGCCCGCGCGGTGGGCTTCACGCTGGGCGTGCCCGGTCCCGGCTCGCTGGGTCTCGTCGAGGACGTGCTCGTCGACCGCGCCTTCATCCCGCAGCGCTACTCGTCCGCCGCCGAGCTGGGCTCGCTGGCGGACGTCGCGGCCGCCGTGGGCACGGACGACCCGGGTCCCCACCACATCGCGGACGCGCTGGCCGCCGCCGCGCTGGCCCGGTCCGTGGACGTGCCCACCGGTGCGATCCGCGACGGCCTGCGCGCGCACGCACCCGGCGACCACCGGTCGCGCCTCCTCGCGGAGGCGGACGGCATCCGCTGGGTGGACGACTCGAAGGCGACGAACCCGCACGCCGCCGCAGCGGCACTGGCCGCCTGCGACTCCGCCGTCTGGATCGCGGGCGGGCTCCTCAAGGGCGCGCCGGTCGACGATCTGGTCTCCGGGGTCGCGCCGCGGCTGCGCTCCGCCGTGCTCATCGGCGAGGACCGCACCGCACTGCGCGAGGCTCTCGCCCGGCACGCCCCGGACGTCCCCGTCGCCGAGGTCGTCGTCGACTCCGCGGTCCCCTCCGGTCCGCAGCGCGAGGACGCCGTCGCCCGGCGCGCCGTCGAGCTGGCCGCGCAGGCCGCGCAGCCGGGTGACACCGTGCTGCTGGCCCCGGCGGCCGCGAGCATGGACCAGTTCGTCGACTACCGGGCCCGCGGCGAGCGCTTCGGCGAGGCCGTGCGCGCGCACCTCCTGTCGCACCCGGCAGCCGCGGACGGATGAGGGGGTCGGCGGTCGTGGGCGAGGAGACGACTGCGACCCGTGAGCGGGAGACGGGCGGCGCATCCGCCCGTCTGGGACCGGTCGCGGGCGTCAAGCGCGTCCTGCAGCTGCCGGCGACCAGCTACGTCGTGATCCTCGTGAGCGTCCTCTCGCTCACCGGCTTCGGCCTCATCATGGTGCTGTCCGCGTCCTCGATCACCGCCTACGACGGCGGTGAGGGGAACTCGTTCGGGATCTTCGCCCGCCAGGCGATGTTCGCGGTCGTGGGCGTCCTCGGGATGATGGCGCTGTCGCGGCTGGGGCCGGGGTGGTGGAGACCGCTCGCCTGGATCGGCTTCCTCCTGGCACTGGGGCTGCAGGCCCTCACGCTCACCCCGCTGGGCGTCGAGGTGAACGGCTCGCGCAGCTGGATCGCGGTCGTGGGCTCACTGCGCCTGCAGCCGGCGGAGCTGCTCAAGCTCGCCTTCGCGCTGTGGCTGGGCGCGGAACTGGGCCGCAGCGACGTCCGTCAGCACGTGTGGCGCTCGTGGGGGATCGCGCTGGCCGGTCTCGTCGCCGCCGGCGGCCTCATCATGGCCGGGCGCGACCTGGGCACGGCGATCATCGTCTTCCTCCTCTTCCTGGGGGCCCTGTTCGTCTCCGACCTGCCGGTCGCCACGGTCTTCGGCAGCGCGGCCGCCGGCGCGGTTGCCGTGGGTCTCTTCGTCATCACGAGCCCCAACCGGCTCCAGCGCGTCCTCGCGTCTCTCAGCGGGAACGAGGGGGCATCGGCGGAGGACATGCTGGGGACGCACTGGCAGTCGTCCCACGGCGAGTACGCGCTGGCGTCCGGCGGCCTCTTCGGGGTGGGACTGGGCGCCAGTCGCGAGAAGTGGTCGTGGCTGCCGGAGGCCCACAACGACTTCATCTTCGCGATCATCGGCGAGGAGCTGGGGCTGGCCGGCACGCTGCTGGTCATCGCCCTCTTCGTCGCGCTGGCGTGGGGCCTGCTGCGCGTCTCCCTGCGTGCCCGTGACCCGCTCATGCGCGTGACGACGATGGCGGTCTTCATGTGGATCATCGGCCAGGCGGCCGTCAACATCTCCGTCGTCGTCAAAGTGCTGCCCGTCATCGGTGTGCCGCTGCCGTTCGTGTCGTACGGTGGATCCGCGCTCGTCGCGAACCTCCTGGCCGCGGGCGTCGTCCTCGCCTTCGCGCGACAGGAGCCGGGCGCCAAAGAAGCGCTGCGCCCGCGCCGCCGCCGTCGCTCCCTGTCCATCCTCGCTCGCACCTCCGGAGGTCATCCATGACGCTGTCCGTTCTGCTGGCCGGCGGCGGCACCGCCGGCCACGTCTCGCCGCTGCTGGCGATCGCCGACGACATCCGGTTCCAGGAGCCGGACGCGGACATCGTCGTGCTGGGCACGCAGGAGGGCCTCGAGACCCGCCTGGTGCCGGCCGCCGGCTACGACCTCGAGACCATCGCCAAGGTGCCGATGCCGCGCCGTCCGAACACGGACGCGCTGCGGTTCCCCGGCCGCTTCCGCCGGGCCGTGGCCGAGGTCGTCGAGCTGTTGCGCGACCGCAGCGTCGACGTGGTGCTGGGGGTGGGCGGATACGTCTCGACCCCGGCGTACCTGGCCGCGCGCCGGACGGGCACGCCCATCGTCGTCCACGAGGCGAACGCGCGCCCGGGCCTGGCGAACCGCGTGGGCGCCCGCCTCACGCGGTCCGACCTCGTGGGCTACGCGTTCGCGGGGACCCCGCTGAAGGGCCGGCACGTGGGCATGCCCATGCGCGCCCGGATCGAGGCCGTCGACTACGACGAGGAGGAGCAGCGCCGCGCCGCGCGCCGCGCGCTCGAGCTCGATGAGGAGCTCCCCACCCTCGTCGTGACCGGCGGTTCGCTGGGCGCCCAGTCGCTCAACGACGCGCTGGCCGCCGCCGCGCAGTCGATCGGGGAGGCAGGCGTCCAGGTCCTCCACATCACGGGGGCCGGCAAGGGCGAGGCGCTGCGCGAGGCCGTCGCGGACCAGCCGCACTACCACGTCCGCGACTACGTCGACGGGATGGAGAACGCGTACCTCGCCGCGGACCTCCTCGTGTGCCGCGCGGGGGCGGGCACAGTCGCAGAGGTGAGCGTCATGTGGGTGCCCGCGGTCTTCGTCCCCCTGGCGATCGGCAACGGCGAGCAGAGGCTCAACGCCGCCGCGCACGTGGACGCCGGTGCGGCGATCCTCATCGACGACGCAGACTTCACCGGGGACCTCGTCCGGGAGACGGTCCTGCCGCTCGTCACGGACGACGAACGATTGACGGCCATGCGCGAGGCCGCGCGCCGGGAGTCCTTCCCCGGCACCGCCGCGCGCACGATGACCCACATGGTCTACGACGCGGCGGGCATCGAGCACCCCGGCCGCGAGTACGGGCCACAGCAGTGGACGAAGCACGAGCGGTTCTATCGGACAGGTGGGGAGTGAGCATGACGGAAGCGGCGGACGCCATCGTCCCGGCGGCCCGGTTGGGGCGCGTCCACTTCATCGGGATCGGCGGCGCGGGGATGTCCGGCATCGCCCGGGTCATGCTGGCGCGCGGGATCGAGGTGTCCGGCAGCGACGCCCGCGACTCCGATGTCGTCACCGGCCTGCGGGCCCTGGGCGCGCACGTCGACATCGGCCACGCGGGTGACGCGGTCGACGCGGCGCAGACGGTCGTCGTGTCCTCCGCGATCCGCGCGGACAACCCGGAGCTCACCCGCGCACGGGAGCGGGGGCTTCGGATCATCCACCGCTCGGCGGCCCTGGGCGCACTCATGACCGACCGGCGGGCCGTCGCGGTCGCGGGCACCCACGGCAAGACGACGACGACCTCGATGACGACCGTCGCGCTCCAGGCGTGCGCGGCGGACCCGTCGTTCGTGATCGGCGGCATCCTCACCGCGACGGGAGCGAACGCCCACGAGGGCACGGGCGACGTGTTCGTCGCAGAGGCGGACGAGTCGGACGGCTCGTTCCTCCTGTACTCGCCGGCCGTCGGCATCGTCACGAACGTCGAGGCCGACCACCTGGACCATTACGGGACCGCCGAGGCCGTCGATGAGGCGTTCCACGCGTTCGCCCGCCGTGTCCAGGACTCCGGCGGCACTCTCGTCGCGTGCCTCGACGACCCCGGCGCCCGCGCGATCGCCCACGCCGCCGCGGACCGCGGCGCGGACGTCATCGGCTACGGGACCGCGCAGCAGGACCCGGCCGCGGCCTCGGGGTCGTTCCGCACCGCCCGCGTCATCCCCGTCGACGCGCAGGGGCAGAGCCAGACGTTCACGCTGCGCCTGGACGGCGACGACATCACGGTGCGGCTCAACCAGCCGGGCGGCTACAACGCGCTCAACGCCGCGGCCGCGGTCTGCACCGCCGCCGCACTGGGCTACGACCCCGCGCAGGCGGCTGCGGGCCTGAGCGGCTTCCACGGCACCCGCCGTCGCTTCGAGTTCCGCGGTCAGGCGGCGGGCGTGCGCGTCTACGACGACTACGCGCACCACCCCACGGAGATCACGGCTCTGCTGACCGCCGCGAAGGACGTCGTGGACCCCGGCGGGCGCGTGCACGTCGTGTTCCAGCCCCACCTCTTCTCGCGGACGCAGAACTTCCGCCAAGAGTTCGGGCGGGCGCTGGGCATCGCGGACGACGTCGTCGTCCTCGACGTGTTCCCCGCCCGCGAGGACCCCGTCCCGGGCGTCACCGGCGCGGTCGTCGCGGACGAGGTCCCGCACGACTCCGTCGCGTTCCTGCCCGCTTTCACCCAGGTCGTCCCGCACCTGCTCGACCGGGTGCGGCCCGGTGACATCGTGCTGACGGTGGGCGCCGGCGACGTCACCGTGCTGGGACCGGAGATCGTCGAGGCCCTGGGCGGGGCATGAGCGGCGGGGATGATCTCCGGGATCTCCGTCGCAGCCGTCTGCGGGCGCGCGCGGTCCGCTGGGCCACCGTGCTGGGGATCGTGGGCGCACTCGTCGCGATCGCGGCGGTGGCCTGGTTCTCACCGCTCCTCGAGGTCGACGAGGTGACGGTCACCGGCGGCGAACTGGTCGACCGGGACGCCCTCCGGGCGGATGCGGAGGAGCAGGTGCTGGGCGTCCCGCTGCCGCAGGTGCGCCGCGAGAGCCTCAGCACACGGCTGGAGGAGGAGCACTCCGCGGCGGAATCGATCGCCGTCGAGTACGCGGGGCCCCGCGCGCTGCGGATCGAGGTCGTCGACCGCACCCCCGTCATCGCGATCGTCGACGGTGCGACCGCCACGCGGTTCGACGGCGGCGGCGTTCGCATCGACGAGGTGCCCGCGGACGGACTGGAGCTCCCGGTCCTGCGCGCGGACGAGGGGGTCGACGCCTCCGCCGCCGCGCGCGACGGGGCGGCCCTCCTCACACAGATCGACGGGGCGATCCCGGTCCCGGTCGAGGAGCTGCGCGCCACCGCGGACGGCGAGTTCGAGATGCGGGTGCGCACGGACGACGGGGACGCGCGGATCGTGTTCGGGTCCGCTGAGGACGGGGCGCGCAAGGCGCGGATCGCCGCGATCCTCCTGGAGGAGGGGAACGAGACGGTCGACGTGTCCGTGCCGGACGTCCCCGTCGCCGGGTGAGCGTCGTCCGTCCGGTGGATCCCCGTCCGACACTCCGGCCCCAGTCGTTGCACTCGGAGGGCTGGACCAATAGCGTCGACTGCATATCGAGCTATGCCCATCCCCAGGGTCGAAAGAGGAACCGACGTGGCTGAATTCCAGAGCGCAGGAGCTGACATCAAGGTCGCCGGCTGCGGCGGCGGCGGCGTCAACGCCGTCCAGCGGATGATCGACGTGGGTCTGCGCGGCGTCGAGTTCATAGCGATCAACACCGACGCGCAGGCACTGCTGCTGTCCGAGGCGGATCTCAAGCTGGAGATCGGCCGTGAGCTGACCCGCGGTCTGGGCGCCGGCGCGGACCCGGAGGTGGGCCGCAAGGCCGCCGAGGACTCCGAGGACGCGATCCGCGAGGCGCTCGAGGGCGCGGACATGGTCTTCGTGACCGCCGGCGAGGGCGGCGGCACGGGCACGGGCTCCGCTCCCGTCGTCGCCCGCATCGCCCGGTCGCTGGGCGCGCTCACGATCGGCATCGTGACCCGCCCCTTCACGTTCGAGGGCCGCCGCCGGTCCGCGCAGGCGGAAGCCGGCATCCGGACGCTGCGCGAAGAGGTCGACACCCTCATCGTCATCCCCAACGACCGACTGCTGTCCATCTCCGACCGCAACGTGTCGCTGCTGGACGCCTTCAACTCCGCGGATGAGGTCCTGCGCTCCGGCGTCCAGGGCATCACGGACGTCATCGCCGTCCCCGGCATCATCAACCTCGACTTCGCGGATGTGAAGGCGGTCGTGCAGAACGCGGGCACCGCGCTCATGGGCATCGGCGCCGCGACCGGCGAGGACAGGGCGGTGCAGGCAGCGGAGGCGGCGATCGCCTCGCCCCTGCTGGAAGCCAGCATCGAGGGTGCGCACGGCGTGCTCTTCTACGTGCAGGGCGGATCCGACCTGGGCATCTTCGAGGTGAACGAAGCGGCGCGCCTCGTGCAGGAGGCCGCGCACCCGGAGGCTAACATCATCTTCGGCGCGGTCATCGACGACAACCTGGGCGACGAGTGCCGCATCACGGTCATCGCCGCGGGCTTCGACGTGCCGGCCTCGGAGACGCGCGACGCGCCGGCGGTGGCACGTCCGGAGGAGCCGCGCGCCGCAGTCGAGCAGACGCAGGAACGCGCGGCGGAGGAGTCCGCCGTCCTGCAGGGCGAGGAGGCTCCCACCCCGCTGCGGGCAGCACCCGCGCCGGCGCCTGCGCGCTCGGACGACCTGCCGCAGTCCCTGCCGGACGAGTCGCGCTACGACAGCTCCGACCTGGACATCCCCGATTTCCTGAAGTGAACACGCGCGCGTGAGCACCCTCCGGACGGAGGGGCCTCACGCGCCGCAGAGGGAGGCGCCGTGCTGGGACACCGTCTGGACCTGGTGGGTGCGGCCGGTCGCGCCCACCTGGCGTTCACCGACCGCCACGGCGGATACGGCACGGGTCCGTACGGCAGCTTCAACCTGGCACTGCACGTGGGCGACGACCCCTCGACGGTCGCCGCTAACCGGGCGCTGCTGGTCCAGGCGCTGGGTCTCGACCGCATCAGCTACGTCGACCAGGTGCACGGCACGACCGTGCACCCGGTCACCGCGGACTCGGACGGTGTCTCGTCCGCCGGATCCGGCGACTCCGCACCCCCGCAGGCGGACGCGCAGGTGACGACGCTGCCCGGGGTGGGGCTCGCGATCCTCGTGGCGGACTGCACGCCCGTCCTGCTCGCCGCACCGGACGAGGGAGTCGTCGCCGCGGCCCACGCGGGACGGCGGGGCATGGCCGATGGCGTCGTCGACGCGACCGTGCGTGCGATGCGCGAGCGGGGCGCCACCCGGATCGAGGCGGCGATCGGGCCGTCGATCGGGCCCCGCAGCTACGAGGTGCCCCAGGCACTGCGGGATGAGGTCGCGGCCGCGCACCCGGTGACGGCCTCGGTGACCCGGTGGGGCACGCCGGCACTGGACGTGGCAGGGGGAGTGGCGGAGCAGCTGCGTGCGGCCGGCGTGGGGATCGCGCACTGGTCCGGCTCGTGCACGGCGGAGTCCGCAGACCTGTTCTCGTATCGCCGCGATGGCACGACCGGACGGTTCGCGGGTGTCGTGTGGTTCACGCCCGCGGAAACCGCGACACACCCCCGCGCCTGAGCTCCGCCGGGCCGCCCCTCCGGTAGTTTCGTCAGGGAGTGAGCGAAGGGCTCGGCACGAGCACAGCCGAAGGAGACGATATGTCCGCAATGCGCAAGGTCGCCAGCTACCTCGGCTTCGTCGAGGAGGAAGAGGAGCAGCACGTCCGCGGACGTGAGGCCCGCGACGCCTACGAGGTCCACGACGACGAGTTCGGTGCGGACGACTACGACGGCTTCGAGGAGGAGGACCGTCCGGTGGTCCAGTCCGCACCCGCCACCGTCTCGCCCATCCGGACGTCGGTGCGTCCCGTCGAGACGGCCCCCGCCGGCTCGATGCGCACGATCCGCACGATCCACCCGCGCAGCTACAACGACGCGAAGGCGATCGGCCAGGCGTTCCGCGACGGCGTGCCGGTCATCATGGACCTGTCCGCGATGGACGAGACGAACTCGAAGCGACTCGTCGACTTCTCCGCGGGTCTGATCTTCGGCCTCCACGGGTCGATCGAGAAGGTCACCGGCAGCGTCTTCCTGCTCACCCCGGAGCAGATCTCCGTCTCGACGGAGACCCAGGAGCGCGAGGACGAGCAGGCGAGCTTCTTCAACCAGAGCTGAGGCCGGGGACGGCCGCCCCGTTTCGCGGCCTCCCAGGTTGCCCCCGTAGAGTGGGGCACCAGCAGCATCGCCGGACCGCCGTGCGCGGGACCCGGCGACGCTCGTCCCCACTCCGATTGAAAGTGACACCGTGCTCAGCACCCTCCTCAACCTCGCCGGGACCCTGCTGAACCTCTACGTCTTCGTGCTGCTGGCCAGGGTCGTCATCGACCTCATCCAGGTCTTCGCGCGCGACTGGCGCCCCACCGGCTTCGTACTGGTCCTGTGCGAGCTCGTGTTCACCCTGACGGACCCGCCGGTCAAGTTCGTCCGCCGGTTCATCCCGCCGTTGCGGCTGGGCGGCGTCGCGCTGGACCTGGGCTTCATCATCGTGTTCATCGGCGTGCAGTTCCTCGCCAGCTGGCTCTTCTACCTGGCCGCGGTCCTCTGACCGGGGACGAGGCGCAGGGAATCCCAGTGCGCGGCGCGCGACACACGCGCACCGATGCGGTATCGTGACCATCAGCTCGGCTGTCCGCAGTCGAAGTGCCTCATTGTTGTCGAGAAAAGGTTGGCCTCATGGCGCTCACGCCTGAAGACGTAGTGAATAAGCGGTTCCAGCACGTCAAGTTCCGCGACGGATACGACCAGGACGAAGTCGATGACTTCCTCGACGAGGTCGTCGTCGAACTGCGTCGTCTCTACCAGGAGAACGACGAGCTGAAGCAGAAGCTGTCCGCTGCGGAGGCGCGCCTGGAGGGCACGGAGACCACGACGACGGATGCACCCGCGCAGGATCCGGCCGCCACGCAGGCGATGCCGGCCGCGGTGCCCGCGGAGGAGTCCGCCGCCCCGGCCTGGGGCGACGCCCCCGCTGCGCAGCCGGAGACCCCGGCCACGCCGGTCGTCGCTCCGCAGGAGCCGGCCGAGTCGCAGGAGATCCCCGCCGCACCCGCCGCTGCCCCTGCCGCAGCCGCGGAGGAGCAGTCGGTCGACACCGCATCCGCCGCGCCGCTCGCCGGTCACGGCGACTCCTCGCACGGCCTCATCGCACTCGCGCAGCGCGTGCACGATGAGCACGTGGCGGAGGGCGAGCGTCGTCGCGACGAGCTCATCGCAGAGGCGGAGTCCCGTGCGTCGTCCATCGTGGGCGAGGCGGAGAAGAAGCGCGACGCGACGCTCACCACGCTGGAGACACAGAAGTCGGACCTCCAGCGCGAGATCGACACCCTGCAGAACTTCGAGCGCCAGTACCGCACGCGCCTCAAGAGCTACCTCACGGATCAGCTGCGCGACCTGGAGAACTCCGGATCGCTCGCACCGGAGACGCTCAGCGGAGACAGCGCGCGCCGCTCGATCTGATCGCGTCACCGGGGACATCGCGCCCCACCGGACGGAGGTCCCGGCCCCAGTCGGCCGGGGCCTCCGCCCATTCATGGCCGGGCGCCGCACGATGATGCGGCCGCCCGTCGTGCATCCCGCCTAGACTGTTCCCGCGCGTCCGTCCCCGGTCGTGCCGGCACCCCACGAGAGGATCCCGATGGCCCCCGCTCCCCAGCGCGCTCAGACCCCCCGGTCCGGGCGGCGCCTGCGCGCGCTGCTGTACTGCGCGGCAGCGCTGGTCGTCGTGATCGATCAGATCACGAAGCAGATCGCGGTCGCCGCACTGGAGGGGCGGCCGCGGATCCCGATCGTGGGCGACCTGGTGGGTCTCCAGTTCCTGCGCAACGACGGCGCGGCCTTCGGGATGGGGTCGAACGCCACGTGGGTGTTCACCGTCATCGCCCTCGTCGTGTTCGTCGTGATTCTGTGGGCGGGACGGCGCTTGGGTTCGACGGCCTGGGCCTGGGCGCTGGGGCTGCTGCTGGGCGGTCTGACCGGGAACCTCATCGACCGCCTCGTGCGCCCGCCGGAGTTCTTCCACGGCGCGGTCGTCGACTTCATCGACCTGTACTTCTTCGTGTGCAACATCGCGGACATCGCGATCACGGGGGCCGCCTGCGTCCTCATCATCGTGTCGTTCCGCGGGATCGGACTGGACGGACGGCTGGAGGCCGACCGCGACGGTGCCGCGGGGCAGACGCCCGCCGCGCGGACCGCGGAAGGGGAGGACCGCTCATGAACACACGTTCCCTGCTGGTGCCGGAGGGGCTCGACGGCGAACGGGTCGACGTCGCGCTCTCCCGTGCGCTGGGGCTGTCACGGACCGCAGCCGCCCAGATCGCGGAGGACGGCGGTGTCGAGCAGGACGGCGCGCCGATGGGCAAGTCCGACCGCGTGCTGGCCGGATCGCGACTGGACGTCGTGCTGCCGGAGCCCGCCCGTCCGCTGGAGATCGTGGCGGAGCCCGTCCCGGGCATGTCGATCATCCACGAGGACGAGGCGATCATCGTCGTCGACAAGCCGGTGGGCGTCGCCGCCCACTCGGCCGCCGGCTGGAGCGGCCCCACCGTCATCGGCGGACTCGCCGCGGCCGGTCACACCATCGCGACGTCCGGAGCGGCGGAGCGCCAGGGGATCGTGTCCCGGCTGGATGTGGGGACCTCGGGTGTCATGGTCGTCGCGAAGGGCGAGCACGCGTACTCCGTCCTCAAGCGCGCCTTCAAGGAGCGCACCGTCTCGAAGACGTATCACGCGCTGGTGCAGGGCCTGCCGGACCCGGTCGTCGGCACGATCGACGCGCCGATCGGGCGCAACCCCCGCCGCGACGGCCTCTACGCGGTGCGCAGCGACGGCAAGGAGGCCGTCACGCACTACCAGGTGCTCGAGGCGTTCCGGTCCGCGAGTCTGCTCGAGGTCGATCTGGAGACCGGCCGCACGCACCAGATCCGCGTCCACATGTCCGCGACCAAGCATCCGTGCTGCGGCGACCTGCCGTACCACGCGGATCCCGTGCTGGCGGCGCGGCTGGGACTCGAGCGGCAGTGGCTGCACGCGGTGCGCCTGGGCTTCGAGCATCCGGAGTCCGGCGAGTACGTCGAGTTCGAGAGCCCGTACCCGGACGACCTCCAGCACGCTCTCGATGTGCTGGGATCCGACCAGGGGTGAGCCGCTCGTGACGCGGGCGCAGCAGGCAACAGACACGATCGAGTGAAGGGTTCGACGCGATGAGCTCGGATTTCGTCCATCTCCACGTCCACACGGAGTATTCGATGCTGGACGGGGCCGCCCGGCTGGGCGACCTCATGGCCGCCGTCAAGGCGCAGGGCCAGTCCGCGCTCGCGACGACGGACCACGGCTACCTCTTCGGTGCCTTCGACTTCTGGCAGCAGGCGACGAACGCGGGGATCAAGCCGATCATCGGCGTCGAGGCGTACGTGACGCCCGGCACCGCGCGCAACGACAAGACGCGCGTCAAGTGGCGCACGGACGAGTCCCAGAAGGGCGACGACGTGTCCGGCGGCGGTGCCTACACGCACATGACGCTGCTGTCGAAGAACAACACGGGCATGCAGAACCTGTTCCGCGCCTCCTCGCTGGCCTCACTGGACTCCGCGTTCGGCAAGTGGCCCCGCTTGGACCGGGAGCTGCTGAGCACGTATTCGGAGGGCCTCATTGCGACGACGGGCTGCCCGTCCGGCGAGATCCAGACGCGCCTGCGGCTGGGCCAGTACGACGAGGCGAAGCGGGCGGCGGGGGAGTACCGCGAGCTGTTCGGCGCGGAGAACTACTTCCTCGAGCTCATGGACCACGGGCTCAGCATCGAGAAGCGCGTGACGAAGGACCTGCTGCGCCTGGGGAAGGAACTCGATCTGCCGCTGCTGGCGACGAACGACCTCCACTACACGAACGAGTCGGACGCGAAGGCGCACGAGGCGCTGCTGGCGATCCAGTCCGGCTCGAAGCTCATCGAGCCCACCTACGACCAGGGCGGGTCGCGGTTCGCCTTCTCCGGCACCGGGTACTACCTCAAATCCGCGGCGGAGATGCGCAGCCTGTTCCGCGAGCTGCCGCAGGCGTGCGACAACACGCTCCTCGTCGCGGACATGTGCGAGGTCTCCTTCGACACGAGCGCCAACTACATGCCCAAGTTCCCCACGCCGGAGGGCGAGGACGAGACCTCGTGGCTCATCAAGGAGGTCGACCGCGGACTCCACTACCGGTACCCCGGCGGGATCCCGGACGAGGTCCGCAAGCAGGCGGACTACGAGCTGGACGTCATCATCGGGATGGGCTTCCCCGGCTACTTCCTGGTCGTCGCGGACTTCATCAACTGGTCGAAGGACAACGGGATCCGCGTGGGCCCGGGCCGCGGCTCCGGTGCCGGCTCGATGGTCGCCTACGCGATGCGCATCACAGACCTGGACCCGCTGCAGCACGGTCTCATCTTCGAGCGCTTCCTCAACCCGGAGCGCGTCTCGATGCCCGACTTCGACGTCGACTTCGATGATCGCCGCCGCGGCGAGGTCATCGAGTACGTGACGCGCAAGTACGGTTCGGAGTTCGTGTCGATGATCGTCACGTACGGCACGATCAAGACGAAGCAGGCCCTCAAGGACTCCGCGCGCGTGCTGGGCAAGCCCTTCAGCATGGGCGAGCAGCTGACGAAGGCGCTGCCACCGGCCGTCATGGCCAAGGACATCCCTCTCAAGGACATCGAGGACACGAAGGCGCCCCGCTACAACGAGGCGGGCGAGTTCCGCAGCCTGCTGGAGACGGACGCGGAGGCCCGGGAGGTCTACGAGACGGCGAAGGGACTCGAGGGGCTGAAGCGCCAGTGGGGCGTCCACGCCGCCGGCGTCATCATGTCCTCGGAGCCGATCATCGACGTCATCCCCATCATGCGCCGTTTCCAGGACGGCCAGGTCATCACGCAGTTCGACTACCCCACGTCCGAGGGCCTGGGCCTCATCAAGATGGACTTCCTGGGGCTGCGCAACCTCACGATCATCTCCGACGCGATCGAGAACATCCGGCACAACCGGGACACCGAACTCGATCTGGAGAACCTGGAGCTGGACGACCCGGAGGCCTATCGGCTCCTGGCGCGCGGCGACACGCTGGGTGTCTTCCAGCTGGACGGCGGCGGTCTGCAGGGCCTGCTGCGGCTCATGCAGCCGGACAACTTCGAGGACATCTCCGCGACCCTGGCGCTCTACCGCCCGGGCCCCATGGGCGCGGACTCCCACACGAACTACGCGCTGCGCAAGAACGGGCGCCAGGAGATCACGCCCATCCACCCGGAGCTCGCGGAGCCCCTGGCGGAGATCCTCGACACCACCTACGGCCTCATCATCTACCAGGAGCAGGTGATGGCGATCGCGCAGAAGGTCGCGGGCTACAGCCTGGGCCAGGCGGACATCCTCCGCCGCGCGATGGGCAAGAAGAAGAAGGCGGAGCTCGACAAGCAGCAGGCCGGCTTCTTCGGCGGCATGAAGGACAACGGGTACTCCGAGGCCGCCGCGCAGGCGCTCTGGGACATCCTGCTCCCGTTCTCCGACTACGCGTTCAACAAGGCCCACTCCGCGGCCTACGGCGTGGTGTCGTACTGGACCGCCTACCTCAAGGCGCACTACCCGGCGGAGTACATGGCCGCACTGCTCACGTCCGTGGGCGACAACAAGGACAAGCTGGCGCTCTACCTCAACGAGTGCCGCCGCCTGCACATCACGGTGCTGCCGCCGGACGTGAACGAGTCCCACTCGAACTTCACCCCGGTCGGCTCGGACATCCGCTTCGGCATGGGCGCGGTGCGCAATGTGGGGCAGAACGTGGTCGAGGGGATCGTGACGGCCCGAGAGGACAAGGGCGCCTTCACGACCTTCGGCGACTTCCTCGACAAGGTGCCGGCGCACGTGTGCAACAAGCGCACGATCGAGTCGCTCATCAAGTCCGGGGCCTTCGACTCGCTGGGCGATTCGCGCCGTGCCCTCGTCGAGGTGCACGAGGAGGCGGTCGACGCGGTCATCGGCGTCAAGCGGCAGGAGGCGCACGGTCAGTTCGACCTGTTCGCGGGACTGGGCGGTGAGGACGACTCCGGCTCGGACTTCACGGTGCCGGTGCCTCAGCGGCCGGAGTGGGAGAAGAAGGAGAAGCTCGCGTTCGAACGGGAGATGATCGGGCTCTACGTGTCCGACCACCCCCTCAACGGACTGGCCGGCGTCCTCGCATCGGAGTCGGACGTGTCGATCGCGGAGCTCATCGACCCGGACGGCGGTCGTCCCGACCGGTCGCAGGTGATGGTCTGCGGGATGATCACGGACGTCCAGCGGAAGGTCTCGAAGAACAACGGACGCCCGTACGCCATCGTGACGGTCGAGGACCTCGAGGCATCGGTCGAGATCATGTTCTTCGGCGACGCGTACGAGCCGGTCGCGGGCATCCTCGCGACGGACCTCGTCATCGCCGTGACGGGTCGGGTCCGCACCTCGGACGACCGTCCGCTCAGCATCATGGCGCAGTCGATGACGATCCCGGACGTGACGGACCCCGCGGACCGTCCCCTGTCGATCTCGATGCCCATGGAGAGGTGCACGGAGCCGATCGTCGAGCGCCTGGGCGCGATCCTCGAATCGCACCGCGGACCCACGGAGGTCCACCTCACGCTCACCCGCCCCGGTCGCCGCAGCGTCATGCGCCTGGACCGTCGCTTCCGCGTCGACCTGGGGCCCAGCCTGTTCGGAGACCTCAAGGCCCTGCTGGGACCCCACTGCCTGCAGTGAGACGGGGCCGGGGCACTAGGATGGTGCGGGTGGAACCACTCGTGCACACCCCGCTCATCGACCTGCGCGGCTCCGCCCTGGACCGCCGCACACTGCGCGCCCGCCTGCCGCGGGCCCAGGCGTCGCAGAACGCACCGGTCGAGACCGTGCGTCCCCTGCTCGACGACATCCGCGACCGAGGCCGTGCCGCGGTCGCGGAGGCGACGGCCCGTTTCGACGGGGTCGAGTCCGGCTCGTTCCGCGTCCCCGCGGATGCGCTGCGGGAGGCCGCCGCGCAGCTGGACCCGGCCGTGCGCGCGGGACTGGACGAGGCGATCGCACGGGTCCGCACCGTTTCCGCCGCCGAGGTGCCCGCACCCCGGACGGTGGAGGTCGCCTCCGGCGCCCGCATCACGACCCGCCATCTGCCCGCGGACCGGGTGGGGCTCTACGTCCCCGGCGGACTGGCCGTCTACCCCTCGTCGGTCGTCATGAACACGGTCCCCGCGCAGGAGGCCGGCGTCGGCTCCATCGCGCTCGCGTCCCCGCCGCAGCGGGAGACCGGCCTGCCGCACCCCACGGTCCTGGCCGCCGCGCATCTGCTGGGCCTCGACGAGGTGTGGGCGATCGGCGGTGCGCAAGCGATCGGCGCATTCGCCTACGGCTTCGCGGACGCGGACGGCCGGCAGGACGGTGCGGAGGCGCTGGAGCCCGTCGACATCATCACCGGCCCGGGCAACGCCTACGTCGCGACGGCGAAGTCGCTCGTCCGCGACCGGGTGGGCATCGACGCGGTCGCCGGGCCCACGGAGATCATCGTGCTGGCGGACGCGGCGGCGGATCCGCTGCTCGTCGCGGCGGACCTCGTCAGCCAGGCGGAGCACGACCCGCTGGCCGCCGCCGTCCTCGTGACGGAGTCCGAGGAGCTGGCACTCGCGGTCGATGCGGCGCTGGGGGAGGCGACGGACCGGGCCGTCCACGCGGACCGGATCCGCACGAGCCTCTCCGGGGCCCAGTCCGGCATCGTCCTCGTCGACTCGCTGCAGGCCGGGGAAGCGGTCGTCAACGCGTACGCCGGTGAGCACGTCGAGCTGCACGTGGCGGACCCGGCGGCCGTCGCCAGCCGGATCACGAACGGGGGAGCGGTCTTCGTGGGCGCCCACTCCCCGGTGGCGCTGGGCGACTACCTCGCCGGCTCCAACCACGTCCTGCCCACGCTGGGCACCGCCGCCTTCGGCGACTGCCTGTCCGTCCACGCGTTCCTGCGCGTCAGCCAGGTCATCGAGTACTCGCGCGATGCGCTGGCCCAGGTCGCGGACCACATCACCGCGCTCGCGGAGGCGGAGAACCTGCCCGCGCACGGCGAGTCCGTGCGCGCACGGTTCACCACCACGACCCCGGAGGGCTGAGACATGCACTGCCCGTTCTGCCGCCACTCCGACTCCCGGGTCGTCGACTCGCGCACCGCGGAGGACGGCTCGTCGATCCGACGTCGTCGCCAGTGCCCGCAGTGCGGGAGGCGCTTCACGACGATGGAGGCGACGAGCCTGTCCGTCATCAAGCGGTCCGGGGTGTCCGAGGAGTTCTCCCGGCAGAAGATCGTGACGGGCGTGCGCAAGGCGTGCCAGGGTCGGCCGGTG
Source organism: Brevibacterium senegalense (assembly GCA_020743695.1). Taxonomy (GTDB): domain Bacteria; phylum Actinomycetota; class Actinomycetes; order Actinomycetales; family Brevibacteriaceae; genus Brevibacterium; species Brevibacterium senegalense_A. Next base: position 6,109 of record DYUK01000092.1, on the reverse strand, counting down.
AATGACGACGATCTGGCGAAGCTCGCGCAGCGGGTGGAGGAGAAGATCCGCGGGCTGGGAGTCGCTGAGATCGATGCCGACGAGGTGGGACTCGCGATCCTCGAGCCCCTGCGCGAACTCGATCAGATCGCCTACCTGCGCTTCGCCAGCGTGTACCAGGGCTTCGACTCCCTCGAGGACTTCGAGGCGGCGATCGCGTCGCTCCGCAGGGACCTCCAGCTGCGTGCGGAGGGATCCGCGACCGTGTCCGACGAATGACGTGGGATCTCAAGTGCGAAAACGGGCGCAGGTGTGTGTAAGATGAAACCGCGCACCGACGGTGCGCCCGCCGCCGGCGGCATCGGAGGGGAAGCCGACGCCGCCGGCGGTTCTCATTCAGCCGGAGTGTCCTCGAAGTAGGAGTCCAGCAGCGACGGGTTCGCCGCCAGGATGACCAGCCGCGACATCGAGCGGGTGAGCGCGACGTAGAGGGCGCCCACGCCGGAGTCCGTCGGGGCGTCGCCGCCCTCGGCACCCGGGGCGATGAGCGCAGGCTCGACGACCAGGACCGCGTCGAACTCCAGTCCCTTGACCTCGTGCGGGGTCAGCACCGCGACCCGGCAGTCGATCGCCGTGGGACCGTAGCCTACGTCCGCAGCCTGCAGCACGTCGTCCGCAGAGGCGTCCGCAGCCTGGGGCAGCGACGCCGCGAGCGTGTGCTCGACGAGCTCCAGGAGTCCGTCGGGGACGACGACGGCGACACGACCGCCCTCGACGGCGCGGGCCTCCTCCGCGAGGATCCGCGGCAGCCCGTCGGCCAGACCGGAGACGGAGTCGTACCGCAGCAGTCGGGGCTCGCTGTCGCCCTCGCGGACCGATGCGGGCAGGGCGAGGTCCGGGAACCGGTCCGCCAGCAGCGCGTTCGCCGGCCGCATGATGGACCGCGGGGTGCGGTACGAGACGGTGAGCTCCTCGAGGCCGAACCGGTCGCCCACGTGCGGCTCCAGGATCGTGTGCCACGTGCGCGCCGGGTCTGCGGCGGTGGCCTGGGCGAGGTCGCCCACGAGCGTCGCGGACTTGCTGGGCACGCGCCGGAAGAGGAGCCGCAGCTGCATGGGACTGAGCTCCTGCGCCTCATCCGCCACGAGGTGGCCGAACGTCCACTCGCGGTCGTTCGCCGCTCGATCCGCGATCGCCTGCGCGGGGTCCGCGCCCGCGTAGCGCTGTGCGAGCTGCTCCGAGCTCACCATGGCCCCCGTGCCGGTCATCTCGACGACGGCCTCGGCGTACTCCCGCTCGGCATCCTCGCGATTCGCGGTGGGTGCGGACTCGGTGCCGATGAGCTCTGCGATCTCGTCCAGCAGCGGCACATCCTCGACCGTGACCGGTGCGCCCTTGGGCCGCAGCAGCGCGCGCGTCTCCGCAGCGCGGAGCACGCCGGAGGCCGCGTGCGCCAGCCGGTGCTGCTTCGACAGGAGGGCGTCCAGCACGCCGGCGGGCGTGAGCGGCAGCCAGCACAGGTTGACGGCGACGCGGACGTCGCGGGCGGCGCGCAGATCGTCCAGCAGCTCGGGGAGACGCTCACCGGGGGAATCCATGCCCTGGGCGTGGGCCAGTCTGTCCGCGAGCGTCCGCAGCAGGGCCTGCACGAAGGCCGTGCGCGCGACGTTGTGGACATCGCCGGTGCGGCGGGCGCGCTCACGGGCGGAGCGCACGTCCGCGGGCGTGAGGACGATCGAGTACGGCCCCACGGCCAGCTGCTGGTCCTCGCCGGGCACCCGCTGGTACGAGCGCACCATGCGCCGGATGACGTCGACCATCCGCAGATCGCCCTTGACGGCGGCGACCGCGGGGGAGTTCCGCAGTGTCGTGTCGACGCCGGGCGTGAGCTGTCCGGGGGTCAGGAGCACGGCACCGGTCTCGCCCAACGAGGGGAGGACGCGCTCGATGTAGCGGAGGAAGACCGGGGAGGGGCCCACGAGGAGCACCCCGGACTTGGCGATCCGCTCGCGGTGGCGGTAGAGGAGGTAGGCGGCGCGGTGCAGCGCCACGGCGGTCTTGCCGGTGCCGGGACCGCCCTGCACGACGAGCGTCCCCGCGAGGTCCCGGCGGATGATCGCGTCCTGCTCCCCCTGGATCGTCGCGACGATGTCGCCCATCCTGCCCGTGCGGCGCGCACCCAGGGCGGCCATGAGCGCGCCCTCGCCCTGCAGGCCGCTGCGCTCGTCCTCGGTCATCCCCGCCGCGTCCAGGACCTGGTCCTCGACACCGGTGACCGTGCGGCCGCGGGTGGCGATGTGCCGGCGGCGGGTCAGCCCGGCGGGCTGGGCGGGCGTGGCGCGGTAGAACGGCTCCGAGGCCGGTGCACGCCAGTCCATGAGCATCTGCTGCCGGTGGGCGTCGGAGAGTCCGATCCGCCCCACGTACGTCGTCTCGCCGGAGGACGTGTCGATGCGTCCGAAGCACAGGCCCTCCTCCGCGGACTGGTAGCGGATGAGCGTGTCCTCGTACATGGTGGCGAAGGCGTCCCGCTCGGATCGGTTCTGGTGGTGACCGCCCACCTTCGCACGGCGGACGGCGTCCAAGGACGCGCGCGTCTCCGCGCGCAGCTCATCGAGCCTGCCGTACAGGGTGTCGATCCGCACCTGCTCGTGCGCGATCTCGCGTCGCTCAGTCATAGCGCCTTTCTGACGTTTCGGGCAGTCCATTATCCCGTACCTGTCCAGTCGGTCGACGCCCGGGAGCCGCGGCGCGTTCAGAAATTCATCCGTTGTCCACCGGGAGGCTGTCGACACGCCTCAGCGGCGGGGGTCGGACGGCCCCAGATGCGACAGCAGCCGCGCCCCGGTGCGGACCTCGCAATCGACCGCGCGTGCCGTGCGGCTCAGCGCGTCGAGGTCGAGGTCAGCGTCCGTGGCGAACACGACGACGTTGCCGCGGCGCCGCCGCCGGAAACGGGTGGGGTCGACCAGCGCCGCGACGCGGGAGAAGCGTGCGCGCAGGCCGTCCACCTCCGCGCGGAGGGCTGTGCGCTGCGGGTCGTCGGCCACGTTCGCGATGTACGCGCCCGTGGGTTTGAGGGCGGAACGGGCGCTGTCGAACCACTCCGGGGTCGTGAGCGCCGCGGGCGTGGTGTCGCCTGCGAACGCATCGCGGATGACGACGTCGATGCTCTGGGGACGGAACCGCGCGATCTCCACTGCGCCGTCGGCTGCACGGATGGCGAGCCCGGGTGCGCGCGGCAGATCGAGGTGGGTGCGCACCCAGTCCACGAGGGCCGCGTCGATCTCGACGACGGTCTGCCGCGAGCCGGGACGGTCGTGGTCGAGGTACCGCGCCAGCGCGCAGGCGGCTCCGCCGATGTGGACGGCGCGCACGGATGCGCCGCCGGGCTGCGTCGCGTCGACGGCGGCGGCGATCCACCGCAGGTAATCGAAGTCCAGCGCGCCCGGGTCAGTCGCGTGGTACGGCGACGACGGGACGCCGTTGACGGTGAGGACGTACTCATCGACGGTCCCCGGGACCGCGTCGAACGACGCGGTCCCGTGATCGACCGGGATCGGACCGGTGGGCGGCAGGGGGCGGTCCCGGGAGCGGGTGCGGGCACGACGGGCGGACACCGGACCAGGGTAGTCCGCGACCGTGCGTCACGGACGGTGCCGTCTGCGGACCGGGGTGCGTACACGGTTCGGGGGAGCACCGGGCGTCGATCCACAGGTGGGGGCGGAACCGACGCCGGGCCCGGTCAACGGCGTGGACTTGCGACATGGACGCACAGAGAATCACATCCGGCACCCAGCTCATCGGCACGATCCCTCCCGCCCTGGGATACGTGCCCCGCGACTCCCTCGTCCTCGTGACGGTGGAGGCGGACCGCGGCGGGACGGAGGGAGTCGTGGGCCCCAGCCTGCGGTTCGACTTCGGACCCCGTGACGTCCGCGAGTTCAACGCGACGGCGGTCCGCAACTGCCTCGAGCAGGTGCGGACGCTCACCCGGGCGGACATGATCCACCCCGTCGTCTTCAGCGACCCCGTCGCCCGCTTCCACCTCGACTGGGACGAACGGGATCCGGCCCACGACGAGGAGCTGGGATTCATCGACGTCGTCAGCGACGCGCTCCGCCGGTTGCGCGACGCGCTGGAGACGCGCGGATACCGCGTGCAGAACGCGCTGTGGGCCGGGTGCTCTGCGACCGGGGGCCTCCGCCGGCCGGAGCTGACGGAGAGGAACGTGGACCTGGCGGGCCCGTCGCCATCCGGCGCCGGACCGGGGCTCGCGGTGGCGGCGAGCTTCGAGGACAGCGTGCGGCTGCCTCAGCCGGACGCGGGTCTGCGTGCGGCGGTCGAGGCGCTGCGTCGTGAGTCCTTCACTGACGCGGAATGCGCCGACGGACTGCTGGCGGAGGCGCTCCTGCTGGAGGCGCGCGCGTGCATGCGCGAGGAGTTCCTGCCCCCGGAGGACGTGCTGCTGCCCGATCCGCTGGCCGTGCTGGCGGTGGAACGGCTGTGCGATCGGGGCCGGGACCGGGACATCATCCAGATGCTGCTGTCCGGGGACCATCCGGACTTCGACCCGTGGAGCCTGCGCGATCTGGCACCGGGGGAGTTCCTCGGGTATGCGCGAGGAGTCCTCGCGGACGGCACCGCTGCGGCACAGGCGGCGGGCCTGTCGCCGCGCCCGCCCCGTCAGGCATCGTTGGCGGAGTCGATCGAGTGGCTGCGTCGCTGCGCGGAGCTGGTGGGGGTCGAGGCGCGCGCGGACGTGCTGGCACTGCTCGCCTGGTTCGAGTGGGCCCGCGGGCGCATGTCGTTCGCGCAGCACTATGCGGAGTGCGCCTGCGCGGAGCAGGAGGACCATCGGCTGGCGGGCATGCTGACGACCGCGGCACGCACGGGCATGCCGCCCCGCTGGCTGCGGGAGCTCTGACGGGCGTGGCCCGCTGCGGTTCCGCGGTCGCGGTTCCGTGCTCCGGGAGGGTCCTTCGATTTGGGTGCGGGGGAATACCGTGCAAGGATGGAGTGTTGACCCGGTCGAACACGATTGCCGGAGGTCCATTCCTCCGCGCAGTTTGACTTGGGTCTTACTGGTGCCCGTGAGGGGACCGGTGGCCCTCCGCTCTCTGCCGAAAGGTTCGCACGTGCCCACGAAGGATACGGGAAGCTCGAGCGCTCAGTCCACCAGTGACGAGGCTGGTACGACGACGCGCACGACCGCTGCGAAGAAGTCGACGGCCGCCGGTACGACCGCGACGAAGACCGCTGCGAAGAAGACCACCACGACGGCGGCGAAGAAGTCGACGACCGCCGCCAAGACGACTGCTGCCAAGTCGACTGCCGCCAAGACGACTGCCGCCAAGTCCACGGCGAAGAAGACCACCGCCGCGAAGTCCACGACGGCTGCGAAGAAGACGACTGCCGCGAAGAAGACCACGGCCGCCAAGAAGTCGACGGCGGCCACGACCACCGCGGCGAAGAAGGCGTCCGCTGCGAAGGCGACCACGACGACGGCGGATGCGAAGGCCGCCCCGGAGAAGGACGGCGACGAGGTCGCGACGACGTCGACCGTCGATCTCGTGGCGGACGAGGTCCACCCGGACGAGGCGACGGAGACCAAGAACGCGGTCGAGGACGAGAAGGACGAAGAGGTCAAGGAGGCCGGCGGCTTCATCGTCTCGGACGCGGACGACGAGGACCAGCCCGCCCAGCAGGTCGTCTCCGCAGGGGCGACCGCGGACCCGGTCAAGGACTACCTCAAGCAGATCGGCAAGGTCGCGCTGCTGAACGCGGCGGAGGAGGTCGACCTCGCGAAGCGCATCGAGGCCGGCATGTACGCGGACCACCTCGTCAAGCAGGGCGAGGTCTCGGAGCCCAAGCTGGTGCGCGAGTACCAGTGGATCATCCACGACGGCCGGATCGCGAAGAACCACCTCCTCGAGGCGAACCTGCGCCTGGTCGTGTCGCTCGCCAAGCGCTACACGGGCCGCGGCATGCTGTTCCTGGACCTCATCCAGGAGGGCAACCTGGGCCTCATCCGTGCGGTCGAGAAGTTCGACTACACGAAGGGCTTCAAGTTCTCCACCTACGCGACGTGGTGGATCCGTCAGGCGATCACCCGTGCGATGGCGGACCA
>DYUK01000091.1 GCA_020743695.1 Brevibacterium senegalense | reverse complement strand
CCTCACGTTCTCGACGGGCATCGTCGATGCGGTGGGCTATCTGGGTTACGACAAGGTCTTCACCGGCAATATGACCGGCAACGTCGTGATCCTGGGCATGGGTCTGGCCGGCGCACCCGGAATCCCCGTGCTGCGCCCCGCTCTCGCGTTCGCGGGTTTCCTCGTGGGCGCGGTGATCGCGGGCCGGATCCTCAAGCCCACCCCCAAGGGCGAGTGGTCCGGCCGCACGACCGGCGTCATGGGCGCCGTCGCGATCGGCTGCCTCGCCCTGGCCGCGCTCGTCGTGTTCGAGGATCCCTCGCAGAACCACCTGGTCGGCACCATCACGACGTCCGTCCTCGCGCTCGTCATGGGCATGCAGGCCGCAGCGGCGCGCAAGATCGGGGTCGCGGACGTCACGACCGTCGTCGTCACCTCGACGATCGTGGGCCTGGCCTCCGAATCACGCCTGGCCGGCGGCAGCGGCGACAAGTGGCCCCGCCGAGTCCTCGCCATCCTCGGCATCCTCATCGGCGCCCTCGTGGGCGCACTGACGCTGCAGGTCAACCTGTGGTTGGGCGTGCTGCTGACCGCCGTCATCATCGGTGCGGTCACGGTGGCGGGTCACGTCACGCGCCACCGGGTCTGACACCCACCCGTTCCCGAGGCCGCCGCCGGTCCCGCAGACGCCTGCAGCCCCAGCCGGGCTGGGAGCCGCAGTCCTCTGCTTGGACGGTACTCACCGCCCGGCGGCATACCCCTGCGCCCCGCGCGGGTTCGCCCCCGCAGTCAGGACACCGGACTCCGCGTCGCGGGTCACGCACGACAGACGACCCAGCGCCCAGTCGCCGGCCCGCGTGATCCGGTGACCGCGCGCGTCCAGTCCGGCAATGACGTCCTCACCCAGCCGATCCTCGACCATGACACCGGCCGGATTCCACGTGCGCGGCCAGAACGAGCCGACCATCGACGTCGTGTGGAGCGCCGGGGCGTCGATCGCCTGCTGGGGCTCGTAGCCGCCCACCAGCAGTCGCAGCACGAGGAGCAGCTGCCACTGGTCCTGCTGGTCGCCGCCGGGCGTGCCCAGCGCGATGACCGGCTTCCCGTCCTTGAGGATGAGCGTGGGCGACAGCGTGGTCCGCGGACGCGCACCCGGCGTGAGCGGCTGACCGGACTCCTCATCCAGCCACGTCATCTGCAGACGAGTGCCCAGGCAGAAGCCCAGCCCCGGGATCGCGGGCGAGGACTGCAGCCACCCGCCGGACGGCGTCGCCGCGATCATGTTCCCCCACCGGTCCACGACGTCGATGTGGCAGGTGTCGCCGCGCACGGCGCCGCTGTCGTCCGCGCCGGCCTCAGCATCCGTCACCGCGAACATGTGCCCGGAGCCGCCCGCGAACGCCTTCGCCACCTGCGCCGCACTGTCCGACGACGCCGGTCCCGAAGCCCCGGGCACCGTAGGCTCCCCGCCGCCGGCGGCCGTCGTGTCGCCGCCGAAGCGGGCGATGAATTCCTCCGCCGTCACGAGCGGCGGACGATGACCGTCACGTCCACCCGGGGCGCCGGGACGGAACTCGGCCGAGGCCGTCTCCCCGATGAGCGCCCGACGCTCCGCGATGTAGTCGTCGGCAAGCAGCGCGTCCAGGTCGAAGTCATTGTCACCGAAGTGGACGTCGCGATCCGCCAGTGCCAGCTTGAGGGCCTCGATGATCGTGTGGGCGCCCAGTTCCGTCGACGGGTCCAGACGGTCGTCGTCGAACCCGTCGAGGATGCGCAGGGCTTCGAGGAGCACCGGCCCCTGGCTCCAGGCTCCCACCTTCGCGATCGTGTAACCGCGGAACTCGATCGTCGCGGCCTCCTCGAACTGCGCCGTCGAGGTCGCGAAGTCGTCGACCGTGAGGACGCCCGCGTAGTCGCCGCCGTCGGAGTGCCGGTGCGGGGCGCGGATGAATTCCGTGCTCAGCTGCGCGACGCGGCCGGTGTGCCACTCCTCGCGGGCCGCGAGGATCCGCTCCTCGCGGTACTCCGCCTCCTCCCCCGCGGCGATGAGGTCGCGCAGCACCTGCGCGTATTCGGGGTTGCGGACGATCTGGCCGGGCTCCGGGATCTTGCCGTCCGGCATCCAGAGCGCTGCGCTCGTGGGCCAGTGCTGGGTGAAGAGGTCCTGGACCGCCGCGATCTGCGCGCACGTGCGGGCGAGGATCGGGTGGCCGTCCTCCGCGTATCCGATCGCGTAGGCGAGGACGTCCGCCAGTTCCCACGTCCCGTAGTCCTGGAGGAGCAGCAGCCACGCGTCGACCGCAGCGGGAACAGCGGCGGCGAGCGCGCCGGCACCGGGGACGAGGTCTAGTCCCAGCGCGCGGTAGTGCTCGATCGTCGACCCCTCCGGCGCGACGCCCTGGCCCATCATGACGACGGGCCGGTCCGGGTTCTGGGCGGTGGCGAAGAGCCCCGTCATATCACCGCCGGGACCGTTGAGATGGGGCTCGACGACGTGGAGGACGAAAGCGGCCGCGGTCGCCGCGTCGAACGCGTTGCCGCCGCGCTCCAAAACAGACTGGGCCGTCGCGGTCGCGATCCAGTGCGTCGAAGCGGACATGCCGAAGGTGCCTTCGAGCGTCGGGCGGGTCGTGTGCTCATCGGGTGTGACGAAAGCGGTCATCGCGTCGTGCCCTCCTGGCATCGTCGGTGAAGGGAGTGGAGTCCTGCACCCCACGGTAGAGGACTCGACGAGCCCGTGGGCATACGACTGCACCGTCGTCCACGGCCCGCGGGTGAACTCTGGCTCAGAGTCCCTTGACCAGCAGGTTCGATCCGTCTGAGATTCACCTCACCACTGTTGATCGCCCCGAATCACCTCTGCCTACGCTCGAACCGACCGACACAGACGAGCAGAGGATGACAGCATGAATTCCACCGCACGGACGAAGACGACACAGACCATCACGACGTCGAAGACCACCGCGAAGGCGTGGACACTCCTCGCCGCCGGCGCGCTCGCCGTGTCCGGAGGGCTGGTCGCCGCCCCCGGCGCGGCCTCCGCCTCCGCCACGCCGCACCAGGCCGAGCAGTCGGCCGCCACAGAGTCCGCCGCCCCCGCGGAGGAAGTCGCCTCGGCCGCCTCCGGTGCCGATGCCGCGCAGGCCTTCCGCGACAAGTGGGAGGGCTCGTACATCGACGTCGACGGGTACTACGGCGCCCAGTGCTGGGACCTTGTGGCCCAGTACGCGATCGACAACGGGCTGCCCGCGCTGGCCACCGGCGACGGTGCGGCCGCGGGCATCTTCGAGAACTACGACACGAACGGCAACGCCCAGTACTGGGAGAAGCACGTCAACTCCACGACCGACCCGGATTCTGTGCCGAAGGCGGGCGATGTGCTGGTCTGGGATCGCAGCTGGGGCGGCGGATACGGCCACACGGCCGTGGTCCTCGAGGCGGACTGGAACAACGTCACCGTCCTCGAGCAGAACCCCGGCGCCGCCAACGTCTCGACCTACGACTACTCGGGGGTCATGGGCTGGCTCAGCATGAAGTGAGTCCCCGACTTCTGAGTCGGCGGGCGCACCCTGACGCTCCCGGTTCGCTCTGGCCCCTCCCGACTGCCACGGAACGCAGTGGGGAGGGGTCGGTCGTTTCAGGTTCAGCCGGACCCTGCGGGAGCCCTCTGATCCGGTGATCCCGCACGGACGCGGGCGCGCGTCAGTCGATGACGCACTCGCCTGCCGGGCCGCTGATGACGGCACGGACGCCGGGTTCCGGCGCCTGCGCGACGTCGACGGTCTCGCCCGTCAGTACACGGATCGCCTCGCGGAGGACCTCCGGGTCCGGGCCGAAGAACTCGAGCCGCTCGAGCACGAGGCCCGGCTGAGATGAGGAGCCGTCCGTCGTGTCCGCCGAGGCCCCGGCCGGCTCCCGCCCCGCGTCACCCGCCGCTTCGTACGATGTGGCCGCCGCCTCTCGCAGGGTGTCTGCCGGGTGCTGCGAGGTGCCCCAGTCGATGAGGAACGGTTGCGCGCCCCCGTGCGCGAGCGGCGTTCGGCGCGTGAGTCGCCACTCGAGCAGTCCCCCGTCCGGGGTGTTCCGGCTCATGTCGAAGACCTGCCCGAAGTCCACCTCCGCCTGCTCCGCCGCCGCGACCGTCGCGTCCAGGTCATCCGGATGCACTGCCCACCTCTGCGCGAGGATCCGCGTGACACCCGGCAGCGACCGGGCTGCGAGCTCCGGATCCTGCTGCGGGTCCGGGCCCAGGATCTCGAGGTACGTGAGCGGCTCCCCTGCCCATCCGCGCGGCACCAGCGGCACGATGTGGTTCGCCGTACCACGACCGGGGTAACTGCCGCCGGGCGTCGTCCGCACTCCGGTCAGCTCCTCGAACTCCCGCACACCCGCGGCCAGATCCGGCACCGCAACGACCAGGTGGTCGAAGGTCCGGACCACTCCGGGCGCAGTCACCTGCGCACCGTCCCGGCTCGACGGTCCACCGTCAGCCGCACCACCGTCTGCAGTCGCATCCATCATCGCGTCCGCCCTCAGATCTCGACGACGCCGCGGGGCGTGTCCAGCACCACGCGCATCCCGCGCTCGGTGCCCTGCTCCACGTCCGTGCCCGCAGCACCCAACACATCGAGCGCAGCCCGCAGACCGTCCGCGTCCGGGTGTGTGAGCGTGAGCGATTCGAGCCCCAGCACCGGCATCGCGCGCGTCGCCGGATGCGTCGAGGTGCCCCAGTCGATGAGGAACGGCTGCAGTCCTTCGAACGGCAGTCGATCCCGCATCGTCAGCCGCCATTCCAGCAGCTCACCCTCCGGGGTCCGCCGGGACATGTCGCGCGCTTCACCGACATCCACGCCCTGAGCAGCCGCCCGTTCCAGCACCCCGTCGAATCCGTCCGGGTGGATCGCCCACGTCTGCAGGCGCGCGGCCTCGACTCGGTCGACCTCCAGCGGGAGTGGAGTGCCGGGTGCCACCTCCTGCTGCGGGTCGGGCCCCAGGATCTCGAGGTAGGTCAGCGGTGCCGGCTCGTCGGCCCAGCCCGCAGAACGCAGGCCCACCAGGAAGTTCGCCGTCCCCTTCCCCACGTGCGCACCGCCGTAGACGGGCGTGACGCCGGTCGCCTGTGCGAAGCGCTTCACACCGGCTTCCAGGTCCGGAACGACGTAGACGAGATGGTCCAGAGCAGTCGTGATCGCCATGATCCGACCCTACAGAACCCCCAAGTCCGCTCAGTCCTGCGCGACCCCCGGCGTCATGTCCGAGGCCCCGCCGGTCATGCCGCCGCCGGACTCCTTCTCCTCCGACTTCTTCTTCGAACCCGAGTCCTTCGAACCGGAGTCCTTCTTGCCGGAATCCTTCGAATCCGACTTCTTCTTCCCGGAGTCCTTCTTCTCCGACTTCTTCTCCGACTCCGGGTTCACGTCGCGATCGCCCTGCTGGATCTCCACCGCCGTCGAGCGGATCTCGCCCATCTTCGAGTAGAACGCGTCGCCGGGGCACGACGTCTGCCCCACGTCGCGGTGGCCGCTGACGGTCCGGATCCGGTCACCGGCGATCGTCGTCTTCGCATCCGCGGACGTGCCGCTGAGCGACAGCTTCCACGCGATCGCCCCGGCGACCGCGTCGCGCGTCCTCGTGGGCGGCGCCTTCTTCTCGTACGTCCCCAGGACGGAGATGCCGAACGTCCCGGTGTTGTACCCCACCGCGTGCGCACCGACGACCGCCTTGCTGAGGCTGCCCGCGCGGCCCTCCCACAGTCGTCCGTACTTGTCCGCGAACATGTTGTAGCCCACGTCGTCCCAGCCGCGGCCCTCGACGTGGAAGGTGTGGATGCCGCGCAGGATCGCGGGCACGTCCTCCGCGTCGTAGTCGTTCGCACCCGCCGAGTGGTGGACGATCGCTGCCGTCGTCTCAGCCGCCACATCGTGCTCCGTCGTCCCCAGCTTCTTGCTGGCGCCCCAGTCCTTGCGGGTGCGCACGTTCGGCTTCTCGACCTTCGTGACCTTCGCCGAGGTCGTCGTCGCCTCCCAGCCGCCGGCACCGCCGGCGCCCGAGGACTCACCGTCCGCCCCTGCGGTGACACTGCTCGTCCCACCCGAAACGGGGAACGACGCGTTCTGCACCGTCAGCCCGTCCGCGGAGGGACCCTCATCTGCGCCGTCCTCGGCCCCTGTCTCCGGGGTCCCGGCACCGTCGTCGGTGCCCGCGTCCTCGTCCGTCTCCCCCTGCTCGGGGACGACGGGCTGGTTGTCGCGCACGGCCTCGGCGTCGGAATCGAGGGTTTTGGGATCGACCAGCAGCACCCGCGTGCCCGCGGGATCCCAGTCGTCGCCCAGGATCCGCACCTGCAGTCCCTGCGCACCGGTGACGTAGTAGGGGTCGGTGCCGGGCGTGCCGCCGTCGACCTCCTCCGCGTCGAGCCGGTCCCAGGCCGTCCACTCGCCGTCGACCTTCGTCCGCACCTCGAACTGCACGGCCGAGTGCTCGTCGTAGACGAGGCCCACGACCCCCGGGGCGTCCTCCGGCAGCGCCATCTCGTCGGAGAGGGCGGCGATCGTGATGCCGTCCTCCGTGGTCTGGGAGACAGAGCCGGACGGCGGGGGCACGTCGACCTCGGCCTCCGCGGTCGACGACGAGTCCTCGCCCGTCCCGCCGGATCCGGTGACGCCGGAACCTTCCGCGCCCCAGGCCGCGCCCGGTCCCGTGCCCAGGTTCGCAGCCTGCGCGCCGCCGGTGGGCAGGCCACCGGATGCGTCACCGCCGGTCGTGCCGCCCACCTGCTGGGCGACGGACTGCGTGAACCCCGTCGACAGCTGCGCCTGCGCCGCGGGCGCACGCAACAGGGAAGGCACGTTAGTCGTGAGGGAGTCCGTCGTCGCCGTCGTCGAGGTCGAGGAGCCACGAGCGCCGGGCAGCTGCAGTCCGGACTCGTCGATGCCCTGGAGCTGGGACTCGGTGGTCTCGGGGGCGTCCGAGGTCTCCGGCGCGCCCAGGGCGGTGCCCGGGGCGACGGTCAGGACAGTGAGCAGCGCGGTCGTCGAACCGACCAGCGCCGCGAGGGGTCGCGCATGCATGGGGAAGAACCTCTGTTCGTGGGGGAAGTGGCGCGCGATCCGTCGGTCAGGTCCGGCGATGCGCACGTCGACTCACAGGGGTGCGTATGTGATTGTCAACGGACATGCTGGCACATCCGCGTGAACGGATCCGGGTGCGACGCGCGGTGCGCCCCAGTCGTGACCCGGCGGTGGCCAGGGCCGGACCGAGTTCGCCCGCGGGGGTACGTGCGGCCCCCGCGGGCGAGTCGTCAGGACCGGACGCGGTCGTCAGTCCCGTGTCTGCGCGTCCGCGTCCCGCTGCTCCGCCTGACGCGCCTCCGCCTGACGCGCCTCCGTCTCCTCGACGGTCTCCGTCAGTGCCCCGTCGCCCTTGCGACCCGCGGGCAGGTCCGCCCAGCCGCCGGCCGGGTCGTCCGCGGGTCCGGGTGCCACGGAGGTGACCTCGTGGGTCCCGTCCGGGTTCCGCGTGATCCGGTCGCCATGGAGGGCGGCCTCCGTCTGGAGCGCCGCTTCGTCGGGCTCGTTGTAGGTCTGCGTTTCGCCGTAGCTCACCTGGGCGTCACCCAGCACCTTCCGAGCGCCCTCATTCACGGTGTCGATCGCATCGACTCCGCTGGAGTCGCCGGGCGCACCGTCTCCGCGGGGCTCCGTGTCGCGCGTGCGTGATTCGTCAGTCATGCTGACCTCCTTCATCGAGGGTGCTGGCGTCCCGGACCGTACCCGTGACGTGGGCACTGCCCGCCGCCTACCTCGACTGTAACGCGCGCCACAGTCACGGGCCACTGCTGCCGCCGACCACACTTCAGTTGACACGGCAAGCAATCGGTGGTGTGATCGTCTGCGTGATGACACGACCCGAGTCCCTGCTGTGCTGGCGCCGCCGGCACATCGACCACATGGTCGTCACGACAGCCACGTGTTGAGCTGATCTCTCCGAGCCCCCGGCTCATCTGCCGGTTTCCGGCATCCCCGCGCCCTGGGACCGCACACAGTCCCGCCCCGCGCACCCCACCGCGACGCGCGTCCCACCGCGACGCACGCGTGACATCGCACTCCGCACTGCAGACGAGAGAATCCGTGCCTCCTTCGCTGACCCCCTCCTCCCCTGCCCTGGGTCGCACCCTGCACCCGCGCACCCTCCCCGCACGTGCCGTGCCCCGGCGCGCCGTGCTGGGCGGCGGTCTGGGCCTGGGCGCCCTCCTCACGCTGGTGGGGTGCACCCCCACGGACACGACACCGCTCCCGGCGGATGGCGAGCCCGTGCGCGGCGGCGTGCTGCGGTACTTCGAGCCCCTCACGTGGACGACCCTGTTCCCGCCGCAGGCCGGCTTCTACCCCAACGGCGGCATCGTCAACAACATCACCGACCGGCTGCTGTACCAGGACGAGGAGACCCTCGAGCTGCACCCGTGGATCGCGGAGGAGCTGCCGGAGGTCAACGCGGATGCCACGGAGTTCAACTTCCGGATCCGCACGGGCGTCACGTACTCGGACGGCTCCGCGCTGGACGCTGCGAACGTCGCGAAGAACTTCGACCTCTTCGGTCTGGGCGACAACGCCCGCGGCCTGCCGATCTCCGAGCAGATCACGAACTACGCCGGCAGCGAGGTCCTGGACGAGTCCACCGTCCGCTTCCGCTTCGATGCGCCCGCGCCGGGCTTCCCGCAGGCGACCTCGACGATGAACGCGGGCCTCCTGTCGAACGCGACGCTCGACCTGGACTCGGAGGGCTTCGGCCCCGGACGGTCGACCGGCATCGCAACCTCGGGCCCCTTCTACATCGCGGACGAGCAGGTCGGCACGCGCCTGTCGATCCGCGCCCGCGAGGACTACGACTGGGCCCCGCCCCACTTCCAGCAC
>DYUK01000090.1 GCA_020743695.1 Brevibacterium senegalense | reverse complement strand
GCCCACGCGGGCCAGGTCGAGGCGGTCCTCGCGGACCTGGACCGCGCGGGCGTGGGTGCGGATAGGATCGCACTGCACTTCCACGACACGTACGGTCAGGCGCTCGCCAACGTCCGCACGGGACTGGAGGCGGGTGTGCGCGAGTTCGACGCGTCCGCCAGCGGGCTGGGGCGCTGCCCCTTCGCCCCCGGCGCGACCGGCAACCTGGCGACCGAGGACCTGCTGTGGATGCTCCACGGCCTGGGCTACGAGACGGGCATCGACCTGACGGGGCTCATGGGGGCCTCGGACGCGGTGGACGAGGCGCTGGACCGCACGTCCGCGTCGTCGGTCAAGCGCGCACTGTCCCGGCAGACGGCCGGGAGCTGACACTGAACGGATCCCTCACGGGATCCCGCGCACCGTGCCCGCAGACGGGTGCGGCGCGCCCGACCTGAGAGGGGACGCGATGACGCGCGGACCAGCAGGCGACGCGGCACCGGCCGCCGAGCAGCAGGGGGAGTTCCTGCACGTGTGGGGCGACACCGTGAGGGGCAACAAGCTCCTCATCGGCGTCCTCGTGGGCATCGTCTGCGGGATCGTGGGCCTGTACGGCGGCCGCGCGGTCGTGACGGCGCTGGGCGTCGAGGAGCAGCTGGTCGACGTGTGGAGCCTCATCACCGGCATCCTGGGATGCCTGGCCGCCGGTGTCATCACGGCGCGGGTCAGCTCGCCCGCCCGCATCATCAGCGAGGACGCGGAGGATTCCGGTGCCCTTGCCGCGGCGATCGACGAGCTGGGCGAGGACGCGCGCGGCCTGGGAGTCCTCGAGGACGCGACCGACCTGTCCCGCGCCGAGCTCGAGGCCGCCGGCCTCACCGAGGCGTTCCGCGAAGCCGAGGCCCGAGCCGCCGCGCGCGCGGAGGTCCGCCGGGCCGGAGGGGACGCCTGATGGAACTGCTGCTCCAGGACCTGCCGATCGCGGTCCTCATGGGTGTCATCGGCGCGATCGTCTTCACGCTCATCGGCGTCGTGTCCGGCACGGACGAGACCGCGACGATCGCACCCCTCACGCTGGTCGTCATCCTCATCGGGGTGCCGCCGGCCGGCGTCTTCACCTTCTTCATGGCCGCGGCGATCTCGAAGCACATGACCCACGCGGTGCCCACGATGCTGCTGGGCATACCCGGCGACACGCTGGCGGTGCCCATCCTCGAGGACGCCGCGAAGATGCGCGCGCTGGGTCTGCCGCACCTGGCGCTGCGCAAGGCGATCTCCGGTGCCGTCATCTCCGCGTTCATCGCGATCCCGGCGGCGGTGCTGTTCGCGTGGATCCTGTCCCCGTTCGGTGACCTCATCACCTCGTTCGCGCCGTGGATCTTCCTCGTGGCGGCGGCGGGCATCGCGTACTCGTCAGCGGCGAAGTGGGCGGGTGTCATCGCGCTGGTCCCGTTCGTCGCGGTCATCCTGGGCCTGCAGGCGTGGACCGGCAGCTTCGAGGTGTCGCTGTCGATCAGCTACTTCCTGGGCATCGCGATCGGCCCCATGATCGTGGCCCTCTTCATGGTCCTCGTGCCGCAGAATCGGAAGGAGATGCGCCGGTCGCAGCCCTCCCACGTGTACCTGGCCCCGGATGTCCGCCCCTCGCGCACGGAGGGCGAGAAGGCCGGCCGCACGTTCCCCAACCCGTTCAAGGTGCTGGACCGTCGTCAGGTGACGGCGACCGCCGCGACGTCCGTCGTCTCGAGCGCCACGTTCGTGTTCTCGCCCGTCGCCGTCACGGTGCTCATGGGTGAGATCGTGGGAGCTCGCATCAAGCAGGGCTACCAGCGGCTCACCAGCGTCATCACCGCGAAGAACGGCACGACGGAGTCGACGTACATCGCAGAGACGCTCATCCCGCTCATCGCGTTCGGCCTGCCGCTCAGCCCGGTCGCGGCCGGACCCGCGGCACCGCTGTTCAACGCGCCCCCGGTGTTCGAGACGAACCCGGACGGCGGGACGATCAACAACATCTCGACCCACCTCACGACGCTCGATTTCTTCATCTTCGCGCTGCTGGGTGCGGTCTGCGCCGTTGCGATCGCGTACCCGTTCGCCATGCGGTACGCGCACGTGGCCGCGAAGTTCGTCGTCACGAAGGTGAGCCACGAGGCGATCATCGCCGCGTTCGTGGGCCTCGTCGTGGTCGTGAGCCTGTGGGAGGGCGGTCTGCTGGGCCTCATGGTCGTCACGGCCGTGGGGCTGGTGGGCGGCATGCTCATCCGCCTCGTCAAGGTCCACGCGGGCGTGCTCTTCATGGGCTACTACGTCGCGGTCCTGTCCGTGCCGGGGATCCTCGCGGCCTTCGGCTGACGTGGGAGTCGCCTGTCTGGGGAAGTGCCGCTGTCCCGGCCCGGAGGCCGTCACCCGTGCGGGTGGCGGCCTCTGCCGTCTCTCCGTGCGGGTGACGGACTGCACTGCCGAGTAGCCTGCAGTCGGTATCCTCCCACCAGGCGGAGATGTCCCGTCAGCGCCGGAGCGGTCCGGTGCGCCACCGGAAGGGAGCACAGATGAGCGAGTCGACGCAGCAGACCGACCAGCCAATGATGACGGCGATGCGGCAGGAGGAGCACGGCGGGCCCGAGGTCCTCCACGCAGTCGAGGTGCCCCGGCCCCAGCCCGGCATCAGCGAGATCCTGGTCCGTGTGCACGCGGCGGGTGTGAATCCGACGGACTGGAAGCACCGCAGCGGCCGCCGGTTCCTGGGCGACCCGCCCTACACGCTGGGCTGGGACGTGTCCGGCGTCGTCGAGGCCGTGGGCCTGGGCGTGACCCTCCACGCCCCCGGCGACGAGGTGTTCGGCATGCTGCCCTACCCGTACGGGGCGGGTTCGCACGCGGAGTACGTGACGGGCCCGTCCCGCGCGTTCGTCGCGAAGCCGGAGTCGATCGACCACATCCAGGGCGGGGCGATCCCCCTGGCCGCACTCACCGCGTGGCAGTGCCTCGTCGACATCGCGGACGTGGCGGCCGGGGACCGCGTGCTCATCCACGGTGCGGCCGGCGGGGTGGGTCACCTGGCGATCCAGATCGCGAAGGCGTTGGGCGCCCACGTGATCGGCACCGCGAGCGAGCCCAAGCACGACCTCCTGCGCGAGCTGGGCGCGGACGAGACCATCGACTACCGCACCGTCGACTTCGCCCAGGAGGCTGCGGACATCGACGTCGTCCTCGACACGATCGGAGGTGACACGCAGCTGCGGTCGCTCGACACCCTGGTGCCCGGCGGTGTCCTCGTCTCGACTGTCCCGATCCCCGTCGAGGGGCGCGACGAGAAGGCGGAGGAGCTGGGCGTGCGCGCCGTCAGCATGCTCGTCGAGGCGGACCAGGCCGGCATGCGGGCGATCGCCGAGCTCGTGGAAGATGGAAAGCTGCGGGCCGTCATCGCGGATACGTTCCCGCTGGCGGAGGCGGCGAAGGCACACGAGGCCGGGGAGACGAACCGGACCACCGGCAAACTCGTCCTCACGGTGGGAGACGGCGAGGGCTGAGGCTGGTGGGCGCGGCCCGACGGTCGCCGGCCGGGACTCGACCCGGTGACCGGGTTCTCGGCCACGGGCCGGGCCCGCCTGACGCGGTCCTCAGACCCGCCCCACCTCGCGGCGGCGCCAGCCCAGCAGCCCCAGCACGATGCCGGCGGCGCCGATAGCGGTGAGCCAGGCGATCGGCTCCCACGCGATCGGCTCGACGGGGTGGCTCGCGAGGTGGTGGAACGGGTCGAGGTCGACGAGCGCGGCGGGCGGATCCAGGAGGCCGCCGAACGTGCCCATGAAGCCGCAGAAGGCCACGATCGCCCACCCCACCGGAGGCGCCGCGCGCGGCAGCCACCCGATGAGAGCCGTCACGATCCCGACGACGCAGAGGATCGCGGGCACCTGCTGGAGAGCGGCCGCGATGAGGTCGCCCGCGTAGCGGCCCCCGTCCTCCTCGAGGCTGAGGGCGGCACCCAGTCCCATCGCGGCGCCGACGGCGGCGAGGATGAGAACGACGCCGGCGAGGACGACGGTCAGGTGGGCTCCCAGCCACGTGGTGCGGCTCAGCGGGGCGGACAGTCCGTACTCGGCGCGACTGCGGGTCTCCTCGCCGCGGATCTGCTGGAGGCCGCCCACCGCGGCCGCGAGGACGAGGATCCCCATGAAGAGGGCGATGTACGCGAGGTAGCCCAGCATGACGTCCTTGCCCGTGAAGAAGTCCGCGAACTCCGGCGGCAGCGAGTCCGCGGCGTCCAGCATCGTCTGGGAGTAGGACCCGAACATGAGGCCCGCGAACACCAGGGCGATGCCCCAGCCGCGCAGGGTCCCCAGGAGCGTGCGTGCGGCCATGCCCAGCGGCGTGCCCAGGGCGGGGCGGGCCTCGGCCCTGCTGAGGCGGGCCGGCAGGATCCCCTCGCCCACGTCGCGGCGGGTGGACAGCCAGAACCCCAGCGCGACCAGCAGCAGCCCGCCGCCGGCCGGCAGCAGGACCGGCCACCACAGGTCCTCGACGTAGGGCGCCGTCTGCTGGGCCCACCCCAGCGGGGAGGCCCACGACAGGGCGGTGCCGCCCACCTGGGGCGCATCGCCGGCCATGCGGATGACGTACGCCAGTCCGATGAGCCCGCCAGCCAGGCCAGCGGCCCCGCGCGACGAGCTGCCCAGCTGTGCGGCCACGGCTGCGGCTCCGGCGAAGAAGAGGCCCGTCGCCGCACCGGTTGCGGCGATGAGCAGCGATCCGGTGGGCGCGTAGCCGGCGGACAGCGCTCCGACCGCGATGAGGGCGGAGGCGGCCAGCACCTGGAGCATCGTGACGATGAGCGCGGCGGCCAGCGTCGCGTGCCGGCCCACGACGTTCGCGCGCAGGAGCTCCGCGCGGCCGGCCTGCTCGTCCGCGCGCGTGTGGCGGATCATCGTGAAGACGCTCATGAGGGCGAGCGCGATGTAGAGGACGAACGCGTACCCGGCGGCGAAGAACCGCTCGTGGGTGGGTGCGTCCATGCCGAAGCCGGGCCCCACCATCATGCGGCCCACGGGGTCCGCGTAGAGGCCCGCCAGCTCTGCGAGCGTCTCGTCGTCGGCGGCGATCACCTGGATCGCGTGGGAGAAGTAGAACGCCAGGGCGCCGATCCCCAGCACCCAGACGAGCGCGCGGATGCGGTCGACGCGCAGCAGGAACCGCACGAGGGCCGGTGCGGCGGTCAGCGGTGCGGTGCGGCGCGGACGGGTCTCGTGCGGCCGGTCGCGGCGGGTCGTGGGGGACGTGTCTTGGACGACTGTCGCTGCGCCCGGATCGTGCGTGGTGGTCATCGTGGTGCTCCTGACTTCCAGCGCTCAGTGCCGGGCGGTGGGGGAGTCGCCGTAGTGGCGCATGAGCAGCTGTTCGAGCGTGGGCGGGTGCGCCGTGAGCGAGCGGACGCCCAGCGGGGCCAGGGCGCTCACGACGGGGGCGACGTGGTCACCGTCGACGTCGAAGACGGTGCGGCCGGCCTCCGTCCGGACGTGGTGGACGCCGTCCAGCGCGGCGAGATCATGGACGGGCTGGACCGTGTCGACCTCGAACGTCGTGCGCGACATGTGCCGCAGGTCCGTGAGTGACCCTGATTCGACGATCCGGCCCGCGCGGATGATCGAGACACGGTCGGACAGCGCCTCGACCTGCGACAGGATGTGGCTGGACAGGAGGACCGAGGTCCCCTCCACCGTCCGCTCCCGGATCACTTCCTGGAACACGGCCTCCATGAGGGGGTCCAGTCCGGCGGTGGGCTCGTCGAGGAGTAGGAGGTCGACGTCCGCGGCCAGCGCGGCGATGAGTGCGACCTTCTGCCGGTTGCCCTTCGAGTACGTCCGGGCCTTCTTCCGCGGGTCCAGCTCGAAGCGGTCGACGAGGGCGTTGCGGCGACGGGCGCTGTAGTCACCCCGCAGTCGGAGGAACATGTCGATGACCTCGCCGCCGGTCAGGTGCGGCCAGATCTCGACGTCGCCGGGGACGTAGGCGAGCCGACGGTGCAGTTCCACCGCGTCGCGCCACGGGTCGCGGTCGAAGACCCGGACGCTGCCGGAATCGGGGCGCAGCAGTCCCAGGAGGACGCGGATGGTCGTGGACTTGCCGGCGCCGTTGGGCCCCAGGAACCCGTGGACCTCGCCGCGGGCGATCGAGAGGTCGAGTCCGTCGAGCGCCCGGACAGAGCCGAAGCTCTTCGTGAGTCCGCGGGCGCTGATGACCGGGTGCGCGTCGACGATCGGGCTCGCGCTGGAGGCCGAGTGTGCGGTGGCCGGGTTCGCAGCAGGAGGGGGTGTGGTCATGACGACGGTCCTTCCGAACGGGTGTCGGGGTGCTGGTGCGTGTCGTGGTCAGGCTGGTCGGGCTGCGCGTCCATCGAGACGAGGTTCGCGTAGACGTCCGCATTGAGCAGAGGCTGCGTGTACAGCTCCATGAGCGCGGACATGTAGGGGGCCAGGTCCTCCGGCTGTCCGTCGACGGGATCGATGCCCAGGTGGCGCTTGATCTGCCGGTGCAGCAGGAGCGCGCCGAAGGACTGGGCCAGGAGGATGACGGTGCGTCGGTGAGGGTCGGCGGAGGGGTGGGCGAGGCCCAGCTCCTCGGCCTCGGCGATGTAGGCCATCGCGTCCTCGACCATCTGGTCGAAGAGGTGGTCCGTCGCCTCGCCGCCGGCGGCGAAGGCGCGGAAGACGTAGAGCAGCAGGTGCCTCCGCTCCCGCATCATCTCCAGCACGAGGTTGGTGGGAAGGTGGCCGCGCCGCACGGAGTCCTTCTTCGTGCGGTTGACGGAGTCCGCGACGTGGCGGTCGCACGCGTCCCGCAGTCCGGCGGAGGAACCGAAGTGATGGATGACGAGAGGTGGTGAGACACCCGCCGCGGCGGCGATGTCCTTGAGGGTCACGTGGTCGAAGCCGTGGCGGCCGTAGAGGTCGATCGCCGCGGCGAGGATCCTCGCCGAGCCGCCGGGTTCCTTGCCCGTCACGTCCCAGTCGTGTCCGTGGTACTGGTAGGCCACGGTCTCACCCCCGTTCGGTCGCGGCTGCGCGCACGCTTCGTGCTGAATGCGCATTCAGCCAGATGGCAACACGGTAGAGCGGGCCGGGACGGGCGACAAGAGCCCTGAATGAACGAGCCGCGGTGTTCAGTGCGACGCATCAGGCGCACGACACTCACGCGTCTTGACCCTCACGCCGCGTGAGGCCCCACTGTTGTGTCCGTGGTCGAGAATGGAGTCATGGACGCAGCGACAGCGAATGCCGCGAGCGGCGCGGACGACGGGCTGACGATCGGTCGGGTCGCGGAGCTCGTGGGGGTCAGCGTGCGCACCCTGCATCACTGGGACGAGATCGGACTGGTGAGTCCCGCGACACGGACGTGGGCGGACTACCGCGTCTACCGGGCGGCGGACATCGAGCGGATCCAGCAGGTGCTCCTGTACCGGGAGCTGGGTCTGTCCCTGTCCGATGTGCAGGCGGTGCTGGACGATCCGGATGCGGACGTCCTCGCGCAGCTGGACCGGCAGCGTGCTGTGCTCTCCGAACGCCTCGACCGCCTGCGGCGGATGATCGCTGCAGTCGATCGGATGAAGGAGGCTCACATGAG
This sequence comes from Brevibacterium senegalense, assembly GCA_020743695.1. GTDB lineage: Bacteria > Actinomycetota > Actinomycetes > Actinomycetales > Brevibacteriaceae > Brevibacterium > Brevibacterium senegalense_A. The sequence continues at coordinate 791 of DYUK01000090.1, read as the reverse complement.
CGAGCAGAAGCTGACACCGGAGCAGCAGGCGGAGATCCTGGGCGACGGCTGGGATCCCGCCTGGCAGGACGAGGCCCAGGAGAACTGGGGTGACACCCCCGAGTGGGCGCAGTCGGAGAAGATCAAGGCCCGCATGGGCGTCGACGACTGGAAGCGGGTGAAGGAGGAGACCGATCGTCTGGAGGCGGATCTCGCCGCCGCGATGACGGCCGGTGTCCAGCCCGGGTCGGAGGAGGCGAACGCGCTCGCCCAGCGACACCGCGCCTCGATCGGCCAGTGGTTCGACATCACCGTGCAGAAGCAGGTGTGCATCGCACGCATGTACGTGCAGGACCCGCGGTTCACGGCCCACTACGACGAGCGCGCCCAGGGCCTGGCCGCCTGGCTCACCGCGATCATCGACGCGCACGCGCGCGCCCAGGGCATCGACCCGGCCACCGCGGTCTGGGAGTGAGAGACCGGGGTGACCACGGCCTCGGGTGCGGGTGAGAACCCCGTTCCCGAGGCCGTGGCCGGCTTCCCCGGGACCGCTCGCCCGCCGCCGGCGGGCCCTGGTCCGTGTCCGTGCCTGCGCCCATACTGGTGCGCATGAGAGACGAAGACGACTCCTCGCAGAGTGTGGACCCGGCCGCCGGCGCATCGACCGGTGACATCCCGATCGGCGACCGGCCGCCTGCCTTTCCGCGCCTGCGGTCGACGGTGCTCGACACGAGGGACGTGCCGGCGCTGGCGGAGTTCTACCGGCAACTGCTGGGATGGGAGTACGCGCCGGGCAACGGTCCGGACGACGA
>DYUK01000089.1 GCA_020743695.1 Brevibacterium senegalense | reverse complement strand
CCGCCGCTGCCGCCGCGCCGACGGCGGCCGAGCCTGCGGACGCCGGGTCCGGGCCCGCCGACCTCCTCGCGAGCATGGGTGCGGACGTCGACGGCCTCATGGCGATGGCGCTCTCACCCCAACTGGAGATGACGGCGGCGGCGACGACCGCGACTCCCGCCGCCCACGTCGCCCCCGCGTTCGTGGCCTCCGCGGCTCAGGGGACGCAGGGGACCCGGACGACGGCCCCGGCCTCGGCCACGGAGTCGGGCACGACCCCGGCCTCGGCGGGATCCGCGTCGAGCGACGTGCCCGCGGGAACCGGTGCCGCGGACGGGACCGCACCCGTCGCGGACCACACGCTCGACGTCGTCGAGCCGCAGCACCCCACCGGTCGGACGGTGCGCCTGGGCACCCGCCGGTCCCGGCTGGCACGCTCGCAGTCGACCGCGATCGCGCAGGAGCTGGCGCAGCGGACCGGCTGGCGCGTCGAGATCGTCGAGGTCGTGACCGAGGGTGATGTGAACATGACCCCGCTCGCGACCTTCGGCGGGACGGGCGTGTTCGTCTCCGCCGTGCGGTCCGCGCTGCTGTCCGGCACGATCGACATCGCGGTGCACTCGCTCAAGGACCTCCCCACCGCACCGGCACCGGGCATCCTCCTGGCCGCCGTGCCCCCGCGCGTCGACCCCGCGGACGTGCTCGTCGCCCGCGACGGTCTGACGCTCGACCAGCTGCCGGCCGGCGCGGTCGTGGGCACGGGCTCGCCCCGGCGCGCCGTGCAGCTGCGGGCCGCCCGCCCGGACATCGAGGTGACGGGAGTGCGCGGCAACGTCGACACCCGCATCCGCCACGTGACGGAGGGGCGCCTGGACGGCGTCGTGCTCGCCGCGGCCGGTGTGCGCCGCCTGGGCCGCATCGGCGAGGCGACGGACGTGCTGGACGGCGACGTCATGCTGCCGGCCCCCGGTCAGGGAGCCCTGGCGATCGAGTGCCGTGCCGCGGACGCGCACCTGGGTCCGGACGACGCGACACTCGTCGACGCGCTGGCCGGTCTGCACGACGAGCCCACCGCGCTGGCGGTCGGCTGCGAGCGGGCGATCCTCTCGAGCGCCGAGGCCGGGTGCTCCGCACCGATCGGCGCACTGGCGCACGTGGACGGGAGCACGCTCGAGGTCACCGGCGTGCTGGCGGACGACGCGGGCACGCTCCTGCGGCAGACCCGTTCCGCGCAGCTGCCGGACGACCCCGCCGACGCCCACCGCGTCGCGCTGGAGACCGGCGCCGCCGCGGCGACCGCGCTGCTGGACGGCCTGGGGGTCGCCCCCGGGACCGCCGGCGGCGCGCACGCCCCGGCCACCCACCTTCCCGCGGCCTCCGGCCGCCCCCACTCTGCAGGAGGTCACGACCGTGACGATTCGCGCTGACGGAGCGTTCGGCGCGCTCGCCGTGCCCACCGTCTACTTCCTGGGCGCAGGCCCCGGCGACCCCGCCCTCATGACGAAGCGCGGCACGGACCTCATCGCCTCCGCGACGCTCATCGCCTTCGACCCGGAGGCCCACAGCGACATCGTCGACGCCTACGCCGGGCCGGACGCCCAGCGGATGGACGCACGGGAGCTGGGCCAGGCGGCGACCACGCGCGGCCGCAAGCTGGCCGGCCTGGCCCGCGACCACGGCAGCGTCGTGCGGATCGTCCCGCACGACGGAGTCCTCTTCTCCACGACGACGGACGAGGCCGCCTCCGTGCGCCGCCAGGGTGTCGACTTCGAACTCATCCCCGGTGTGGGTGCGGCGGTGTCCGCCGCCGCGTTCGCCGGCGCCCCCGTCACGACGAACCGCGTGCGCTCCGTGCGCCTCGTCGAGGCCGGCGAGCAGTCGCACCTGGACGTGTCGAAGCACCGCAACACCGGTCACGTCCTCCACGGCGTGCGCGACGACGTCATCGACGCGCTGGCCGCGCTGCTGGGCGACGGCTGGGACGCGGAGACCCCGGTCCTCATGACGACGGCCGTCTCCACGGTCGCGCAGCAGACGATCGAGACGACCGTCGGCGCGGCGGAGCAGCGGCTGCGCGACGAGGTCGCGGACGACGCGCAGGTGACGATGATCCTGGGCCAGGGCGTCGAGCAGCACGCGGAGCTGGACTGGTTCGAGTCCCGCCCGCTGTTCGGCTGGCGCGTCCTCATCCCGCGCACGCAGGAGCAGGGTCGGTCGACCGCCCGCGAGCTGGCGGAGCTGGGTGCGATCGGGACGATCGTGCCCACGATCGCGATCCAGCCGCCGCGCACCCCCACGCAGATGGAGCGGGCGATCCAGGGGCTGGTGAACGGCGACTACCAGTGGGTGGGCCTCACGAGCGTCAACGCCGTCCGCGCGGTCCGCGAATGGTTCGAGGAGTTCGGCCTGGACGCCCGCGCGCTGGCCGGCGTGCGCGTCGCCGCGGTGGGCGGCCCCACCGCCCAGGCGCTGGAGGACTGGGGCGTGACCCCGGACCTCGTGCCCACCGGGGAGCACTCCGCCCGCGGCCTCGTCGAGGACTGGCCGGACCGCGATCCGTCGTCCGACCCGGGCGCGCGCGTGCTGCTGCCGCGCGCGGACATCGCGACCGAGGTGCTCTTCGAGGGTCTCCAGGAGCGCGGGTGGGACGTCCACGACGTGACCGCGTACCGCACGGTCCGGGCGGCCCCGCCGCCGGCGCCCGTGCGCGAATCGATCAAGTCCGGCGAGTTCGACGCGGTGCTCTTCACCTCGTCGTCGACGGTGCGCAACCTCGTGGGGATCGCCGGGAAGCCGCCGGCCTCCACGATCGTGTGCGCGATCGGACCGGCGACGGCGCAGACGGCGCAGGAGCACGGCCTCGAGGTCGACGTGCTGGCGGAGGAAGCCAACCTGGGCTCCCTCATCAGCGGCCTCGTCGAGCACGCCGTCGCCCGTCGCACCGACAGCCTGGCCGCCGGGCGTGCGCCGCTGCGGCCCTCCCAGACCCGTTCGCTCAAGAAGAGGTGACCAGCATGGACAGCAGGCCCGTCTATCAGCTCGCGGACGGCGCGACCCGACCCCGGCGGCTGCGGACCACCCCGGCTCTGCGCCGACTGGTGAGTGAGAACCGCCTGCACGCGGCGGATCTCATCCTGCCGATGTTCGTGAAGGAGACGCTCACCGAGCCCGCGCCTCTCACGTCGATGCCCGGCGTCCTCCAGCACACGCTCGACTCGCTGCTCGCAGCCGCCCGCGAAGCCGTGGCCGCGGGCGTGGGCGGTCTCATGCTCTTCGGGATCCCGGAGGTCCGCGACGAGCAGGGCTCGCAGGCGGACGCCCCGGACGGCATCCTCAACCGGACGCTGCGCCTGCTGCGCGACGAGCTGGGGGAGGAGACCGTCATCATGGCGGACCTGTGCCTGGACGAGTTCACCTCGCACGGCCACTGCGGCGTGCTGGCAGACGACGGCTCCGTCGACAACGACGCCACCCTGGACCGCTACGCCGCGATGGCCGTCGCCCAGGCGGAGGCCGGGGCACACATCCTGGGGCTGTCCGGGATGATGGACGGCCAGGTCGCCGCCGTGCGGCACGCGCTGGACGCGACCGGTCACCAGGACGTCGTCGTGCTGGCCTACGCCGCGAAGTTCGCCTCCGCGTTCTACGGCCCCTTCCGGGAGGCCGTCGACTCGCAGCTGGTGGGCGACCGCCGCACGTACCAGCAGGACGCCGCGAACGGCCGCGAGGCGCTGCGCGAGCTGGAGTTGGACGTGGCGGAGGGCGCGGACATCGTCATGGTCAAGCCCGGCATGCCCTACCTGGACGTGCTGGCCGATGCCGCGGCCGCCAGCCCCGTGCCGATCTGGGCGTACCAGATCTCCGGCGAGTACGCGATGATCGAATTCGCGGCGCAGGCCGGTGCGATCGACCGGGAGCCGGCGATCCTCGAGAGCCTCATCGGGTTCAAGCGCGCCGGTGCGGACGCGGTCCTCACCTACTGGGCGACCGAGGTCGCGCAGCTGCTGAACGGTCCGGACGCGGAGCGATCCTGATGCGCTGGCTCGAACCGGAGGAGATGATCGCCTGGCGGTCCTTCCTGGACGCCCACCAGCTCCTCATGACCCGCCTGGACCGCGAGCTGCGGTCGCAGTCTACGCTGGGACTGACGGAGTACACGATCCTCGTGCGCCTGTCCGAGTCCGAGGACCACGCCCTGCGCATGGCCACGCTGGCGGCCGACACCGGGGTGTCCCGGTCGCGGCTCACCCACATCGTCGCCCGCCTGGAGTCGCGGGGGATCCTCGAGCGCGAGAAGTCCGCCGAGGACCGCCGCGGCGTCAAGTGCCACCTGACGGACGAGGGCTTCGCGCTGCTGGCGGAGACCGCGCCCGTCCACGTGACCGGGGTCCGCGAGCACCTCATCGACCTCCTGGACGAGGATCAGATCACCGCGATGGCCGGCATCTTCGGCACGGTCCTCACCCACATGCGGGAACTGCCCGCGACCGGGCCCACCGCGGCCTGCGACGACGTCGTCTGACGCTGAGACCCCGGCCCGCCGTCCGCACCGACACACCCACCGGAAGCGCTGTCCCCACCGCATCACCCGACGGAGAGGAAGTCCGATGAACACCCCCGCCCCCGCGTCGTCCGCCCTGTTCGACCGCGCTCAGGCCGTCATCCCCGGCGGCGTCAACTCGCCCGTGCGCGCCTTCGGCGCCGTGGGCGGCACCCCCCGCTTCATCGCGAGCGCCCAGGGCGCGCATCTCACGGACGTCGACGGCCGCACGTACATCGACCTCATCGGCTCGTGGGGCCCCATGATCCTGGGCCACGCGCACCCGGAGGTGCTGGAGGCCGTCCGCGACGCGGCCGGTCGCGGCTTCAGCTTCGGCACGCCGGGCGAGACGGAGGTGCAGCTGTCGGAGGAGATCGTCTCCCGCATCGACCCGGTCGAGCAGGTCCGCCTCGTGAACTCCGGGACCGAGGCGACGATGTCCGCGATCCGCCTGGCCCGCGGCGTGACCGGCCGGGCGAAGATCGTGAAGTTCGCCGGCTGCTACCACGGCCACGTCGACGCGCTCCTGGCCCAGGCCGGCTCCGGATTGGCGACGTTCTCGCTGCCGGACACCCCGGGCGTCACCGGTGCGGCCGCCGCGGACACGCTCGTCCTCCCGTACAACGACCACGAGGCCCTCACAGCCGCGTTCGCGGAGCACGGGGATCAGATCGCCTGCGTCATCACGGAGGCGAGCCCCGGCAACATGGGCGTCGTCCCGCCGCGCGACGGCTTCACCCAGCACATCCGCAGGCTCACCGCCCAGCACGGGGCGCTCATGATCTCCGATGAGGTCATGACGGGCTTCCGCGTGTCCGCCTCCGGGTGGTACGGCTACGAGGAGGCGCGCGACGGGTACCCGGACGGCGCCGCGGACCTCTTCACGTTCGGCAAGGTCATGGGCGGCGGCTTCCCGTCCGCCGCGTTCGGCGGCCGCCGCGACCTCATGCAGCACCTCGCCCCGGCCGGACCGGTCTACCAGGCGGGCACCCTGTCGGGGAACCCCGTCGCCTCCGCCGCAGGGCTCGCGACCCTGCGCCTCACGACGGAGCTGGACGTCTACCCGCAGCTGGAGCAGGCGGCGGACGTGCTGCGTTCGGCCGTCGCGGATGCGCTGACCCAGGCTGGGGTCCCGCACCGCGTCCAGAGCGCGAACTCGATGTTCTCCGTCTTCTTCACCGACCGCGAGGTGCGGGACTACGACGACGCGCGGACGCAGGACACGCAGGCGCACGCCGCGTTCTTCCAGTCGATGCTGGAGTCCGGCATCCACCTGCCGCCGTCCGCGTTCGAGGCGTGGTTCCTGTCCCTGGCGCACACCCCGGAGGTGCTCGAGACGATCGTGGCCGCACTCCCGGCGGCCGCCCGCGCAGCAGCGGCAGCGGGGAGTCCCGCATGACCCGCGTCCGCATCCACCTGGTCCGCCACGGCGAGGTCCACAACCCGGAGGGCATCCTCTACGGACGGATGCCCGGCTACGGACTGTCCCAGCGCGGCTTCGAGATGGCCGACCGGGTGGCGGAGGTGCTGCCGCAGAAGGACCCGCACCTCCGCGCGCTCGTCGCCTCGCCGCTGCAGCGGGCGCAGGAGACGATCGCCCCGCTGGCCGCCCGGCTGGATCTGCCGGTCACGACCGACGAACGGGTCATCGAGGCGCAGAACGACTTCGAGGGGACCCGTGTGACGAAGGACTCACTGCTGCGGGACCCGCGCTCCCTCTACCTGGCACGCAACCCGCTGCGACCGTCGTGGGGCGAGCCGTACCTCGACCAGGCGCTGCGCGTGCGCGCGGCCATGATGAGCCTGCGCGCGCGCCTGACGGAGATCGGCCGGGCGGAGGGCCTCGAGGAGGCCTCCGGCGTCATCGTGTCCCACCAGCTGCCCATCTGGTCGACCCGGCTGTGGACGGAGGGCAGGCCGCTGGCGCACGACCCGCGGAAGCGGCAGTGCGCGCTCGCCTCAGTCACGAGTTTCTCAGACGGCTCCGGCACACTGGACGTCGTGCATTATGACGACATCGCCGGTGACATGCAGCTGACACAGCCCGGGACGGGCGCATGAGCCGGAGCCCCTTCCCCGACGGCATCCGCACCCGCCGGGCCGCCCTGGGCCTGGTCGGACTGGGCGGGCTGGCGCTGGCAGGCTGCGGGACCTCGGGCTCGGAGGACCTGGCCGAGCAGGCGCGGTCCGGCGAGGACAAGGGCTACGTCTCCGGAGCCGGCGTCATCACCCAGCTGACGGACGCCGAGCGCGGCGACCCGCTGGACCTGGACTTCACCCTGCTGAGCGGGGAGTCCGCCAGCCTCGCGGACTGGCGGCCCCGCCCCGTCGTCATCAACCTCTGGTACGCCGCGTGCCCGCCCTGCCGCGTCGAGGCGCCGGACCTCAACGCGGCCAGCGAGGAGTTCAGCGACGAGGTCGAGTTCCTGGGCGTCAACGTGCGCGACCAGGCGGCGACCGCGGAATCGTTCGTGCGCACCTTCGAGGTGCCGTACTCGATCATGATCGACTCGGACGGCTCCATGGTGTCGCTGCTGTCCGGCGTCCTCCCGCCGCAGGCCACCCCGTCCACGGTCATCCTCGACCCGTCCGGCCGCGCCGCCGCACGCGTCGTGGGGGCAGTCACCCGGTCGACGCTCACCGGCCTCATCGAAGACGTCCTCGCGGAGTGACACCGGAGCTCGCCGCCGGAGTGGGGACGGCCTTCGCCCAGACGGTCCTGGACGGACCTCTGCTGCTGGCCGTCCTCGTCGCCGCACTGGCCGGTGCGGTGTCCTTCGCGTCCCCGTGCGTGCTCCCACTGGTGCCCGGCTACGTGGGCTACGTGACCGGTCTGTCCGGTGCCTCGTTGGAGGACCGGAAGACGACGCGCGTCGTCGTGGGCGTCGCCCTCTTCGTGCTGGGCTTCGCCGTCGTGTTCGTGGCGCTGGGAGCGGCGTTCTCCACCCTGGGGATGCTCCTGAATGAGTGGATGGGCATCGTCAACCGGGTGCTGGGTCTCCTCGTGATCGTCGCCGGTGTCGTCTTCCTGGGCGGCATCCCGTTCCTGCAGAGGAACACGCAGGTGACGAAGCGTCCCCGCGCGGGCCTGGCGGGTGCGCCGTTCCTGGGCGCGGTCTTCGCGCTCAGCTGGGCGCCGTGCATGGGTCCCACCCTCGCCGCCGTGCTGGCCCTGTCGACCGGGTTCGGGGCGCAGGGCGCGGTGGTCCGCGGCACCCTGCTGGCCTTCGTCTACTGCCTGGGCCTGGGCATCCCCTTCCTCATCGTCGCGGTGCTCATCCACAAGGGCCTCGGCCGCCTCGAGTGGGTGCGGAAGCACCAGACGACGCTCATGCGCGCGGGCGGGATCATGCTCATCGCGGTGGGTCTCCTGCTGGTGAGCGGACTCTGGACCCTGTGGATCAACAGCCTGCAGGGGACCATCGCAGGATTCGAGGTGGCGATCTAGTGGAGACGCAGAAGACGACCGCGCAGAAGCAGGCGAGCGCGGGGAAGAAAGCGAGCGGGGGGAAGCAGGCGCCGGCGTCGGACATCGGCGTCGTGGGCATGCTGCGCTGGGCGTGGCGGCAGCTCACGACGATGCGGGCGGCCCTCATGCTGCTGCTGGTGCTTGCGATGGCGGCGATCCCGGGGTCGCTGCTGCCCCAGCGCAACCAGGACCCCGGAGCGGTCGCGACCTACATCGAGGAGAACGGCGCGCTGGGCGAGTTCCTCGACGCGGTGCAGCTGTTCGACGTCTACACCTCCGTGTGGTTCTCCGCCGTCTACATCCTGCTCATGGTGTCCCTGGTGGGCTGCATCCTGCCGCGCACCCGCCAGCACTGGCGTGCGATGCGCCAGGACCCGCCCCGTGCGCCGCGCCGCCTCACGCGGATGTCCGCGCACCGGACGACACCGCTGTCGGATGAGACGACGACGCGGACGCAGGACGAGCTGCTGGAGCGTGCGCAGGCGCTGCTGAAGGACTCCGGCTACCGGACGGTGCGGGCGGACGACCACATCGCCGCGGAGCGCGGCTACCTCAAGGAGACCGGCAACCTCGTCTTCCACGTGTCGGTCCTCGTGACCGTCATCATCATGGCGGCCGGTGGGCTCTTCGGGTACTCCGGCCAGCGCGTGCTGGTCGAGGGCGAGACCTTCTCGCACTCCCTCGTCTCCTACGATTCGTTCACGCCGGGCACGTTCTTCGACGCGGACCAGCTGGCCGACTTCCGCCTGACCCTCAACGATCTGGAGACGACGTTCGATGATGAGGCGACCGGCTCCCAGTTCGGCCAGCCGCGCAAGTTCGACGCGGACGTCACGCTCGACACCGCGGAGGGCGACTCGAATTTCGTGCTGCGTCCCAACGAGCCGGTGCGCGTCGACGGGTCGCGCGTCTACCTCATCGGCAACGGGTACGCCCCGGTCATCACGACGCGGGACGCGGAGGGGAACGTCACGTACTCCGGTCCCGTCGTGTTCCTGCCGCAGGACGGCGTGTACACGTCCACGGGCGTCCTCAAGGTGCCGGACGCGCAGCCGGACCAGCTGGGCTTCGGCGGAGTGCTGCTGCCCACCGTCGACCGCAACGAGCGGGGCGAGCTGATCTCCAGCTTCGCGGAGCTGCGCAACCCGCTGCTCGTCATGGACGTCTACCGCGGCGACCTGGGCCTGGACACCGGGATGCCGCAGTCGGTCTACCAGTTGGAGACGGACACCCTCGAGCAGCTGACGGACACGGACGGCACGGATCTGCAGCTCGTCATGCAGCCGGGCGACACCGCGGAGCTGCCGGACGGGCTGGGCACCGTCTCCTTCGACGAGATCCGCCAGTACGCGGCGCTGGACGTCCATCACGACCCGGTCCAGGTCTGGATGCTGCCGGCGATGGCCCTGCTGTTCGGCGGACTGGCACTGACCCTGTTCGTCGCCCGCCGCCGTGTGTGGGTCCGGGTGTCCGGCGATGAGATCGAGATCGCGGGTCTGGCCCGTGGCGAGGACCCCCGCGTCGAGGAGGCGGTCGACGAGATCGCTCAGGAACTCGCACTAGACTCGCTCCAGCCCTCATCCACGTCCGCATCCGCGGACTCCGCACAGAACACCGCAGGGAAGTAAGAGGTCATGGACGTCAACGTCGTACTGGCAGAGTGGTCGAACCTCCTCATCTATTCGGCCATGGCGGTCTACGCGGTCGCCTTCATCGTCTACGCCTTCGACCTGTTCGGTCCCGCCTTCACCTCCGATCTGTCGGATGGGCGGGAGACGACCGAGGCCGGAGAGGCCGGTTCTCGCCGGACCCGCACGCGCACGGTGGTCGCCGCCGGTGCATCCTCCGGGGGAGCGACCACGGCGACGCTCGACGGTGAGGTCGCTGACGGTGCGTCAGCGACCGACGGCGGGGACCCTTCGGGTAGCAACAAGGACTCTGCGGGCGACAACGGCGATGACGACACGACGTCCACGCGCCCGCGCGACCTGCGCCGCTGGGCCCGCGTGGGCACGGCGCTGACCGTCCTGGCCGGTGCCCTCCACGTGGCCTCGATCGTGACCCGCACCCTGTCCGTCATGCGTGTGCCGTGGTCGAACATGATGGAGTACGCGCTCATCGCGACTGCGATGGTCGTCGTGGGCTACCTCATCTTCCTCGCCTACCGCGACGTGCGGTACCTGGGCACGTTCGTGACGCTCACCGTGCTGCTGGTGCTGGGCCTGTGCATCACCGTGTTCTACACGCCCGTCGCGCAGGTGATCCCGGCACTGGACAACTACTGGATCTGGATCCACGTGCCGATCGCGATCCTCTCGACGGTCATCCTGTACCTGTCCGCGATCATCGCGCTCGTCCAGCTGCTGCGCAGCCGCAGCGAGTCGAAGCCGTTCACGGGCCTCCTGCGGTTCGTCAACCGCCTGCCGGCGTCGAAGGATCTGGAGAAGGTCTCCTACCGCCTGGCGGCGGTGGGCTTCATCACCTGGACGTTCACGCTCGTCGCGGGCGCGTTCTGGGCGGAGATCGCCTGGGGCCGCTACTGGGGCTGGGACGCGAAGGAGATCTGGACGTTCGTCGTGTGGGTCGTCTACGCGGCCTACCTGCACGCGCGGGCGACACGCGGCTGGACCGCCAACCGCGTGGCCATCCTCAACCTCGTGGGCATCGCGACGGTCGTCTTCAACTTCACCGTCGTGAACCTGTACTTCAACGGTCTGCACGCGTACTCGGGCGTCTGAGGCGCACGACCTCGTCATACGCCACCGGCCCCCGCGCAGCAGCGCGGGGGCCGGTTCGTCGTATCAGGGGAGTGGTCCGCGTGGTGGGCGCCAGTCCCCACACTCACTGAACTCACTGAGGTGCGACCACACGCCTGAACCGTCGTTCATGTGTGACCACACGCCCCGATCGGCACAGATTTCAGTCGTCTGGTCGTACCTCAGTGAAAAGAGAGCCTGGGCGGCACGTACTGGACAGCCCGGGCGTCAGACTCTGCGTCTGGGGCGGCGGAGCTCAGCGCTTGCGAGCGCGGTCAGTCGAAGTCGCCGCGCTCGCGGCGTTCGCGCCGCTGCTTCTGCTCCACGTCGTCGGCGATGCGGCGCAGGAAGTCCGGGTCGTCGTCCGGTGCGGACGGGCCCGCAGTGCGACGGGCTCCGAAGCCGCCATCGGCGCGTTTGCGGCCGATGAGGAACCAGAGCCCCGCGCCGATGAGCGGCAGCAGGAGGATCACCAGGATCCAGGCCCACTTGGGCAGCGCCGCGATCTGCTCGCGCGGTCGCGCGGCGCAGTCGAACACGCTGTAGAGCGTGATCGCGACGAGTAGGACGATGCCTACGACCAATCCACGTGCCATGCGGTCGATTCTAGTCGAGTTCGGACCCGCCGACGGTGAGGAACCACTCAGTGAGAGGACCGATTCCGCGAGGCGCGTCCCGGGGCCGTGGCTGTTGCCAGCACCGAGCCTGAATCGGACCTGTGGCCGTCACCCGCACCGAGCCTGAACGTCGACGTCCCGCACGGTCACTACACTGGATGCCCATGCGCTCCTTCCTGCTCTACAACCTCGCCCGGCTGGGCATCCTGGTCGGCTGCATCCTCATCATCTGGACGATCTGGGGTCGTTCCCTGTGGGGTGCGGTGGCGGGGATCATCATCTCCGCGCTGGTGAGTTTCATCGTGCTGGCACCGCTGCGCGAGAAGTCCGCGAACGAACTCATCGACTCCGCGCAGGAGCGCCGCGAGAAGAGGGAGCGGAAGCGCCGCGACGAGGAGTCCGCGGAGGACAGCGCCATCGACGACGCCTGAGCACCCTCAGAGCGCGATCCCCAGTGCCAGCAGCACGGAGAACGCGAGTGCGGTGAGCGACGTCGACTTGATGGTGGGGATGAGCTCGTGCCCCGTCGCGCCGGACACGACGATCCGCACCGGGTGGAGCACCAGCACGAGCGCCAGGACGGTGATGACGGTCGCGGGGTGCCCGTCGACGATGGGTCCCATGAGCATGACGAACGGTGCGGCGACCAGCACGATGTAGGCCGCCCGCGCCATCGAATCACCCAGCAGCACCGCGAGCGTCGTCTTGCCGGCCTCGCGGTCCGTGGGGATGTCGCGGATGTTGTTGGCCATGAGGACGCCGCACGCGAAGAGCCCGATCGCGATCGCACCGCTCACAGCGGACAGGGTCACGCCCCCGGCGATGGCGGCGGTGGTGCCCAGCGTGGCGACGAGGCCGAAGAAGATGAAGACGAACACTTCACCCATCGCCCGATAGCCGTAGGGCCGCTTGCCGCCCGTGTAGTACCAGGCGGCCAGCACGGCCGCGACACCCACGGGGATGAGCCACCACTGGCGGGAGAGGATGACGAGCGCGGCCCCGGCGAGGGCTGCGACCCCGAAGCTCAGGAACGCCGCCCGCTTGACGGTCTCCGGTGCGGCCGCCCCCGAGGCGGTCAGGCGCGTGGGCCCCACCCGCACATCGTCCGTGCCGCGGATCCCGTCCGAGTAGTCGTTCGCGTAGTTCGAGCCGATCTGCAGTCCCAGCGACACGATGAGGGCCAGCAGCACCTTGACCATGATGAGGGCCAGGGGGATCGTGGGCTGGTCGCCGGGCCCGGTCGAGCCCAGGATGATCCCGGAGAAGCCGCCCAGGGCGCCCAGTCCGGCGCCGGCGCCGATGAGGACCGGTGCGATCGCCAGCGGCAGGGTGCGCAGCCGCGCGCCCTCGACCCACTCGCCCACGGTCGCCATCCGTTCTCCTTCCCTCGAACCTTCCGTATCCTACCGACCGCAGTGCACCCCGCCGCGTCCGAGGCCGTGGCCGGCCGTGTCCTGCGGCTCACGTCCCGCTGCGGGGCCGTACCGTCCCCTCACCCAGGCGAGCGCGGGCCAGGCCCGCGGCCGCGGGCCGATCGGGCTTCCCGATCGAGCGCACCGGCAGCCGGGGGACGATGAGCGCCGCCTGCGGCACCCGTGCACCGCGGATTCCGCGTGCCCGCAGTCCCTGTCGGAGAGCCTCGAGTGCGGCCGCAGCGGGGGGTGACGTGCCGGCGGACCCGGCCGCGGCCTCGGCGGGGGTCTGCGGGGCACCCGCGGCCGGCACCAGCAGGACGACCAGCTGCTGCCCCCACTCCGGGTGGGGGCGGGAGGTGACGAGGACCTCGGCGAATCCCAGCGGTTCGGCCAGGGGCAGGAGGAGGGCCTCGACCTCGTGGGGGGAGACGTTCTCGCCGCCGGTCACGATGATGTCGTCCGCCCGCCCCAGGACGGACAGGCGCGTGCCGTCCGCCTCCCAGCGGCCCAGGTCGCTCGTGACGAGCAGGCGGTCCGCCCCGGTGCCGTGGAAGCCGCCGGCCGGTGCGGTATCTCCCGTGGCGCTGAGGTCCGGCGTCCGGTCCGGGTGGGCCAGTGCGGTCACCCGCACCGCTCCCGAGGCCGCTGCCGGGTCCGTCTCGACGCTCACGTAGCCGTCGGCCAGGACGGGCCCGGACAGGACGATGCGGTCATCCGCGGTGAAGCGCACGCTCACCTGCGGGAACGGGACGCCGTCGTAGACGCAGCCGCCGGCGGTCTCGCTCATCCCGTACGTGCGGACGATCGGGATCCTGGCGTCCGCGGCGCGCTCCAGCAGGCGCGGGGAGATCGCGGCACCGCCCAGCAGGACCGCGGCGGTGCGGGCCAGGGCGCGGGCGGCCGCGGGCACCTCGAGGATCCGGACCAGTTGGGTGGGGACCAGCGACGTGTAGACGGGGGAGTCGCCTGCGGCGGCGAGGGTGCGGGCCACGTCGTCAGCGAAGACGGCGGCATCGAAGCGGGGGACCGGCGTCGCGACGGTGGGCGGGGCGCCGGCCAGCAGCGCCCTCAGCACGACCTGGAGGCCCGCGATGTGGTTGTGGGGCAGGCACAGGTGCCAGAGGCCGGGGCCGGACAGCAGGTCCTCGGTGGCGTGGGCGGAGGCGATGAGCGCCTCTCGGGACAGGGCCACGCCCTTGGGCGCACCCGTCGACCCGGACGTGAAGAGGACGAGGCCGGGAGCGGACCGCCCGGTCCCGGCCGGGTCGTGGGCCGCGGCCGGGACCGGACGGACCTCTCCGTCGCGCTCACGCGGCAGGAGCAGGCCGGGACCGCCGTCCAGCATGGTGCGGACGGCCTCGGCGATGTGGGTGCGGCCGGCGGCTGCGGGAGGGACGGTCACGGGGCGGGGGACCGGCCGATCAGTAGTACCAGGGGTAGGGGGACCAATCCGGGTCGCGCTTCTGGAGGAAGGCGTCGCGGCCCTCGACGGCCTCGTCCGTCATGTAGCCCAGGCGCGTCGCCTCGCCGGCGAACACCTGCTGGCCCATGAGCCCGTCGTCCACGAGGTTGAAGGCGAACTTGAGCATGCGCTGCGCGTTGGGCGACTTGCCCATGATCTCGCGGGCCACCTGCTGGGCGGTCGTCTCCAGGTCCGCGTGGTCCGCGACGAGGTTGACGGCGCCCATGCGCTCCATGTCCTCCGCGGAGTAGTCGCGGCCCAGGAAGAAGATCTCGCGCGCCTTCTTCTGGCCCACCATCTTCGCGAGGTAGGCGGAGCCGTAGCCCGCGTCGTACGAGCCCACGTCCGCGTCCGTCTGCTTGAAGCGGGCGTGCTGGCGGGAGGCGATCGTGAGGTCGCAGACGACGTGCAGGGAGTGCCCGCCGCCGGCGGCCCAGCCGGGCACCACGCACACGACGACCTTGGGCATCGTGCGGATGAGGCGCTGGACCTCGAGGATGTGGAGGCGGCCGGCGCGGGCCGGGTCGACGGTCTCCGCGGTCTCGCCGTCCGCGTACTGGTAGCCGGAGCGACCGCGGATGCGCTGGTCGCCGCCGGAGCAGAACGCCCAGCCGCCGTCCTTGGGGCTGGGGCCGTTGCCCGTCAGCAGGACCGCGCCCACGTCCGGGGTCTGGCGGGCGTGGTCGAGGGCGCGGTAGAGCTCGTCGACGGTGTGCGGGCGGAACGCGTTGCGGACCTCCGGCCGGTCGAACGCGATGCGGACGAAGCCCTCGTCCTGCCCGTCCGCGGTGATCGCGCGGTGGTACGTGATGTCCGTGAAGTCGAAGCCGGACACCGGCCGCCACGCGGTGGGGTCGAAGATGTCGGAGACCGTGTTCTCGCTCATGCCCGCCAGCATATCCAGACGGGTCCCGCCGGGCGCATCATGCCCGGGCGTATCGTGAGGGGCATGCTCATGAGTCCGGAGGTCCGCACAGTCCTGGAGCACACGCCGCAGCCGCGCGACCTGTTCGAGCGGATCGTGCCGGTGGCCCTGCCGATGGCGACGCGCTTCCGGGGGATCACCGTCCGCGAGACGTGCCTGGTCCTGGGTCCCGCCGGCTGGGCGGAGTTCGCGCCGTTCGTCGAGTACGGGACGGTCGAGGCCTCCCGGTGGCTGCTGGCCGCGATCGAGTCCGCCGCCCTGCCGTTCCCCGCGCCGCGACGCCCCGGGCCCGTGCCGATCAATGCGACGATCCCGGCGGTCCCCGCGCCGCAGGTGCCGCGGATCGCCGCCCGGTTCCCCGGAGTGAGCGCGGTCAAGATCAAGATCGCGGAGCGGGGGATCGCGTCCCTGGACGAGGATCTCGAGAGGATCGCGGCGGTGCGGCAGGCGCTGCCGGACGCACACGTGCGCTGCGACGCGAACGGCGCCTACAGCGACGACGACGCGAAGACGGCGCTGACCGCGCTGGCGCGCACGGGTCCGCTCCAGTACGTCGAGCAGCCGGTCGCGGAGGTCGAGGGCCTGGCCCGGCTGCGCGAATGGGCGTCGATCGCGCGAGTGCCCGTCCCGATCGCGGCGGACGAGTCGATCCGGAAGGTCTCCGACCCGTTGCGCGTGTCATCGCTGGGCGCGGCGGACGTCATCGTCGTCAAGACGCAGCCGCTGGGTGGGATCCGGGCGGCCGCCTCCGTCATCGAGGCGGCCGGGCTGCCTGCGGTCGTGTCCTCGGGGCTGGAGTCGAGCGTGGGGCTGGCCGCCGGCGTCGCCCTGGCCGCGCACCTGCCCGTGCCCGAGGCCGCGGCGGCTTCGCTGGGCGAGCCGCCGGCCGCGGGGCTGGGGACGGCGGCGCTGCTGAGCGGCGATGTCGCGGACCCCGCGCTGCTGCCGCGGGACGGTGTCCTGCCGTGGGGGCGGGTGGTCCCGGACGCGGCCCTGCTGGAGACGTACGCGGCAGGCCCCGAGCGGGCCCGGTTCTGGACCGAGCGGCTCGAGGCCTGCTGGGCGCACCTGAAGGACGGCGCAGCGGACACGGCTGCGGAGTGAGCTGAAGGGGCGAAGTGAGCTGAAAGGCCGGCCCGGGGGAGCGCGGTGGAGGCCGCGTAGTCCGCGCCGCAGGATCAGGGGAGTGCTGCGATCATCTGTGCGACGAGGGCTTCCAGGTCCTCGACGCTCGCACTGTCCGTGCCGTCCGTCGAGGTCGACGTGACGGCGAGGACGGCCGTCCCCTTCTGGGCCTGGACGGTGGTCGTCGTGATCTCCTGGTCGGAGGACTCCATCGTCACCTCCGTGCCGGCGGCCTGGTCCGCCCCGTCGACGCTCACGTCGAGCCGGGTGATGTCCGAGGAGTCTTCGATGCCCTGAGAGCTGATCGTCGCCTCCCCGCAGTCGCTGATCATGGCGTCGGACGAGGACACCGCCCGGGCGGCCGCGGCCTCGTCCGCGTAGCCCAGCGCGCCGCCCACGGTGGTGGAGTCGTCCGCGGACGTGCCGATGACGGCGGCCGCCTCGTCCTCGTCGACGGACAGGGCTCCGGTGTTCATGTGGAACTCGCACTCGCCGACCTCGACGGCACTGTCCTCCGACGTCCCCACCAGGTCGTCGGCGGTGGCGGCGGCCTGGGCGCGGATCTCGAATCCACCGGTCTCGAGCACAGCGGTGAGGTCGTCTGCGGAGTGGACAGCGGCCTCGGCGGCGGTCGTCTGCGTCCCCGCGCCCTGGGTGGCGGCGCCCTCCCCGGTGTCGCCGGGTGCGCCGGTGTCTCCACCGCTGCAGGCGGCCAGGGCGAGGCATGCGCCCGCGCTGATGACGGCCATCCGCAACATCGTCGTCATGGTCGCTCCTCCGGGTACGGCTCCGGGCGGTCGGCTCACGTCGTTGCACTCCACGGTACGGGGTTGTACGGCGGTCCGCAGTCCGCAGACGCGGCAGGCCCCGAGCGGGCCCGGTTTTGGGCCGGGGTTGCTCGGGGCCTGCGGGGTGCACCCGTGGGGTGGCGGAGTCGTCCCCTGTGCGGAACGAGGAGACCTCAGCGCGGAGGGATCAGGGCAGAGTGATCAGGGCAGTGCCGCGATCATCTCGGCGGCGGTCGCGGACATGTCCTCGACGCTCGCGGCCTCCATGCCCACGCCCGAGGACGAGGCGACGGAGATGATGGCCGAGCCCTTCTGGGCCTGGATCGTCGTGGTCGTCATCTCCTGGCCGGAGACGTCCATCGCCATCTCCGTCGCGACGACCTGGTCCGCACCGTCGACGCTCGCGTCGACCTCGGAGGTGGAGGCGGTCATCTCCATGCCCTCGGCGCTGATCGACATGTCGCTGCACGTGTCGAGCATGCCGGTGGACGAGGACAGCATGTCAGCGGCGGCGGACTCGTCCGCGTAGCCCAGGGCACCGCCGATCGTGGTGGAGCCGTCCGACGGCGCGCCGATGACGATCGTCGCGTCCGTGTCGTCGACGGCGGCGGCCGCGGCGCTCATGAAGACCTTGCACTCAGCCGGTTCGACCTCCATGTCGGCCATCGATCCGGCGATCTCCGGGGACTCCTCGGCGGACTGGGTCTGAGGCTCGAAGCCGCCGGCCTCGACCGCGGCGGTGAGGTCCTCCTCGGTGTAGGTCGCGGCCTCGGCGGCACCCGCGTCCTCGCCGCCGGACTCCTCCGCACCGGCCTCCTCGGAGGCGGCGGTGTCCTCGCCGGTGTCGCCGCCCTCGGCAGAGCCCCCGCCGCCGCAGGCGGACAGGGCCAGGCCCGCGCCCACGCAGGCGCTGATGACGGTCATCCGCAGTGTCGTCTTCTTCATGGTCGTTCCTCCGGGTGGGGCGCCGATCGTTCGGCTCTCGTGCTGGTCGGAACCACACATTACTGTGCGCGCGGGTGAGGCAACGTGCGATCGACGTGCCAGATCTGCGACACTCTCGCAGTGGCCGGCGGCGGTGCGTCCCCGCCTGCGGCTCCGTTCCGCTTCGGATTTCGCCCGGAGCTCCGGCAGCGTGAGCGTTCGGCCGTGCAGAACCAGGAGCCGGAGAAGAGAATGCAGACAGGCGTCGTCCTCGTCGTGGTGTCCGTCCTCGCAGGACTCATCGTCGTCCTCGCCGTCGCGATCGTGATCTGGGCGATCGTGGTCCGCAATGCGCTGGTCCGTCGCCGCAACGCCGCGCAGGAGGCGCTGCAGGGGATCGACGTGGCACTGGAGGCCCGTTTCGACCGCATCGCCGCCCAGAAGAACGCGGCCGCCGGTGCGGTGCAACGCGAGGTGGACACGATCCTGGGCGCCACGGCACTGCGCACGGGACGTCCGGTGCGGGAGATGACCGTGGAGGAGAAGGCGGGTGCCGCGGACGCCGCGCAGCGGGCGGAACAGGCGCTGCTGAACGTGGAGGCCTATCCCACGATGGAATCCCTCAAGACCGTCGAGATCCTCCAACGGTCGATCAATGAGACCGAGGAGCGGCTGCAGGCCGCCCGCCGCCTGTACAACGGCGAGGCCACCGCCTACAACACAGCCCGCGACGTGTTCCCGCAGAACCTCGTCGCGGGAGCGCTGTGGCACGGACGGATGGATCTGTTCGAGATCAGCTCCGCGGCGAAGGCCCAGCCGCACGACCTGGAAGGATTCCTCGACGCATGAGCTCCGCGCATCGCATCGACGCCCCTGACTTCGACACCGTGTGGGACGGCCTGGGGCTGGACGAGCAGGCTCTGTCCGCCAGAACCCGCGGCGCAGGCATGGGCGGGCCCGTGGGGTGCCTGCTGGGGGTCGGCGCGATCCTCGGCATCCTGGGTTTCTTCCTGGGCGTGCTCGCGGCGGCGATCGACGGGACGGTGGGTGTCCTCGTGATCGTGCCGTCGCTCATCCTCCTGGTCGGCTGCGTGATCCTCGCCTTCCGTCGGATGTCCGCCGCACGCAACCACTATGGCGAGACAGTGGCGACGCCCATGCTCCAGCAGCTGCTCGACGGGATGGCGGCACAGGACCGAGCCGACGGATCGGAACTGCGACTGCAGGCCCGCTATGAGATGGACGGTCGTCTGGACCGCGGCCTGCTGCGGGAGTCCGGACTCTTCTTCGACACCCGGATGCCCCAGGAGGACGTGGTGACCGGCCGGTTCGGGCGCACGGAGTTCGTGCTCGCGGATCTCAAGTGGCAGTCGGCGGAGGACCCCCGGCAGTCGACGAGCGGCGGGTCCGCAGAGCAGTCCGCCATGAGTCGGCACCGGGAACGCGCTCTGATCCGCCGAGACCTCGACACCGATGCGATGGACCGGGACGCGGTCAGGCAGGAGATCGACAGGCGCGCTTCGGGCAGCGGCTCGCGCCTCCCGTTCGCGGATGTGATCGGGGATGCGGTGTCCGCACAGGCGTCGAAGCTCGAGGAGCAGGCCGCGCTCCTCACACCCTCGCTCATCGTCTTCAGCGCCGACTTCCACAAGGACTTCACCTCCACGACGCGCTTCCTGCCGGAGCAGCGGACGCGCGGACTGGAGGGCATGGACCGGGAGTCCGCGCACGCCGCAGGATTCGTGCCCCTCGACCTCGCCGGCCTGGACCTGCCGCGCGGGGTGCACGGCTGGACCACCGACCCCGCCGAGGCCCACTACCTGCTCTCCCCGCAGCTGATCCTCGCCCTCAACGAGTTCAGCCGGCGCGTGGATACGGACGCGATCGGTGTCTCCTTCGTCGGTTCCCGGATGACGGTGGCCGTCGGGGCGGATGAGGACCTCTTCAGCCTCGACCCCGCGAACCCGGACATCCGGGAGACGAGCCGGACGATCTACGACGATCTGATCCGGTTCCTGTCTCTCGTCGAGCACTTCGATCTCAACACCCGCATCTGGAGCAAGCGCTGAGCCGGAGCCGCGAGGTGGTCACTCCGCGAGGAGCGCGCGCACGCGCGGCATGACCTCCGTGCCGTAGAGCTCGATCGAGCGCAGGAGCCGCTCGTGGGGCATGGGGCCGTTCGCGTACTTGAGGTCGAAGCGGTCGACGCCCAGCGTGCGGACCGCGTGGGCGATCTTCTTAGCGACCGTCTCCGGTGAGCCCACGTAGAGGGCGCCCTCCTCGATCTCCGCGAGGAACTCGCGCTCGCCGGCCGGGCCCCAGCCGCGCTCGCGGCCCAGGCGGTTGCGGTTCTCCAGCCAGTGCTCGCGCAGGTGGTCCCGGGCCTCGGCGTCCGTGTCCGCGACGTGGCCGGGGGAGTGGACCCCGATCGGGGCCTGCGGCTGCCCCAGCTGGTCGTTCGCACGGCGGTAGAGGTCCGCGAAGGGGACGAACCGCTCGACCGGACCGCCGATCACCGCCAGCATGAGCGGGATGCGGTGCTTCGCCGCGCGGATGACGGATTCTGGGCTGCCGCCCACCGCGATCCACGTGCGCAGACCGTTCTGCGTGGGCGGGTAGACGCGCTGGTTGCGCAGCGGTGTCCGCAGCCGGCCGTCCCAGTTGACGGGCTCCTCCTTGAGGAGGTGCGTGAAGAGATCCAGCTTCTCCTCGAACAGCAGGTCGTAGTCCCGCAGGTCCAGGCCGAACAGCGGGAACGACTCCGTGAACGAGCCGCGCCCCAGGATGACCTCCGCACGACCGGAGGAGATCGCGTCGATCGTGGAGAAGCGCTGGAACACGCGGATCGGGTCGTCCGAGCTCAGCACCGTGACCGCCGAGCCCATGCGGATGCGCTCCGTGCGCGCCGCGATCGCCGCCAGCACGATGTCCGGGGCGGAGACGGCGAAGTCGTCGCGGTGGTGCTCGCCCACGCCGATGAAGTCGACCCCGGCGCGATCCGCGGCGACGGCCTGCTCGACGATGTTCCGGATCACCTGGTGCTGCGGCAGAGGGGTGCCGGTCTCATCGACCGTCACATCGCCGAAGGTGTCGAGACCCAGTTCCACGGTTCCGTGCTCCACGGCCATGACG
>DYUK01000088.1 GCA_020743695.1 Brevibacterium senegalense | reverse complement strand
TCCTTACGGGGAGAGCGGGCGGGTTCGACCGGGTACGATATCGCACTGAGGACAGGTCGCTGGACGGCCGCGGCCCGGCACCGGCGAAAGCCGCCGGGCTGAGGAACGTCCGGGCACCTCAGAGCAGGGTGGTGGCTAACGGCCACCCGGGGCGACCCGCGGGACAGTGCAACAGAAAGCAGACCGCCCGCAGCCGGAGAGATCCGGTCGCGGGTAAGGGTGAAACGGCGGTGTAAGAGACCACCAGGGCCGCAGGTGACTGCGGCTGCTCTGCAAACCCCACCCGGTGCAAGATCGGACAGACGGCGTTCGAGGGCTGCTCGCCCGAGCCGTCGGGTGGATCGCTCGAGGCCGCTGGTGACAGCGGTCCCAGACAGATGGTCGTCGCGTGCGTCCGGGTGACCGGGCGCACGAACAGAACCCGGCGTACAGGCGGCCTGTCCTCACGTCACTCCCACTGCCTCCGACTCCGGGGCCGTGCACGGGAGTCGTCGTCAGCGGGCAGGAACGTCTCGAGATGGAGCGAGTCGAGGGTGACGTCCGCCGGTCCCTCGATGCGGCTCGCGACGCTGAAGAGGCGCAGGGCCCGTCGTCCGAGTCCAGTTCCAGCGGCACGACCGGCTCCAGCGGATCCCTGTGGAGGCTTCCTCTGACCGGGCGGGCACCCGTGCAGACTGCGCGGCCGCTTCACCCGCGCTTGCGCACCCGCATCCTTCCCTTGTCGTGACCCAGCAGGCCCGCTCCCACGATTCCCGCGTTGTTCAGCAGCTCCGCCGGCCGGATCGGCGTCTGCACGTCGATGTCGGAGAGGAAATCCGCGGCGTGCTTCGAGATGCCGCCGCCCACGATGAACAGGTCGGGCCAGAACAGTCGCTCGAGCTCGCGGTAGTAGACGGTGAGCCTCCGGCACCACTCCTGCATGTCATAGCCGTCTCGCCGCATCGCCGCGACCGAGGTGCGCTTCTCCGCGGCGACCCCGTCGATCGTGAGGTGGCCCAGCTCCGTGTACGGGAACAGCCGTCCGCCTGCGAACAGTGCGGTGCCGATCCCCGTGCCCAGGGTCGTCATCATGACGGTGGCCTTCCGGTGCGACCGGCCCGCTCCGTAGCTCATCTCCGCCAGTCCCGCCGCATCCGCGTCGTTCGCCATGTGCATCGGGGTGCCGAGGGCGTCGCTCAGCGCGTCGACGATCCGGAAGCCGTCGAAGGAGTCGTCGAGGTTGCCCGTGAACTGCACGGTCCCCTGCTTGATCACTCCGGGGAACGCACAACCGACCCGCAGGTTGCGGATGCGGTCATGCGTGGGAAGGAGCCCAGCCTCCTCCGACTGCGCTCCCAGCATGCGGACCACGGCCGCGACGGTCTCGACGACCGCCTCTGGCGTGGCGGGCCGGGGCGTGTCCAGCCGGACCCTCGACCCCACCATGACGCCGCGGGTCACGTCGACCAGCCCCGCCTTCGTGCCGGTGCCGCCGATGTCGATCCCCACGGCGAGGTCCGCCGTTGCCGGGGTGGTCGAGTGCTGCATGGACGATCGCCTCTCTGGCCGGGAGCGGGGTGGGTGGTGCGGGGTCAGGACGGCAGGAGCGGACCGTTCGCGATCGCGGCGTCCGGGGCGGGCAGGGTGAGGATGTCGGCACCCGTCTCCGTCACGACGAGCGTGTGCTCGAACTGAGCGGACCGCTTCCGGTCAGCGGTCACGACCGTCCAGCCGTCGTCCCACTGCTCCCACTTCTCCGTGCCCAGGTTGAGCATGGGCTCGATCGTGAAGACCATGCCGGGCTCCATGATCTCGTCGTGGTGGGGCGCGGCGTCGTAGTGGGGGACGATGAGCCCGGAGTGGAACTCCCGACCCACCCCGTGCCCGGTGAAGTCGCGGACGACGCCGTAGCCGAACCGCTGCGCGTACTTCTCGATGACGCGGCCGATCACGTTGATCTGACGACCCGGCTTCACCGCCTTGATCCCGCGCATCATCGCCTCGTGGGTGCGCTCGACCAGCAGACGGGACTCCTCGTCGACGTCGCCCACGAGGAACGTGAAGTTCGTGTCGCCGTGGACCCCGTCCTTGTACGCCGTGATGTCGACGTTCACGATGTCTCCGTCGGCCAGGACCGTGTCGTCGGGGATGCCGTGGCAGATGCACTCGTTGACGGACGTGCAGCTGGACTTCATGAACCCGCGGTAGTCGAGCGTCGACGGGTAGGCGTCGTGGGCGACCATGTAGTCGTGCGCGACCGCGTCGATCTCGTCGGTCGTGATGCCCGGGCGGATGATCCGTCCCACGGCCTCGAGCGCGTCCGCGGCGATCCGGCCGGCCGCGCGGATGCGCTCGACCTCCTCCGGCGAATGGTGGTCGCCGCCGTTGCCCTCGTCGGGGTCGGGACGGCCCACGTACTCGGGCCGGGGGATCGAGGCGGGGACGGTGCGGACGGGGGACTGACGTCCGGGGGTGAGGGTGCCCAGCGGGGCGGAGGATGCTGTCATGATGCGGCCATTCTAGCCAGCCGGGTCGCGCGCCCGGGAGGCTATCCTGGCCGGATGCAACCCGGGGAGGACACGCACGTCGCAGATCTGTCGACGGTCGTCGCGCCGACCTCGACCCCGGGCCAGATCGCCGACCACATCATGGCCTCCGTCGTCGCGGGCGCCCTGCCGGAGGGATCCCGACTGCCGTCCGAGCGCGACCTCGCGGCGGCACTGGCGGTGTCCCGCAGCAGTGTGCGCCAGGCGCTGTCGACCCTCGAGCGCGCCGGCGTCGTCGTGCGCCGCCGTGGACGCACCGGGGGCACGTTCATCTCCGCCGTCGACCCGCATCGCATGGGTGCCTATGCGGAGCGTGTCGAGGAGTTCCAGCGCGCCCGCCACGACCTCCTGGACGCCCGCGCGATCGTGCAGAACCGCATCGCCGCGACCGCCGCCGTGCGGAGGAGCAGCACGGACCTGGAGCGCATGCGTGCGGCGGCCGATTCCTACCGGCGGGCGACGACGGCGGCGGACGCCCGGACCGCGGATGCGCGCCTGCACCACCTCATCGCGCAGGCGACGGGCAACGCGGACCTCGTCGAGATCGTGCTGGACCTGGACCGTCGCATCAACGCGGGCTTCCGCCACGATCCCTTCTCCCAGGAGCTCTTCACCCGCGCGTGCGCGGATCACGATGCGATCGTCGAGGCGATCGCCCGGCAGGACGCGCCGTCCGCGGGCGCGGTCTGCGAGGCCCACTTCCGCACGACGACGATGGGCGCCCCCGCAGGGGCGCCCGTCGGCGGGTGACCGGAGACGGCCGGGGAGCCGGGACGGTCAGGCGGCCACGGCCTCGGCGACGGCGATGTGGTCCATCCCGAACGCATCCGCGACCGGCTTGTTCGTGAGCCGGCCGGCAGCGGCGTTGAGCCCCCGGCCCAGGGCCGTGTCCGCGCCCAGCGCGTCCTTCCAGCCGCGGTCCGCGATGCGTGCGACGTACGGCAGGGTCGCGTTCGTGAGTGCACGGGTCGCAGTCACCGGGGCGGCGCCGGGCATGTTCGCGACGCAGTAGTAGAGGGTGTCGTGCACCGCGAAGGTGGGATCCGTGTGGGTCGTGGGCTTCGACCCCTCGAAGCAGCCGCCCTGGTCGATCGCGATGTCCACGAGCACGCTGCCGCGGCGCATGCCCGCCACCATCTCGTCCGTCACGAGCTTGGGCGCACGGCTGCCGGGGATGAGGACGGAGCCGATCACCAGGTCGGAGCGCTGGACGGACGCGGCGATGTCCATGGGCGTCGACATCTTCGTCTGCAGGCGGCCGCCGAAGATCTCGTCGAGGTAGCGCAGACGCGGCAGGCTGATGTCGTAGATTTCGACGGTCGCGCCCATGCCCACGGCGGCGTGCGCGGCGGACGTGCCCGCGGCGCCGGCGCCGATCACCGTCACGTGCGCGCGGTCCACGCCGGGGACACCCGGCAGCAGGACTCCGCGGCCGCCGGCGGGACTCAGCAGGTGGTGGGCGCCCTCCTGGACGGACAGGCGGCCGGCGATCTCGCTCATGGGGGCCAGCAGCGGCAGCCCGCCGGTGTCCGGCTGCACCGTCTCGTACGCGATCGCCGTCGTCCCGGCGTCCAGGATCGCCTGTGTGAGGTCCTGATCCGCGGCCAGATGCAGGTAGGTGAAGAGGATGAGGTCCTCACGCAGGTGGTCGTGCTCCTCCGGCAGCGGCTCCTTCACCTTCACGATCATGTCCGCCTGCGCCCACACGGTCGGGGCATCCGCCTCGATGCGGGCGCCCGCGGCGGTGTAGTCCTCGTCCGTGATGTGCGACCCCAGGCCCGCGCCGGCCTGGATGACGACCTCGTGGCCGCGGCCCGTCAGGTCGGACACGCCCGCGGGGGTGAGCGCGACGCGTCGCTCTGCGGGCTTGATCTCTGTGGGTACGCCGATGCGCATGGGTGCTGTCCTCCGTCGTGGGTGGGCGGTGCGGTGGTCCTCGAGGGTGTCGGAGGGTGCCGCGGTCAGGGGTGGGAGCACGCCTTGGTGCGCCGATCATGGGTGCGACGGCGGGCACGTCGTCGTGCTTCGCTTCGAGCGTAGACCGGGGACCGGTGGGACACCAATCGGGGCGCGGCGGCCCCGTGCGGCGGACCCGTGCGGCGGGGTCGCCCGGCGGTAGGCTGAGCGCACGACCGCACCGACCGGCGACCGCGATGAGGAGGCAGCCATGACCGACGCCCCGCAGGACGAGAAGTACTGGTACAACACGAAGACGCAGCAGGTGGAGAAGGGCCGGCAGAGCAGCTGGGAGAACCGGATGGGCCCGTACGACACGGAGGCCGAGGCCCGCGCGGCGCTCGACACCGCCGCCGCGCGCTCCGCCCAGTGGGACGACGAGGACGCGGACTGGAAGAAGGGCTGATCGATGGCCTCGCTCACGAAGCAGCAGAGTCGCGTCCTCACCGCGGTGCAGGACAGCGACGTCCGCTTCATCCGCCTGTGGTTCCCCGACGTGCTGGGCCGGCTCAAGTCCGTCGCGATCGTGCCGGCGGAGCTCGAGGGGGCGTTCGGTGAGGGGATCGGCTTCGACGGCTCCGCGGTCGAGGGTTTCTCACGCGTCTTCGAGGCGGACATGGTGCTGCGCCCGGACGCGTCGACGTTCTCGCTGCTGCCGTGGCGGGGCGAGACGGAGCCCACGGCGCGGATGTTCTGCGACATCCACGCCCCGGACGGCGGCCCCGCACCCGCGGACGCCCGCCACGTCCTCAAGCGGACCCTCGCGAAGGCGGCGGAGGCGGGCTTCACCTTCTACGTCCACCCGGAGATCGAGTTCTACCTCTTCAAGTCCGGCGTCGTGGGCCCGGACGGGCCGGAGCCCGTCGATTCCGCCGGCTACTTCGACCACGTGAACGGCGGCACCGCGAACGACTTCCGACGCTCCTCCGTGCAGGCGCTCGAGGACATGGGCATCAGCGTCGAGTTCTCGCACCACGAGGCGGGTCCCGGCCAGAACGAGATCGACCTGCGCTACGCGGACGCCCTCACGATGGCCGACCACGTCATGACGTTCCGCGCGCTCGTGAAGGAGATCGCGGTCGAGCAGGGCGTCCACGCCACGTTCATGCCCAAGCCGCTGGCGGGCGAGCCGGGCAACGGCATGCACACGCACGTCTCGCTCTTCGAGGGCGAGCAGAACGCGTTCTTCGCGCCCGGGGCGGAGTACCAGCTGTCCACGGTGGGTCGCCGGTTCATCGCGGGTCTCCTGCACTACGCACCGGAGATCAGCGCGGTCACGAACCAGCACGTCAATTCGTACAAGCGCCTGTGGACGGGACACGAGGCGCCCAGCTACATCTGCTGGGGCCACCGCAACCGGTCCGCCCTGGTGCGCGTCCCGCAGTACAAGTCCGGCAAGGAGTCCTCCGCCCGCATCGAGTACCGCGGGCTGGACTCCGCCGCCAACCCGTACCTGGCGTACGCGCTCATGCTGGCGGCCGGGCTCAAGGGCATCGAGGACGAGCTGGAGCTGCCGGACGAGGCGGAGGATGACGTGTGGTCGCTCACGGACGCGGAGCGCCGTGCCCTGGGAATCCGCGCGCTGCCCCACAACCTCGACCACGCGATCGCCCTCATGGAGGACAGTGAGCTGGTCGCGACGACCCTGGGCGAGGAGGTCTTCGACTTCTTCCTGCGCAACAAGCGCACGGAGTGGTCCGGCTACCGCGATCAGGTGACGCCCTTCGAGCTCGAGCAGCTCTTCGGCTCGCTGTGAGCGTGACGGGGCGGGGGCGCCGCGATCCCGCGCGGCAGAGCGCCCGCGCCCGGGTCAGCCGCGTGTCCCGGTTCCTGGGCGAGGTCGACGAGCACCTGGGCACGGACCTCGCCGCGCAGTCGGAGGTCGTCGCCCGGATCGAGGCCGCCGTCGACCCGGACGCGTCCGCGCTGGGCCTCCTGCGGATCGTCGAGGCCGCGGTGTCCGCGGACTCCCGCGAGCTGCTGGACGTGCTGGCCGATCCGGAGCACCGGTCCGCACTGCTGCCCCGCCTGCTCACGATCACCGGGGCATCGGAGGCATTGACGGATCACGTCGTGCGCCACCCCGACTCCGCCCTCGCGCTCATGGGCGAGGGACACCTGTCCCTCGACGTGCCGGGCACCGCCGCCGAGGTCCTGCGCGACACCCTCCTGCACGCCGTCGACGCGGACCCCGACCGGCAGATCGTCGCCCCCGTCGCCCGGGTGACGGGGGAGGAGGGGATCGACGCCCTGCGCCGGGCCTACCGCGACGAGGTGCTGCGGCTGGCCGCTGACGATCTCGAGGCCCCCGCTCCCGAGGCCGTGGTCGACGAGGTCTCCCGGGTCCTGTCCGATCTGGCCGGCGCCGCCGTCGAGGCCGCCCTTGCGATCGCGCGCGCGGAGCTGGACCCGCAGGCCCGCGTGCGCATGGCGGTCGTCGCGATGGGCAAGTGCGGGGCGCGGGAGCTCAACTACGTCTCCGACGTGGACGTCGTCTACGTCCACGCACCCCCTGCCGACGCACCCGACGACGCCGAGGCGCCGGACGAGGAGGCGGTGCGGACCGCGGAGGCGATGGTCGCGCGCATCACGGAGATCGTGGGTGCCCCCGGTCGTGAGCCGGCCCTCTGGGAGCTGGACGCCGCGCTGCGGCCGGAGGGGAAGTCCGGCCGCCTGCTGCGGACGGTCGACGAATTCGACGCGTACTACCGCGACGTCGCGGAGTCGTGGGAGTTCCAGGCGCTGCTGAAGGCGCGCCCGATCGCCGGCGACGTGGTGCTGGGGCGGGAGTTCTCCGACACGCTGCGGCATCACGTGTGGACGGCCAGCACCCGCGCGGGCTTCGTCGAGGGCGTGCGGGCCATGCGCCGCCGGGTCATCGCACTGCTGCCCACCCAGCACGCGGACGCGCAGATCAAACTGGGCAGCGGCGGCCTGCGGGACGTCGAGTTCTCCGCGCAGCTGCTGCAGCTGGTCCACGGGGAGGCGGACGAATCGATCCGTGCTCCGCAGACGCTGCTGGCACTGTACCGGCTGGGGGAGCGCGGCTACATCGCGCGCGAGGACGCGGACGGACTCGAGTCCTGCTACCGGTTCCTGCGCGTCGTCGAGCACCGGCTCCAGCTGCCGCGCCTGCTCCGTGCGGCCGTCGTCCCGGAGCTGGAGGACCGCAGGCGCCGCCTGGCGCGCTCCGTGTACCCGCGCGGCGACCGGACGATGGAGCGCCTGGACCGGGAGCTGGGCGTCGTGCGCCGGCGCGTGCGGGCCTACCACGAGCAGATCTTCTACCGTCCCATCCTCGAGGCGGCCAGCGCCGCCGGTGCCGTCACGAGTCTGAGCCCGGACGAGGCCCGGCAGCGTCTCGCCGCGTTCGGCTACCGCGACACGAAGGCCGCACTGGGGCACATCCAGGCGCTGTCAGCGGGCGTGAGCCGGGCCGCCGTCGTCCACCGGCAGGTGCTGCCGGCGATGCTCGACTGGCTGTCGTCGGGCGTGAACCCGGACGCGGGTCTGCTGGCGTTCCGGCGGATGGGGGAGAGCCTGCGCGACTCCGGCTGGTATCTGGGTCTCCTGCGGGACTCGGGGTCCACCGTCCGGTCGCTGGCGACGATCCTGTCCACCTCCGCGTTCGCGACGGGTCTGCTGCAGCGCACGCCGGCCGCCGTCGCGTGGATCGACGAGGCCGACGACCTGGAGCCCCGTGACCCCGAGGACCTCCTGCGGGAGGCGGAGAGGCTCGTGAGCCGCCACGGCGCCGAAGCCGTCAAGCCCCTGCGCGCACTGTACGGTCGCGAGCTGCTGCGCACCGCGCTGGCGGACGTGCTGGAGCGGGCCGACGTACGTGTGACCGGTGCGGCGCTCAGCACCAACGCGGACGTCTACCTCCACGGTCTGCTGACCGCCCTGCGCGACGAGATGGATGCCGCCGGCGTGCCCGCCTACGAGTTCGCGGTCATCGCGATGGGGCGGCTGGGCGGCGCGGAGATCGGCTACTACTCCGACGCGGACGTCATGTTCGTCCACCGTCCGCTGGACGACGGCGCAGAGGCGGCGGACCGGGTCGCGCGGCACGTGAAGAAGCTGGCACTCGCATTCACGAAGGCGGCCTCGCAGTCGGGTGCCCATCCCGGCATCGTCGTCGACTCGGACCTGCGCCCGGAGGGACGCTCCGGGCCCCTCGTACGGTCGCTGGACTCGTACCGCGCGTACTACGCGAAGTGGTCGGAGCCGTGGGAGGCGCAGGCGCTGCTGCGTGCCCGTCCCATCGCGGGCGATGCAGCGCTGCGGGATGACTTCCTCTCCCTCATCGAGCCGCTGCGCAGGCCCACCGAGGTGCCCGAGGCGTCGATCCGGCAGATGCGCAGGCTCAAGGCGCGGATGGAGGCGGAGCGGCTGCCGCGCGGCGCGGACCGGCGGACCCACCTGAAGCTGGGCCGCGGCGGCCTCAGCGACGTCGAGTGGACCGTGCAGCTGGTGCAGCTGCTGCACGGGCACGCGGTCGAGGGGCTGCGCACGACGTCGACGCTGCCCGCCCTGCACGCGGCGGTCGCGGCCGGTCTCATCGACCGCCACGACGGTGAGGTGCTCGAGGAGGCGTGGCTCCTGGTGTCCGGGCTGCGCTCCGCGGCCATGCTGCTGCGCGGCCGGACCGTCGAATCGTTGCCGGCGGACCCGTTCGAGCTCGAGGCCTGCGCCCGACTCCTGGGGTACGAGTCCGGGCACGGGCGGGACCTTGCGGAGGACTACGGATCCGCCACGCGCCGGGCCCGCCGGGTCGTCGAGCGCCTGTTCTTCGGTTTCGACGACTCCGCGGACGCGGACGACCCGTGGGTGGGGCGGCACGACTGACCCGCACCGCTGGGGCCGACGGCGACCTCAGGAGAAGTCGAGGTCCAGCAGGGCGTTCTCGACGACCTCGGGCAGTGCGGGGTGGATCCAGTACTGGCCCGCTGCGACCTCGTCCGCCGGCTGGCCGAAGGCCATCGCCTGGATGAGGGGCTGGATGATCATGGACGCCTCCGGTCCCATGATGTGCGCACCCAGGATTCGGCGCGTCCGCCGGTCCGCGATGACCTTCGCGAAGCCGGTCCGGTCCTCGAGTGCCCAGCCGTAGGCGACGCCCCCGTAATCGCGGCGGCCCACCACGACCTCGGCGTCGGAGGCGCGGGCCTCCTCCTCCGTCATCCCCACGGTCGCGACCTGTGGCTCCGTGAAGACGGCGGCGGGGACGGCGTCGTGGCGGACGGTCGCCAGGTCCCCCTCGCGGGCGGCGCCGGGGGCACCGGCGCCCAGGTCCGCCAGCAGGTTCTGCTGCGCGATGACGGCCTCGTGGTTGGCGACGTGCTTGAGCTGGAACGGGGAGCTGATGTCGCCCAGGGCGAAGACCCCCGGCACCGGGGCGCCCCCGGAGAGGACGCGCTGGTGCGCATCGACGGCGACCCGACCGTCCGCGTGCAGGTCGATGCCGGCGGCCTGCGCGTCGATCCCTGCCGAGTTGGGGGTGCGTCCGGCCGCCAGCAGCAGGCGATCGACGGTGAGGGGTGCGGGCACGTCTGCGTCCGGGACGCGGCCGGTCGCTGCGAACTCGACCCGCACCCGGTCGTCCGCGGTGGTCTGGACGCGGGCGATCTCGATGCCGAAGCGGACGTCGTGGTCGGCTGCGAACGCCTCCGTGAAGCGGGAGGAGACCTCGTCGTCCAGTGCGCCCAGCAGGCGATCGCCCCGGGCCGCCACCGTCGTCGCGGTACCCAGGCCGGTGAAGATGTGGGCGAACTCCATCGCGATGTAGCCCGAGCCCACGATGAGGACGGATTCCGGGAGGGCGTCGACGCGCATGATGGTGCGCGAGGTGTGGATGCGTGAGCCCGGCGCGTCCACCGCTGCCGGGTCGAGGCCGGGGACCTGGGGCACTGCGGGGGAGGCGCCCGCGGCGATGACGATGCGATCCGCCGTGATCTCCTCGCCGCTGTCCGTCACGAGCGTGTGCGCCCCCGTGAAGCGGACGTGTTCCGGGATGACGGTCGTGTTGGGCAGTTCGTGGGTGCGGTATCGGCGACCGCCCGCTTCGATCTCGTCGATGCGGGCGAAGACCCGATCACGGACGGCCGGCCAATCCGCACCGTCGAATGAGGTCGTGAGACCCAGGCGAGACGAGTCCGCCGCCTGGCGGGCGGCATCCGCCGTGTGGACGTACATCTTCGTGGGGATGCACCCCGCGTTCAGGCACGTGCCGCCGAACAGGTGCGGCTCCGCGATCGCCACCGTCAGATGGGAGAAGCGGTCGTCCAGGATCGAATTGCCGGAGCCGGTGCCGATGACCAGCACGTCGAAATGCGTCATGGTGTCGAGTCTAGTTCTGCCCGTGTGCAGACGAGGAGAGGCCCCGCGCGGTGCGCGGGGCCTCTCCTCCTCACGTGATCCGTCCCCGGATCAGGGGGTGCCGATCAGAGGGAGTAGTAGAGCTCGAACTCCGTGGGGGTGGGGCGGAGGCGGAAGACCTCGAGCTCCTCCTCCCGCTTGTAGCGGATCCACGTCTCGATGAGGTCCTCTGTGAAGACGTCGCCGGCCGTGAGGAACTCATGGTCCTGCTCGAGCGCGGTCAGCGCCTCCTCGAGGGACTGCGGGACGAGCGCGATACCCTCGAGCTCCTCCGGGGGCAGCTCGTACAGGTCCTTGTCGACCGGCTCCGGCGGCTCGATGCGGTTCTTGATCCCGTCCAGGCCCGCCATGAGCTGGGCGGAGAACGCGAGGTAGGGATTGGACGAGGGGTCCGGCACACGGAACTCGAGGCGCTTGGCCTTGGGCGAGGAGCCCGTGACCGGGATGCGGATCGCCGCGGAGCGGTTGCGCGCGGAGTACACGAGGTTGACCGGTGCCTCGTAGCCCTTCACCAGGCGACGGTACGAGTTGATCGTGGGGTTCGTGAACGCGAGGACCGCGCCGGCGTGCTCGATGAGCCCGCCGATGTACCACCGTGCCAGGTCGGACAGGCCCGCGTAGCCGTTCTCGTCGTAGAAGAGCGGCTCACCGTCCTTCCACAGGGACTGGTGGCAGTGCATGCCGGAGCCGTTGTCGCCGTACATGGGCTTCGGCATGAACGTCGCGGACTTGCCGTTCTCCAGCGCGACGTTCTTGACGACGTACTTGAAGT
This sequence comes from Brevibacterium senegalense, assembly GCA_020743695.1. GTDB lineage: Bacteria > Actinomycetota > Actinomycetes > Actinomycetales > Brevibacteriaceae > Brevibacterium > Brevibacterium senegalense_A. The sequence goes on along the minus strand of DYUK01000088.1, from coordinate 5,531 downwards.
CCAGCAACTGGTCCGCCGCGTGCTTGAGCGTATCGAACTTGTAGTTGATCTCCTGCTGGCCCGCCGTGCCGACCTCGTGGTGGGCGCGCTCGACCGTGAAGCCCAGCTCCTTGAGCGTCAGCGAGATCTCGTCACGGATGTCCGCGAAGTGATCCTGCGGCGAGACGGGGAAGTAGCCGCCCTTGATGGGCGTCTTGTAGCCCAGGTTGCCGCCCGGCTCCTCCGCGCCCGTGTTCCAGGCCGCCTCGATCGAGTCGATCTGGTAGAAGCTGTGGCCCGGGGTGGTCTGGTAGCGGATGTCGTCGAAGAGGTAGAACTCCGCCTCCGCGCCCACGTTCACCGTGTCCGCGATGCCGGTGCTGCGGAGGTAGGCCTCCGCCTTCTCCGCCACCTGGCGGGGATCCCGGGAGTAGGGCTCATCGGTGAAGGGATCGACGATCGAGTGGGTGATGACGAGGGTCTTCGCCTCGCGGAACGGATCGATGTACGCGGACTCGACATCCGCCAGCAGCTTCATGTCCGACTCGTGGATGCCCTGGAACCCGCGGATCGAGGAACCGTCGAACAGGAGTCCCTCGCTGATCTCCTCCTCGCCGTAGCTCTCTGCGGGGAGGTTGAAGTGCTGGACGACGCCCGGCAGATCGCAGAAGCGGATGTCGATGAAGGCGACATCCTCCTTCCGCACGTATTCGATGAGTTCCTGTGCTGAGGTGAACACTCGCACTCTCCTGAGTTCGATGATGTGCTGTGGCACTCCGGTCGCCCACAGCTGGGCCGACACGGAGGCCGACATTGCGATGGATGACGCTCGAGTTGCACCCATCTTAACGGTATGTCGAATCCATGCGCCACTCCAGGTTCCATCATGCCCCTCACAGTGGCGCGGTCGGATCCGCTCCGGCAGGGCGGATCGACTAGCCTGGTGGGCATGGTTGCGAGGGACGACAGCACTGCGGGTGGGGCCGGCGGCTCCGAGTCGAACCGGTCCGAATGGATGACGGGTCCGACCCTGCCCGACGGGGTCTGGCAGGGCCAGCGCCTGGGTCTGCCGGAGTCGGGGCCCGGTTCCATCGCCTCGATCCTGCGGCGCGCAGGAGGCATCGCGATCGACTGGGCGATCGCGCTCATGGCCGCGAACCTCATCGTCGACGCGGACGTGCTCCTCATGAACATCGCGATCCAGGCGAGCTTCTTCGTGCTCTACCTGCTGTGCGTGTGGCTGCTGGGCCGGACGCCCGGCCACTGGATCATGGGCATCGGCGTCATCGACGTCGCCTCGCGCGGGACCCTGGCCTCGACCGGGCCGGTGGGAGCGCTGCGCGCGCTGCTGCGCACGGTGCTCGTCTGCCTCATCATCCCGATCGTCATCATGGATCCGGACTCACGCGGCCTGCACGACAAGGCGAGCGGCACGGTCGTGGTGCGGACGCGGTAGGACGCGCTGCTGCTCCGTCAGCGCACTGTTCTGAGACAGACGACTGACCCCCGGAAGTCGGTACCGAATCTCTCAGTCCGACGTCCGGGGGTCTGTTCCGCTCCGGGACTCCTCGTGCAGCGTGTGCGGGCGGATCAGCGTCCGCGCAGCGCGCGGCGGTCCGGCCGCATCCGCGTGGGGTCGACGCCCTTGGGGATGGGCGGGCGCGAGGTCATCGACCCGATGCCGGTGAGTCGGTTGCGGACCGCCAGGATCTCCGCCTTGTTGAGCTTCTTGGGGAACTTGTAGAGGGTCTTGGTGATGTTCTCCATCGGCACCTGGTCAGTACCCTCACCGCCCTGGAACGTGTGGACCGGGACGCCCTTGACGATCTTCTCGTGGCGACGCGCCTCCTTCTCCAGGAGCTTCGTGACCTTGTGCCTGCTGCGTCCTTCGCCCACGAGCACGACACCGGCGCGGCCGGTCGTGCGGAACACCATCTCCTGCGTGCGCGGGTCGACGGCGATGGGGGTGTCCTCCATGAGCCAGCCGCGGCGGGCGGTGCCCAGCACCGCGCCGATCGCACCCGGCTGCCCGCGCATCTGGTCGAACGCGGCGGTCTCCGCGAAGCGGCCCAGCAGGAACATCGCCAGCAGCACACCGCCCATGAGGCCCATGAGGCCCCAGAGGATCGTGCCCAGCACGCCGCCGCTGATGAGCAGTCCCAGCATGACGCCGATGAGGGTGAGTCCCACGAGCGCGGCGGCCAGGAGCCACGGGACGGCAGGGTTGTGCTTGCGCGCCATGGTGTAGACCTGGCGCATCTGCTGGATCCGGCCGTTCGACTTCTTCGGCTTCTTCTCCTTCGAGCGGCCGAAGAGGCCCTTGCGGGGGGATTCGCTGTTCGTGGACATGCTCTCGCTTCAGTGCGGACGGGGGTGAGGGGTCAACTCAGTAGTGTACCTCTTCGTCCTCACCGAACGCGTCGACGACCGCCTGGGCCTCCTGCCGCGCGGGGACCTCGTCGCGGTCGAGGTGGGCGAGGTGCGCGGGGATCTCGAGACCGCGTGTGCGCATCGCGCCGGCCCACAGCTTGCCGGCCCGGTACGACGACCGGACGAGGGGTCCGGACATGACGCCCAGGAAGCCCATGCGCTCTCCCTCGTCGCGCAGCTCCACGAAGGTCTGCGGGCGCACCCACCGCTCGATCGGGTGGTGGCGCTCCGAGGGACGCATGTACTGGGTGATCGTGAGGAGGTCGGTGCCCGCCTCCTTGAGGTCGCGCATCGCGTCGACGACCTCCTCGTCCGTCTCGCCCATGCCCAGGATGAGGTTCGACTTCGTCACGAGGCCCGCCTCGCGCGCTTTGGTGAGGACGGACAGGGAGCGCTCGTACCGGAAGCCGGGGCGGATCCGCTTGAAGATGCGCGGGACCGTCTCGACGTTGTGCGCCAGCACCTCCGGCCGGCTGGAGAAGACCTCTGCCAGCTGATCGTCCTTCGAATCGAAGTCGGGGATGAGCAGTTCGACGCCCGTCCCCATCCCGTCCGGGTGCTCGATGTCGTGGATCCGGCGCACCGTCTCCGCGTACAGCCAGGCGCCGCCGTCGGCCAGGTCGTCGCGCGCGACACCCGTGACGGTCGAGTACCGCAGGCCCATCTGGCGCACGGAGTCCGCGACGCGCCGGGGCTCGTCCGCGTCGAAGTCGGCAGGCTTGCCGGTGTCGATCTGGCAGAAGTCACAGCGGCGGGTGCACTGCTCACCGCCGATGAGGAACGTCGCCTCACGGTCCTCCCAGCACTCGAAGATGTTGGGGCAGCCCGCCTCCTCGCACACCGTGTTGAGGCCGGCGCTGCGGACCAGGGACTTGAGCTGCGTGAACTCCGGACCGATCTTGGCCTTCGCCTTGATCCAGTCGGGCTTCTGCTCGATGGGGGTCTGCGCGTTGCGGGCTTCGATGCGGAGGAGCTTCCGACCTTCTGGTGCGAGTGCCACAGTGCGTCCCTTCGTGTCGTGGTGGGGTGGTCGTGCGGTCAGGCGGTGATGTGCTGCTGCAGGAGTGCGGTGAGGCGGTCGGCAACATCCGCGGGCGTGACCATGCGTCCCAGCTCCTGCGTGAGCGAGGTGACGCCGGCGTCCGCGATGCCGCAGGGGACGATCGCGTCGAATCCGTCGGACGCGTTCGAGCAGTTGAGGGCCAACCCGTGCATCGTGACGCCGTCGTGGATGCGGATCCCGATCGCGGCGATCTTGCGCGTGGGTCCGTGCTGGTCCGCGTGCAGCCAGACGCCAGCGCGGTCGTCGATCGTGTGCGCGGTGATCCCGTACTCCTGCAGGAGCGCGATGAGTGCGGACTCGATCTGGGTGACGAACAGACGCACGTCCTTGGGATCGTGCAGACGGTAGAGCAGGTAGGCGACCAGCTGGCCGGGACCGTGCCACGTGATCTTCCCGCCGCGGTCCACATCGATGACGGGGGTGCCGTCCGCGGGCCGCTCGTGATCCTCCGTGCGCTTGCCGGCGGTGAAGACGGAGGCGTGCTCGAGGAGGAGCAGAGTGCTGGGGCGCGCGTCCCGGACGATCTCGTCGTGGAGGCGGCTCTGGAGATCCCACGCCTCCTGGTAGTCGACGTGATCAGGGGCGAAGCCGAGGCGTTCGACGGTGAAGACCATGCCGCCAGCCTAGCGCTGGGGTCGTGCCGGGCCTGCGTGCCCCGGGTGAGCCTCACCACACCCGTTGTATCCCGCTCGTGAGAACACCAAACGTCCTCTATCCACAGTTAGACAGATCGTCTGGTATCAAGCGCTATTCTCCTGTCACACTGCCGGTGGGAGCCCACGCGGCAGAGCAGGAGGCGGATATGGACGCGCACGCGGACGGCACGGACACGCACTGGAGCGACGAGGTCCGGATCGACGACGGGATCATCCGGGTGCGGTCGGGGGAGACGGTCCGGTGGTTCATCGTCCCGGATGCCTCCGGCGCGACGGCAGAAGAGGAAGCCGCGCTCTTCCCGTCCACGACGGTCGAGGTCATCGACGGGGACCGCGGCCTGCTGGTCCCGCGGTGCGAGGGCGGACTCCTCGACCGTGCGCTGCGCGAGCGCGGCGGGCTGGCCCCCGCCCTGGCGCTGGGGCTGCTCGACGAGGTGGTGGAACTGCTGCTGTCCACGCCTCCGGCGGGGGAGCGGGCCTCGAGGGTGACCCCGCGCGCATTCGCGTTCGACGCCCGAGGCGCCGTCACGCTGCTGCCCGGCCGCACCAGGGATGCGGCGGCCCGGACGGACGCGGCGGAACTGGGCGAGATCCTGCACCTGGCACTGACCGGGAGGACGTGGGAGGAGACGGGCCTGCCCGTGGGCCTCACCGCGCCCGAGGTCCCGGTCGCCGTGGCGGCCCTCGTCACCGAGCTGCTCGAGGACTCGGTGGGTGCGCTGGATCTCGACGCGCTGCGGGTGCGCATCGCGGCCCTGGGGCCGGAGCGCGACCGCGGGTTCCGGCCCGCGGAGCCCGGCGTGGACGAGGACTCCGCACCCACAGCGACCCTGGGGGCCGACCTCGTCCGGGAGCTGCGCGGTGCGGGTCGCCCGGAGACGGAGGCTCCTGCCCGACCGCGTCGTGCGGAGCGGACTGCCGCGCGACCGCCGGTCCGCCGGCCGCGCGCGCGGATACGGAAGCAGCGGGAAGAGCGGGAACAGCAGAAGCCGCGGGGGCAGCGGACCCGGCCCGCGCGGTGGGGTCGAATGAGTGCGCTGGCGCTGTCCGTGCTGGGGGTGTGCGCCGGGATCGTCCTCCTGGTCCAGGGCGTGGGAGGTGCGGATGTGCCGAACACTCGTGCGGACGCACCGGACACACGCGCGGAGGCCCCACACGATCAGCAGTCGGCGGTTGGGCACGAGGACCCGGTCGAGGCGGTCGTGGAGCTGAGTCGGGAGCGCGCCGACGCCATCGCGGAGGCGGATCGCGCAGCGCTGCGCGGCCTCACCGCGCCAGGCTCGCCGGCAGCCGCCGCGGACGCGGCACTCGCACTCGACGAGTGCGGAGGGGACTGCGGAGACGTCCGGACCCTCGAGGTGGGGGACGTGCAGCTGCTGGACCCGGAGGAAGGCGTTGCTGAT
>DYUK01000087.1 GCA_020743695.1 Brevibacterium senegalense | reverse complement strand
GGCCGGCCAGTCCGCTCCCGAGGCCGCGGCCGGGTCCGCTGCCCCCTCACGATCCGCTGCTCCCTCACCCAGTCCGTCGCGCACGACGACCAGCTCGAAGCCGATCGCCAGGGCCGCGTACCCGGACTGCTGGAGCCCGCCGCGCACGTTCGAGCCCGCCAGGATGATGCGGTCGACGCCCAGGTCGTCGAGGCCCTCGGCCAGGTCTTCGACGCCCTCGAAGGCGTCCGGCACCGCGGAGACGAGCACGAGCTCGTCCTCCCGCGTCCCCACGACGGAATCGATCCGCGGCGGGGCGACAGCGTCGTCCGACTCAGCCGCGGCCTCGGCGGCGGTGTCGTCGACGGCGACCCCGTTCTGGGCTGACTGAGCGGTGTTCTGGGTGGCCTGGGTGCTGTTCTGAGCCGCCTCCCCGCTGTCCTGGGACGACTGGGCGACGTGCACGATGACCCCACCCGCGCCTCGGACGCGGGCGACGAGGTCGAGCAGGGGCTGAGGAGGCGATGCCGGGAAGCGTTCCGCGGCGGCATCGATGAGGAGAAGTGCGTCCATGCCCCCAGGATCCCACGAACCGCGTCGTGGGAGCGCGCCCCGTTCGCTACAGTGACAGCATGACGACGACGTTCAGAGACGCCCTGCGCACGGGCGCCCCGCAGGTGGGCCTATTCACCCTCGAATTCGCGACGCCGGGGATCGGCGCGATCTGCGCCCGCGCGGGACACGACTGGATCCTCCTCGACCTCGAGCACACGGGCTGGTCCCTGGACGAGGTCCGCGCGTCGATCGCCGTCGCCCGCCGCAGCGGCATCACGACGTTCGTGCGGGTCGCCGGCCACCGGAAGGACCTCGTCTCCACCGCGCTGGATGCCGGCGCAGAGGGCATCATGATGCCGTGGGTGGAGACCGCGGAACAGGCGGCGCAGATGGTGTCGTGGATGAAGTACCCGCCGGTGGGCACCCGCGGCTCCGCGTTCGGGCTCGCGCACGACCTCTACGCGGGCGGCGATCCGGCCGTCAGCCAGGCGACGGCCAACCGGTCGACGGTGTTCCTGCCGCAGATCGAGACACCCGGCGCGGTGCGGAACGCACGGGAGATCGGTGCGATCGAGGGCGTGGACGTCCTCTTCGTGGGCCCGCTCGACCTCACGACCAACCTGGGAGTGCCGGGGCAGTGGGACGCGCCCGTCTTCCTCGACGCGCTGGACGAGGTCGCGGCCGCCGGCCGTGAGACCGGGACCGCGCTGGGACTCTTCTGCCCCACACTCGACGTGGCCCGCCTCGCGTGGGACAAGGGGTACACGGTGCTGAGCGACGGCGCGGACCTGTCCGTGTTCGCCCGCGGAGCCGTGCAGGGCGTCAACGAGATCCGCGCCCACGCGACCGGGACGCCCGTGCCCCAGGCCGCGCCGCGGCAGGGGTACTGATGAGACAGCAGCGGTACTGACCACCGCTCAGGGGCACTGACTGCGGGCGCTCAGCTCACCAGTCGGCGGGACTGCTGACCGTCACGCCCTCGACCTGCAGGTTCGACAGCGACGCGACCGCCTGGTCCCGGGTCTCCGTGTCATCCGTGTTGAAGTAATAGGTGACGCTCAGGTCGTAGAGCTTCCCGGAGATCGGATAGGCGATCGACGCGGCCACCGCGGTGGTGGGCTCGTCGCTGAAGCTCGCCATCGTCTCCTCGGAGCCCAGGTTCGCCTCGTACACCCACGAGTAGCCGGGACCCACCTGACCCATGTGCTCGGCGACGACCTGGGTCTCGTCGTCGGTGAACTGGTACTCCTGTGTCGACGACACGGATGCGGATGCGGAATCCGCGAACGCATCCGAGCACAGGACCGACAGCCGGGGTCCGTCGAAACCGCCCGTGGTGGGGAATGCGGCGAAGGACGATCCCGTCGAGTTCGAGGTCCAGTCGTCCGGGAGGTACAGGCCCACCCGCGCGGGGCAGTCGCCGGAGAACGTGATGTTCTGCTGCGTCATGCCCTCGAGGGCGGGGTCGGCGGTCTCCGTGGGCTCGGGCTCCGGGCCCATCGTCTGCTGCGCGCCCACCCGCAGGGGCGCACCCGCCTCATCGGACAGGCGCACGCCCACCAGACCGCAGCCGCTCACCAGCAGCACGGCTGCACCGGCGGCCGTGCTCACGGCCCAGCGGCCGGCGGCGCCGCGATTCACTGCGACCCCTCCCCCGGACGCTGCGGCTGGGGACCGGAATGGGGGTCGGCCTGCGGCTGGGGACCCGAGTGTGCACCGGAGTGGGGTTCGGCCTGCGGAGCGGGCGGGGGAACCGACTGCTGGCCCGAGTGCGGACCGTTCGGGGGCACCTGCTGGGGTGCGGCCTCGGGCCCGGGGTGCGGTGGCTTGAACCGACGGTAGGGGCCGGAGTCGTACCCCGGCGTCCCGGGGGCGGGCTGCTCGCCGCTGGGGCCCAGTGATTCGCCGGTGCTCGTGTCGACGAGCTCGCCGTTGACGTTCTGGATGCGGCGCTTCGACGTGCGGCGCGGCGTGCCCATGATGCGGCGCTCCTCCGAATTGGGCTCGCGCGGCGGCATCATCTGCCCGCCCGTCGAGCCGGAGTGCGACTTCTGGTCCTGGAACGGCTGCACCGGCCGCGAGGCCGCCGCGGCCTTCGCACCGTAGCCCTCCAGCTCGCCCGGAGGCGGGGCGTCG
>DYUK01000086.1 GCA_020743695.1 Brevibacterium senegalense | reverse complement strand
AGACGCATCTGGAGGATTTGGCGCCCACCGGGGAATCCGAGGTGGGCGAGGTGACCTTCGAGCGGTACTCCGGCACGGACGACTCCCAGATCGCCCTGCTGGGCGAGGTCGAGGGCACGCTGCTGCTCATGTCCGGTTCCGGGGACTGGGCTGCGCTGGAGGAGCTGACCGCCGGTGCCGTCGAATCCGTGCGGGCGACCGACCAGCCCGCAGAGCAGACGGAGGGCACCGCGGAGGGCACCGCCCAGCAGAGCTGAGCGAGCGCAGCCTGCTGCGTCAGTCCTCCGACTGCTCGTCGCGAGCGGCGCGCGCCTTCTCGAGTCGGTCCTTCGCGCCGTCCAGCCAGGCCTGGCACCGGTCGGCCAGTGCTTCGCCCCGTTCCCAGAGCCGCAGGGAGTCCTCGAGTGTGAGGTTCCCGGCCTCCAGCGTGCGGACGGTCGTGACCAGTTCCTCGCGCGCCTCCTCGTAGCTGAGGGCGTCGACGCCCGCTACGGCGTCGTTCGCGGGTGCGGCGTCAGTCGTCATGGGTGCCTCCTGCGGTGGTGGGTTCTGCTGCGGTGGTGTCTGCCGGGGTGGGGCCCGCACCGTGCGCGCGGTCACCGTGCGGGTCCGGTGCGGTCTCCAGCACGCGGACGGACAGCCGACCGTCCGCCAGCCGGACGGACACCTGATCGCCGGTCGCCACCTGGTCCGTGCTGCGGACGGCGTCGCCGGATTCCGTCTGGACGACCGCGTAGCCGCGGGCCAGCGTGTTGAGCGGCGAGAGGCTGCGCACCTGGGTGCGCAAGTGCGTCACCTCCGCACCCGCCCGCGCCACGAGACCGGACTGGGCCTGCCAGGCCCGGGCCCGCAGCGTGGCGGTTTCCTGCTCGCGGCCCATCAGCATGGTCTGCGGCTGCGCGAGCGCGGGCCGGTTGCGCACGTCCGCCAGTGCCCGCGACTCCGCGGTGAGGAACCGGTCCAGGGCACCGTCCAACGAGGCACGGGCCTGCAGGATGCCCATCTGCTCCTCTGCGACGTCCGGCACGATCCGCTTGGCCGCGTCCGTGGGGGTGGAGGCGCGCAGGTCCGCGACCTCGTCCAGCAGGGGGCGGTCCGCCTCGTGGCCGATCGCGGACACGACAGGGGTGGTGGCGGCGTGCACCGCGCGCACCAGGGCCTCGTTGGAGAACGGCAGCAGGTCCTCCATGCTGCCGCCGCCGCGGGCGATGACGATGACATCGACGTCCGGGTGCGCGTCCAGGTCCTGGAGGGCGGCCAGCACCTGCGGCACCGCCTGGGTGCCCTGGGTGGCGGCGTTGCGGACCTCGAACTCCACGGCCGGCCACCGCAGCGTCGCGTTGCGGATGACATCTTTCATCGCGTCCGAGTCGTGTCCGGTGATGAGGCCGATCCGGGTGGGCAGGAACGGCGGCCGGCGCTTGTGCGCCGGGTCGAAGAGTCCCTCCGCCGCGAGCATCCGCTTGAGCTGCTCGAGGCGCGCCAGCAGCTCGCCCAGCCCCACGGCACGCACGTCGTACGCCTGCATCGTGAGCCGCCCCTTGGCCAGCCAGTAGTTGGCCTTCGCCTGCACGACGACGCGCGAACCCTCCGTGAGCGGGGCGTCCAGCCGATCGCGGACGTTGCGCCAGATCTGGACGGGGAGCGAGATGTCCTCCGTCGTGTCGTGGAGGGTGAGGTAGCTGGCTCCCGCGCGATGGGACATCTCGATGATCTGCCCCTCGACCCAGACGGTGGACATCCGGTCGATGTAGTCCTTCATCTTGCGCGCCAGCAGGCTGACCGGCCACGGGCTGTCCGCGCTGGTGGCCGCCGCCGTCGCGGGGAGGTCCTGCGGGGCGGACTCGCCCAGCGTCCCCGGGGTGCCCGAGATCCTCTGCGCCATGTCGAGGTCCTCCTTCGGTGTCCGTGCCGAGTGTAGTGCCCGGTGCGGACACGGGGCCGCATGCGGACCGTTCGCACATGAGAGGCCTCTCATCCGCGCATCATCCGCGCTTCATGCACCGTTCCTAGTGTTGTCACCGTCAGGACAGGACCCGGCTGGGCCGGGGCGAGGGAAGAGGGAATGCGCATGAGGACTTCGGAGCAGGGGCGGGAGCTGCGCGTCGCGCTGTACTCCCACGACTCGGTGGGGCTGGGCCACACCCGTCGCAACCTGGCGATCGCTCAGGCGCTGGCCGACCGGCTGCCCGCCCTCACCGGTCGCACCGTCTCCGGACTCCTCATCACCGGCGAGCGGGCCGCTCCGTCGTTCCGCGCGCCGCGCGGCTTCGACTGGGTCGTCATGCCCGGGATCCGCAAGGGCCGGGACTGCTACGAACCCCGCACCCTGGCGGTGCAGCCGGACCGCGTGCTGGACATCCGGTCCGCCGTCATCTCCGCCGCCCTCACCTCGTTCCGCCCGCACATCGTCATCGTCGACCGCCACGCCTTCGGCGTCGACGGCGAACTGTCCGAGCCCCTGCGCGCGCTGCGGGCCGCGAAGCCGGACACGCGCTTCGTGCTGGGCCTGCGCGAGGTGCTGGACGCACCCCAGTCGGTGCGAGCGGAGTGGGAGCGGGTGGGCGTCGACCGCGTGGCCGCGCTCTTCGACCGGATCTGGGTCTACGGCGATCGGGCCGTCCACGACCCCCTGGCCACGGGCGAACTGCCCGGTGAGCTGGCCGGACTCGTGGACTTCACGGGGCTGCTGGCCCAGGGACGCACGACGTCCGGGCGGGCACCGGCCGCGCGCCGCCCGTTCGTCGTCACGATGGTGGGCGGCGGCGGGGACGGTCTGCACCTGGCCCGGGCCGCGGCCGCCGCGCGCGTGCCGGAGGGCATGCAGCACCTGGTCGTCACGGGTCCGCAGATGCCGTCCGCGGACCGGAGGCTCGTCGAGGCCGCAGCGGGGGAGTCGACCCGGGTCACCGCGCGGGTGGCCGACGGTCTGTCCTACCTGACCCACGCCGAGGCCGCCGTCACCATGGGCGGTTACAACACCATGGCCGAGGTCCTCACGACCGACACCCCCGTCCTCGTCGCGCCGCGGACCACCCCGCGCACCGAGCAGCTCATCCGCGTCCGCGGCCTGGCCCGCGCGGGGGCGGTCGACATGATCGACCCCGCGCTCGTCGACCCGGAGGCGGTGGGCGACTGGCTGGCGGCCGCGGTGGCCGATCCCGGCACCGGCGACCGGCAGGCGGCGGCGCGCCGCACGCTCGACCTCGCGGGCCTCGACCACGTCGTCGACCTCGCCGCCTCCCTGTCCGCGCGGCCGGCGGCCCCGACGCGCGCCGGCGCCCCAGTCGGCGCCGCCCAGGCACCCGCCCCCGTTCCGGCCACGGCCGCATCCGTTCCGACCCCAGGAGTCCTCCGTGCTGCGATCTGAGAGCCCCCGCCCCGCGACCGACCGCCGGACGGCGTACGTCGTCAAGGTCTATCCGCGCTTC
>DYUK01000085.1 GCA_020743695.1 Brevibacterium senegalense | reverse complement strand
CCCTCTCCCCCGGTGGTCGTCTGTGCGGCCAGGGTCGTCTCGTCCTGCAGACCCGTGATGCGGGTGACGTCCGAGGCGCCCACCCACGCGTCCGCATTCTCCTTGGTGGTGCGGGAGATCGTGATCTCCTGCCCCGGGTCCGCCGCGGTCGCGGTCAGCTGCGCAGGGGTGGGGTAGAGGTTGAGGACGCCGGGCTCGATGACGACGACGGGGCCGGGCTCGTCCAGCTGCACGGTGGCGGTCCGCTGGTCGTCCGGCGCCCACACCGTCTTCTGCAGGACGCCGAACATCCCCGTGATCAGTCCGATCACGATGATGACGGCTGGCAGCACGTAGCGCACGCGGGTCCTTTCTCAGACGGCCGGGGAACGGAGCGGCTCCCCTCGAAACACAGCGATTCTACCGAACGGCCCCGCACCGGGCACTGAGTCGCCGGTCAGTCTCCTCACGTCGCGCCCTCAGGTCGTGTCCCCCGCCACGTCGGGATGAGTGGCCGCCTCAGTCCCCCACCGCCGCTGCCGCACGGTCAGGACGCGTCCCGTCCGGCTTCGCGGGCCACCACACGCGCGGTCCGATGTCGTACACGAGCGCCGGCACCAGCAGCGTGCGGACGATGAACGTGTCGAGCAGGACGCCGAAGGCCACGATGAACGCCAGCTGCGCCAGGAACAGGATGGGGATGACGCCCAGCGCCGCGAACGTCGCCGCCAGCACGACGCCGGCGGAGGTGATGACGCCCCCCGTCACGACGAGGCCGCGCAGCACGCCGTCGCGGGTCGAGTGCCGCAGCGTCTCCTCCCGCACGCGCGTCATGAGGAAGATGTTGTAGTCGATGCCCAGTGCCACGAGGAACACGAACCCGTAGAGCGGCACCGCGGGGTCCGCGCCCGGGAAGCCCAGCACGTGGTTGAAGACCAGCGCGGACACGCCCATCGCGGTGCCGAAGGACAGGACCGTCGTGAGGATGAGCAGCACCGGGGCCAGCACGGAGCGCAGCAGCAGCATGAGGATGAGGAGGATGACCGCGAGGATGACCGGGATGATGAGGTTCCGGTCGTGGACCGCGGTGTCGTTCGTATCGACCGCGGTGGCGCTCACGCCGCCCACCCGGGCGGAGGGCGCCTCCGCGTGCAGCTCCGCGCGCACGTCCCGCACGGCCTGCTGCGCCGCATCCGAATCCGGCGCGACCGTCAGCGTCGCCTCGAGCAGGACCTGACCGTCGGAGACGGTGGGCTCCGCCGCCGAGGCCGTGGGGCCTCCCGCTCCCGCCGGCGGGCTCGCTTCGCCTGTGTCTGCGTCGCCGCCCGATTGCCCGACGTCCCCGTCCGGCGCGCCCCCGGGGGCACCGCCGCGCTGCTCGACGTCGCCGTCCGCATCGATCGGAAGGGAACCGGAGGGTGCATCGGCGGCTCGCACGGACACCGAGTCGACGTCCTGGGCCTCAGACAGCACACCCGCCGCGGCGGGCACCTGCGCTTCGTCGACGAGGACCACCAGCGGGGAGCCGGCGCCGGCCGGGAAGTGCTCGCCCAGGCGCTCCTGACCCTCGCGCGCGTCCGACTCCGCCAGCACCAGGTCCGACTGCGGCACCCCGTCCGCCCGCAGCTGCGGCACGAAGGCCGCGCCCGCCAGCAGGACGAGGGTGGTCACGACCCACACCGCTCGCGCGTGCCGGCTCACGAACCGCGCCGAGGCCGCCCACAGTCCCCGTCCCAGGTCCGGCGGGCGGTGGGAGGCGCGGGCAGGCTGGTTCCCACCGGCGGAGCTGCGGGTCAGGAGGCGGACGGCGGACCAGGTGGAGTCACCCGCAGCCGAGCCGACTGAGATGGAGCCCGGAGGCGTGGCGCTCTCTCCTGCCGACCCGGTCGGCGTGGATCCCGCCGTCGGTGCGTGCGGCACGCGCGGCCAGAACGCGGCGCGTCCCAGCAGGACGAGGACGGCGGGCAGGAAGGTGAGGGCGGAGAGCATCGCGAAGACGATGCCGATCGCGGCGACGGGTCCCAGCGAGCTGTTCGACTTGAGATCCGACAGCAGGAGGCAGAGGAGGCCCGCGATGACGGTGCCGCCGGAGGCCAGGATCGGCTCGATCGACCCGCGCACGGCCTCGCCCACCGCGTCCCAGGCGGAACGGGTGCGGGTGAGCGCCTCGCGGCAGCGTGCGGTCACGAGAAGTGCGTAGTCCGTCGCCGCGCCGATCACGAGGATGAAGAGGATGCCCTGCGTCTGCCCTGACAGCAGGAGGACGCCGCCCTTCGCCAGCCACCACACCGTCAGCAGGGCCACGCACAGGGCGAACATCGAGGTGCCCAGCACCGCGAACGGCAGCAGGGCGGAGCGGTAGACGAGGACGAGGATCACGAAGACCGCGGACAGGGCGACGATCAGCAGCAGTCCGTCGATGCCCGCGAACGCGGCTGCCAGGTCCGCGGAGAATCCGGCCGGCCCGGTGACGAGCACGTCGATGCCGGCCGGGACCTCGGCGGTGAGGGCCTCGTCCAGGGCGACGACGGCCTCGGCGGTGTCCGCGTCCGCGTCCAGCGGGATGAAGGCCTGCGCGGCGACGCCATCGTCGGAGGGGATCGCCGGCGACGCGCCGTCCAGCACGGCGGGGACGGCGTCCGCGGCGGTCTCGACGGCCTGGGCAACGGCATCCAGCTGCGCGTCCGTGAAGGTGTCCGGGGCGACGAAGACGACGACGGCGGGCAGCGCGTCGTCCTCGGAGAAATCGCCCTGGCGGTCCTGGACGACGGTGGCCTCCGCGGATTCGGGGAGGTAGGCGGTGCTGTCGTTCGAGGAGACCTCGTCGACCTTGCCGAAGTAGGGCCCGCCCACACCGGCGCCGGCCAGCCAGATGAGGACGAGGACGACCGGCAGGAGGACGCGCAGCCAGCCGGGGACTCGCGCGGCGCGGGGTGCGGGCATGGACGTCATCCTACAGCCGGACGCGACACCGGGACAGGCGCGGTCGTGGTGCGGACGGTCGGGCGGGCGCGCCCCGCGCAGGTGCCGCGTCCGCAGGTGCGCATAGGATCGCACCATGGCTCACGACAGAATCGTATGGATCGACTGCGAGATGACCGGCCTCGAACTGGAGGTCGACGAACTGGTCGAGGTCGCGGCGATCGTGACCGACTTCGACCTCAACCCGCTGGATGAGGGCATCGACGTCGTCATCCGACCCTCGCAGCGGGCGCGGGACAACATGGGCGAGTTCGTGACGAAGATGCACACGGCCTCGGGCCTCATCACGCAACTGGACGCCGGGATGAGCGTCGAGGAGGCGCAGCAGCAGGTCCTCGCCTACATCCGGCAGCACGTGCCGGAGGCCGGGAAGGCGCCACTGGCCGGCAACTCCGTGGGCACGGACAAGACGTTCCTCGTCAAGCAGATGCCGCAGATCGTCGACCACCTGCACTACCGGATCCTCGACGTGTCGACCATCAAGGAACTGGCACGCCGCTGGTTCCCGCGCGCCTACTTCCAGTCACCGGAGAAGACCGGCGGGCATCGCGCGCTGGGCGACATCCAGGACTCGATCCGGGAACTCGCCTACTACCGGAAGTCCGTGTTCCGCGGGGAGGAGCCATCCTCGGACGAGGCGAAGACGCTGGCGACCCAGGTCATCGAGGCGTACGCGACGGCAGAGGGCTGAGCCTTCACCCCTTCTTCGCGTCGCTGCCGTGGCCGAAGATGCGGGTAGGCATCGCACCGGAGCTGAGGACGAGCTTCGCGATGATCTTCGCATCATCGGCCAGGGCCGCCAGCTGGTCGTCGTCGAGCGTCGCCCAGGAGGCGTCGACGGCGGCGTCGGTGCGGTCCTCGGCTTCGGCCTTGAGCGCGGTGCCGGCGTCAGTCAGGTGCGCGTCGTCACCGGAGCCGGTCAGCAGACCGCGGTCTGCCAGGGCCTGTGCGGCTTCGCGCCACTGCTCCTCCGTCCAGCCGCGGGTCTTCCGCATGGACCAGGGGTAGAAGGACTTGCCGGTCGCGCTGTCGAGGACGACGGCCTCGAGTCCGGTGAGCCCCACCGTCACGAGCGCACCGATGTGCGCGTCGCCGCGGCACTCGCGCAGCAGGGTGACGGACCGCCACAGGTCGACCAGGGGCTGGAGCGCCGGATTCGCGGCGGGGGTCGTATGGGCCCGCAGTGCGGCGACATGCGCGGCGTAGAGCGGGCGGCCGCTCAGGGGCTGGGTGTCGGTGACGGGCTGGACGGCCTGGGCGATGCGGGTGGCGAGCGCGCTGATCTCCTGGGCATCCAGGCCCACCGCGGCGGGTCCGTCCGAGGCCAGGAGCTCTTCCGCCAACTTCTCCACACCGGTGAGTCGGGCTGCCGTCGCGTCCTCCGGTCGCACGCTCTCCCAGCAGGCCGGGATCTGCTGCTCGACGTAGTCGGGGGCGTAGTTGAAGAAGGTCGCGACGACCAGCTCCGGGGTCGCGACGCCCAGCGGTGCGGACCGCTGCGCCAGGTAGTGGGACTCCAGCGGGAGACCCGCGTCGGTGAGCGCCTGCGTCATGGCGGGCGCGAAGTAGGAGGCGGAGTGGAAGGTGTCCAGCCGCTTCGTCGCGGTGCGGATCTGCGCTGCTCGTGTCATGGCCCCGACACTACCGATCCACGTGAGGCGCGTCACATGAGCGGGCCGGAATCTCAGAGTGCGGGCGGTGTGGTGACTCGTCCGCGGTACTGGTGGCGG
>DYUK01000084.1 GCA_020743695.1 Brevibacterium senegalense | reverse complement strand
GCTTTTGGCATTGGGCCCTCGGCGCTGACGGAGGCCATGGGCATGCTCAACCACCATTTCGCAGCAGCCGCCTGATCGGCGCAGAGCGACAGCCTACCTCTGACTGCCGCCAATCTTTGCAACAGAGCCATCCTGCGCGCTGCCACACCTCGCGCGTCAGCCGCTGCGCGGCACCGCACTCGCTCATGGTTGCACCAAGCTCGTCGACCACAGTGCGCAGCAGCCGGAACCACGTGCCGGCGTGGATGCGATGCCGGGGAAGGTCGACTACTCCGGCTGTCAGGGCTTGCCACGTCCGGTCGTCCATGCGCCGGATCGCCAGCGAGGCTCTCTGTATCTCGGGACCACTCGATGGGTCGCGCCATGCATAGTAATGGCCGGGCGGACCGTCGTGGTGCTCAAGCCAGCAGTGGTGGACGGGGCAGGAGAGCATCAGTGGCAGCGACCACACCACGAGGTAGGGGTGAGGAGACGCGGAATCTCGCACACATTGTGGGCAGGCTCGATGGTGTCGGACAGCGGCGGTCGGGACCCATGCTCGCCACGAGCTCACCGTCCGGCGGCGACGGTTCCTCTCGGGCAAGAGAACGGTCAATTGCCGGACGTAGGTGCTGAACGCGTCGGGGCCAGGCTCGACGTCGTCCAAGAGCCACGGGGTGTACCCGCTGATGCTCATGCCGTGAATCCGATCGGAGCTGACTCCGGTCCGGATCGCTAGCTGCTCGATCAACCCCTCCGGTGGGGCCAGGTCGAGATCCGCATCGCCGTCGAGGGAGTAGCCGATATCGAATGCAAGATCATCGACGGTGATCCCATACCCGTCGGCGATCCGGTGCAGCCACGAGGTGAGGGCTTCACCCGGAATCGGCCGCGGATGGATCGGCCAGCGGGCGATCACATCAACTCGCGTTCAAACAATCGCCGCCGCTCTGTGGGGCCAACGTAGTCGGCCATCGTCAACGTCCGGTGGTTGATCGCCTCAGCGCCGGACTCGACGGCCGCGACCGCGGCCGCGGTCAGCAGGTGCGCAAGCTCACCGATCGTTCCTTCACTGCGGGCCAGCAAGTACTGCGTCATGTCATCGGTCTCGATGCGGGAGGGACGCCGCAATGGGAAGGCTGCCGCGAAGCTGGCCAACAGCGACCGGGCGTCCTCGCCTGCCTCCCAGACAGGCAGCACGAACGGCTCGAAACGATTCTCCAGCTGGTCGTCCGAGCGTATCGCCAGGTATGCCTCACGGGTGCCGACTCCCACGAGCGGGATCCGCAGCTCGTTGCCAAGGAATCGCAAGAGGTTCAAGAACTCTCGCCGAACGTCACCACGTCCAGCAAGCACATTGTGCAGCTCATCGATCACCAACATCTGCACACCGACCTCGCGCAGCAGGGAGAGTGCGAGGCGCTCGAGCTCGATCACACGCGGGCGCGGCCGCAACGGCGCGCCGAGGGCTGCGAGGATAGCGGTATAGAACCGCAACGGGGACGGCTCCGAGGGCATCTGAACGCACAGCACCGGGATGTGTTCCCGATCCAACTCAGTCGTGGGCAGGTGCTGTCGACGGAATCTCTCGATGATCATGGACTTGCCGTTATTCGTCGGCCCCACCAGCAGCAGGTTGGGCATGCGTTGCTTCCGTGGCCACCCGAGCAGCATTTCCAACCGCCCGACAGCCTCGACGGCTTTCGGGTAGCCGATCCAGCGGTCAGCTCGAATCCTGTGGACCCGCTCGGCAGCTGGCAGCCGAGCCGTCGACTGTGCAGATGGATGCAGATGCGACAGATCCGGTGGCTGGTCCTCGTCGACTGTCACCATTGTTCAATCTCCTCGAAGCGGGCCGCAGCCCGCATCGCGGCCGGTTCCGGCGCAGTCGCCGGCGCAGCCGGTGTCGGCGCGGGAGACGCCTTTCTCGTGGTTCCCGCGTGATTACGGCGTTCAGCTTCCCGGCGGGTCCGCTTGGTGGTCTTCTCGGCGGTCTCAGAGATGTGACGCATCTGTTCGATCATCCGAAACAACGCGACCTCGTCGACTTCGGCGGCACCGCGTTCACGCAGTCGTGCCAGCGCCTGTCGGTGCTCCCACACGCTGACAGCAGGATTCGACAACGTCCGATAGGGCACCTCGAGGTATTCCTCGCCCTCAGGGTCCAGCACCCATATTCGGCTGATGTCGCGCGGGTCTCGTCGGATGATGAACTGTTCGAGACTCTCGCGATGCGCGATCCAGGGCTTGAGCACGTTGGCGAAATAACGCACGTGATCGATGACGAATCCGGTACGCGTCAGCTTCCGCCGGAACACCGGCAGGAAATCCACCAAGAACGCTGTCGGATTCGCCGTGATCACAGGAGGGCCGTCCGCGAGGACACCCTCAGCCCAGCGCCCAGCCGGAGTCAGGCCCAGCGTGCTGTGGACGGTGCCGTGGTACACAGCCACTGCCAGGCTCAGCCACTTCTCCAGTTCGGCAAGAGTCAGCGCAGCCATTTTCTCGGAGTCATACCGGCCACGCTCACCTGGGTCCGAGAACGTCGTGCCTGGCAGCTCGTGGATCTCGCACATTGCCGTGCCGATGACGCGTTCTACGATCCCGCCGTAATGCGGCTGGCCCAGCGGCCGATAGTCCAGTGCGATGCCGTGCTGCTCACACCCACGGGTGAGTGCCTCGCTCTTGAACTCGGCGGCGTTATCGACGAACAACGCCTTCGGCTTCCCGCTCATCGGCCAGTCTGCTGCGATCCCGAGTCGTTCCAGCCGGGGCCGTTTATCACCGGTTGCGTGAGCTAGGCATAAGCCCACCGACACCGCCGAGGGCGGCTCCAAAGTCACGACCATGCCCACGAGACAGCGACTGCACACATCAATCGCCACCGTCAGATATGGGCGGCCGACAGGCTTCCGTTCCCGCTCATCGACGACGATCAGATCAATGACGGTGTGATCGATCTGTACCTGGTCCAAGATGGATTCGATCGCCGGGACGTCATCACCGGCCGACTGCAAGGGCCGCACACTGTCGGGCCCTTCTCGTCGCCGCCCGACTTCTATCGGATTCATCCGTGCGATTCGCGTCTCGACCGTGTTCCGCGCCGGCACCGGCAACCCCCGCACAGCACAGACGCGCGCGATCTCGCGGTGCAGCGAAGCGATGCTTCGCTTCTGTCGCGTCAAGTACCGTGTGCGGACAAGCTCGCGAATGACCTGCTCGACCGGCTCCGACAGCCGATTACCACCCCTGCCACCGTCGGACCGTCGGCTGGCGAGATCGGTCACCAGACCAGAGCCCTGACGGTAGCGTTCCAACAGCACGGTGGAACGGGCGGCGAACACCAGGAGGGCGCGGGTGGTGGGGAGGTGCGCGGGAGGCGCTGGGCACGGCTGTTGGGGAGGTGCGCGGGTGCTGCTCGCGCGCTCCACTAGGCTGAACCGCATGGAAGAGGCCGTGCTCGCACAACTGCTGGACCCCGCCGTGCTGGAGCGGCTGGACGGGATCGATCACAAGCCCTCGCAGGAGCTGGCGATCGCGACGCGGCTGCGGAAGGACGGGATCGAGCCGGCGCTGGCGGCCGAGATGCTTCTCCAAGCCCAGCTGCGGCAGGAGGCGGTCGCGAAGTTCGGCCCCTTCGCGGAACGGATGCTCTTCACCCGGGACGGTCTGGCGCAGGCGACGCGCCTGTCCGTCGCCGCGCACCACGCCCGCCGCATGCTGGTGGGCGAACCGGACATCGTGGGCGACCTGGGCTGCGGCCTGGGCGCGGACTCGATGGCGCTGGCCGGGATGGGCGGAGCGACCCGGGTCGAGGCGATCGACGCCGACCCCGTGACGGCCGCACTGGCGGCGTACAACCTCCGGTCCCTCGACACCGTGACGGTGGCGCAGGGCACGGCGGAGGAGGCGGACCTGGACCGGTTCGACGCGATCTGGCTGGACCCCGCCCGCCGCACCGGCGACGGACGGACGACCGCGGCCCGCAGGCTGAACGATCCGGAGGCGTTCTCGCCGTCGTTGTCCTGGGCGTTCTCGACCGCGGACCGGGTGGCGAGCGTGGGCATCAAACTGGGGCCGGCGCTGGACCACGACCTCATCCCGGACGGGTGGGAAGCCCAGTGGGTGTCCGAGTCCGGTGATGTCGTCGAGGTCGCGCTCTACCACGGGGAGGTCCGCGACCGTCCGGGACGCAGCGCCCTGGTGACCGGACCGCGCGGGACTCTGCAGGTCCACGAGTCGGAGGTGCCGGCCGACGACGAGGACGGGATCGGCGATCTGGGCGAGTACCTGTTCGAACCGGACGGCGCGATCGTGCGCGCGGGCCTCGTGACCGCGCTGTGCGGGCCGCTGGACATGCGACGGGTGAGCGGCCCCATCGCGTATTTGACCGGTGATCGGCTGCCGCAGGGCGCGGCGGCCGCAGCGGTGTCGAGCTACCGCATCGTCGACGTTCTGCCGGCGGGCATCAAGCCGCTGCGCCGGGCACTCGTGGAGCGCGGGATCGGGCGCGTCATCATCAAGAAGCGCGGGGCGGACATCGTGCCGGACCAGGTGCGGCGCCAGCTCAAGCTGCCCGCCGGCGACACCGCCACCCTCGTCTTCACCCGGCTGGGAGAGGACCACGTCGTGCTGCTGACGCAGCCGGAGACAGGAGAGCAGTCATGACGGAGCAGGGAGCGGCGGGCGCTCGCGATGCGCGGTCGCGCGTCATCCTCACGGTCGAGGAGCTGCGCGCTCTGCTGGAGACCCACGGGCTGCTGGGCGGTGCAGGAGGCAGTGCTCCGGCGTCCTCCCCACTCGCCCCCATCGTCCTGGACGTCCGGTGGACGCTCCCCAAGCCGGACGGTCGCGACGACTTCGAGGCCGGGCACATCCCCGGTGCCCGCTACGTCGCCCTCGACACCGAGCTGGCCGATCATGCGAACACCGACCCCACCCGCGGTCGTCATCCGCTGCCCACCGTGGACCAGTTCGAGCAGACCGTGCGCGAGTGGCGCGTGACGGCTCAGACGCCCGTCGTCGTCTACGACGATGTGGCGGGCCAGGGTGCCGCCCGCGCCTGGTGGATGCTGCGCTGGGTGGGGCACGAGGACGTCCGCGTCCTGGACGGAGGCTGGACCGCGTGGAAGGGCGCGGGCCTCCCGGTGGAGGCGGGAGCGGGGGCCGGTGCGGCCTCGGGCGACGACGCGGAGGCCGTGGTCACCTCTGCGCAGCCGTTCACCGCCCAGCCGGGCGGCATGCCCGTGCTCTCCGCTGACGACGCAGCACGGCTGGCACAGTCCGGCGTCCTGCTGGATGCGCGCGCTCCCGAGCGCTACGACGGCAGCACCGAGCCCTTGGACCCCGTCGCCGGCCACATCCCCGGCGCGCACAATGCACCGGCCGGCGGCACGACGGACGGGGTCCGCTTCCGCAGCCCCGACGAGTTGCGCGAGTACTACCGCGGCGTGGGAGCCGTGCCCGCTGCAGACGGCGAGGATGCCACGGCGGGTGCACCGGCCTCGGCGGAAACGACGATTGCAGCGGCACCGACGGTGGGCGCCTATTGCGGGTCCGGGGTGAGTGCGTCGCACACGGTGCTGACGCTCGCCAGCCTGGGCATCGACGCCGCGCTGTTCCCCGGCAGCTGGTCCGCGTGGTCGAACGACCCGGCGAGGCCCGTCGCGACCGGCACCGCAGAGGCGGAGCAGGTCCACCCGCCCCGCGGCTGACACAGATCCGGAGACGCGGAGAGATCTCTACCCGCCTCACACCACCGCGACACGCCGCGTGAACGATCGACACGCCGAGGACTCGCCTCGGCGTGTCGAGCCCTTACCCGATGTGTCGCGGACGAGCGCGGAGTGCGCCCTCAGTCTCCCGCGCAGTCCGGGGCGTCCGTCGACACCTCGACGGGTGCGCGACCGGTCGCGTCCAGGTCGCCGGACAGGTACTTCGCGACCGAGGTGAACGAGGCGGGGTTGCCGTCGTACACCTCGACGATCGTGTCCGCTCCGGAATCCTCGACATTCCAGGGACCCGAGGTCCCGACGACGACATCCACCCCGGCACCCGCGCCCAGGCTCACGGTCACGTCGGCGCCCTCCTCCACGGTCAGCCCCGCGGCCTCCGCGGCTTCGGTGAAGTCGGCCCGCGCGTCATCCGACCCACCGCTCACCGCGATGGAGTCCGTCGGATCCTCGAAGGCGCACTCTCCGGCCAGCACCGTCAGGGAGTGGTCCGCCAGTGCGGTCAGGGCCTCATCCGCATCGACGCCCGCCTCGCCTGTGCCACCGGCACTCTCGCCGCCCACGACGCCCACGCGCGCCTGCCACAGCTGCATCGCGACGACGCGGGTCGCGGCCTCCTCGAGCCGCTCGCGCTCCAGGTCGCCGGAATCCAGCGCCTCGCCCAGCGCGGCGACGGCGTCGCCGGAGTCCGGTGGCATGAGGGCCAGATCCGCCCCGGCCTGGATCGCCTTGACCGTCTCCTGGCCCGGCTCCTCGGACACCGCTCCCATGTTGAGCGCGTCCGTGACCGCGACGCCTTCGAAGCCCACGTCTTCGCGCAGCGACTCGTACACGTCCGCGTTGAGCGTCGCGGGCACGCCCTCCGCCCCTGGCAGGCCGATGTGGCCCACGAGCGTCATCGGCACCCCGGCCTCGGTCGCGGCGCGGAACGGTTCGTAGCTGTCGCCGGACAGGTCGTCCAGGGACTCATCGGAGACCGGCAGCTCCTCGTGCGAGTCGGTCGTCAGATGCCCGTGCCCGGGGAAGTGCTTCGCCGAGGACGCCAGCCCGGTCGACGTGAAGCCGTCCACCGCCGCGTCGACCACTGCGGACACCCGCTCCGGGTCGCCACCGGGCGAGCGCACGTTGATGACCGGGTCCTCCGCCCCGATCGTCAGATCCGCGACCGGCGAGAAGTTCATCGTGAAGCCCATGCCCCGCAGGTCTGCGGCCTGCGCGCGGATCGCGTCGCGCGTGACGTCCTCGTCGTCCGCGGCTCCCGCTGCCATGAGCGGCGGGAAGTCCAGTGCGGCCTCATCGAGCCGCGCCACCGGGCCGCCCTCCTGGTCGACCCCGATCGCCACGGGCCAGCCGCGCTCCCCCGCCGCCGAGGCCAACGTCGTCGTCACGTCCCCCACCGCATCCGCATCCGCACCCTCGTCCAGGTTGTAGCCCATGACGATCGCGCCGGCCAGGTGCCGCTCCTCGATCACCTGGGCCGCCGCATCCACGTCCGTGCCGTTGTAGGTGAGCATGACGACGCTGCCGGTCAGCTCCTCGTCGCTCATGTCCGCGACGATCTCCTGGGCCGCCTCGACGTCGTCGTCCGTGACTCCGTCGCCGGCCGGTGCGTCCGCCTCCGCCGTCGCGTGACCGCCGGGGTCGCCCGCCGGAACCGCCACCGAGGCCGTGGCCGCCGTCGCCTCCTCGTCACCTCCGTTGTCCCCGGCCGAGCAGCCGGTCACGATGAGCGCGAGCGCGGAGACTGCGGCGCCGGTGTGCAGGACGCGGGACGGAATGCGCATGCGGCCCATCGTAACGGCGGCACCCGGACGGCTCGTGTGCGCCTGCGGGCGGGGACGATCCGCGGTCAGTCCTCCGCCAACGGGAACACGGTCAGGTAGACGCGGACGCGGCGCGTCTCCACGGCCTCGGCATCCGCCTCTGTGCCCGCCTCGCCGTCTCGCGCCGCACGCGCTGCGTCGGTGTGGCGGTCCACGACCTCCATCAGCTCCCCCGCCATGGCCCGCATCTGCGGCGCTGTCATCGACGCGGTGCTCGTCGATTCGAGTGAAGCATCCCGCCAGGCCGGTTCCTCGTCCGAGACCCGGCCCAGCCACTCTTGGAGCTTCTCGAACCGGTCGGACAGTTGATGGGCGAGCATCGCATCCAGCTGCGCCGAGGTCGCCGCCGTCGGCTTCACGAACGCCTCCCGCACCGTGAAGCCCACGGGCTTCCACCAGCGCTCGCGCCCCGTACCGCGGGTGGGATCCTCCTCGACGAACCCGTGCTTCTCCAGTTGACGCAGGTGATAGCTGGTCTGTCCCGTGCTCTCGCCCAGGTGCTGCGCCAGCGTCGTCGACGTCGCCGCCCCGTGGTCGTTCAGGTACGTGTACATCGCCATGCGCAGCGGGTGCGCGAAGGCCTTCATCGCACTCGCGCCCACGTTGTGGGGTGCCTCACCGGGCAGCGCCGCGTACTGCGACGAATCCGATCCGTCCGAACCCTTGCGCTCGCTCATATCACCGAGGTACCTTTGCATATATCCCGTTGCAGAGCTTTCTCTGCAAATATCTCTCTCCTCGAGTCTACGAAGGAACGGCCATGATCGTCACCGACTCGCCCACGACGTCCCTCCCGATGTCCGCCGCTCATCCGTGCGCGTCCACCGGAACAGATGCGCACCCCTCCTCCCCGCGTCCGACCCGACTCCTGCGGCGCCTCGCACAGTCGATCGCCCTGCAACTGCTCGAGTGGTCCGCGGATCATGCCTCCCCCGCCGCGCACACGACCGCGACGCAGACCGCCGGCCTGTCCCACGCGCAGCGGATCCGACGCCACCACCAGCAGCGCGCACTCGAGGCGGAGCGGGACCGGGCGACCGCCCACGCCCACATGGGCCCCCTCTCCATCTGAGCACCACACAATGCCCTACCCGTGAGTTTCTTAACAACCGTGACCCCGCCCTCGCGCGCGTGAGCGTGAAGTGGAAGAGTCACTTGCTATGACAACCAACAGCTCTGCTTCGGATCCGTCGGCCGCGCAGTCGTCCGACTCCTCGGCCGCCCTGCCCGCCGAGCAGCCCTCGACTCCCCTCCTCAGCGCGCTGCTGGGCGAGAACACGGCACTCGCGGTCCTCGAGGACCGGAAGCCCACGGTCACCCAGCAGACGCAGGCCGCCTACAACGCCCTGTACTCCGCGACGCACCCGCTGCCGGCCGGTCTCCTCCACACCCTGGCCGCCGTCGTCGCCGTCCAGCACGGCTCCCGCGCCCTCCTCACCTGGCACCTGGGCCAGGTCGACGACCGCGCGCTCTTCGACGACCTCATCGCGGGCACGACACCTGCGGACCCGCTGCTCGCCGCGCTCGTCGACTTCGTCGACACCGTCTCCGTCTCGCCGGCACTGGCCCAGGCCCCGGACCAGGACGCCCTCGCCACCGCCGGCGCGGATCCGGACCTCGTCGTCCTCATCGGCCAGCTCGTCGCCTTCGAGTCCTACCTCATCCGCCTCGTCGCCGGCCTCACCGCGCTCGACCCCACCGCAGTCGCAGACCGCGACCTCCTCCCGCTGCCGGCGCTGGCGCGCACGCCCCACTCCCGAGGCCGCGAGGGCGAGCGTTCCGCCCTCACCGTCACCGGCCGGTCACGCCCCACCGCGTTCACCCGCGAGTTCCTCGACTGGGAGCCATGGGTGCCGGCACCCGCGGAGGACGAACTCACCGAAGAGCAGATCGAGTCGTTCGCGTCGAAGGCCTCGACGGGGAACGTCTACTTCCGCCTCATCTCCCGCACCCCCGGCGTGACACTGGCCCGTTCGACGCTGGACAACGCGGTGTTCACCTCCAAGGAGGGCCTGGACAAGGGCGAGCGCGAGCTGGCCGCCGCCGTCTCCAGCAAGGTGAACGACTGCGTGTACTGCGCTTCCGTCCACGCGCGCAAGGCCGAGCAGCGCACGCATCGTGCTGAGGACGTCGACCGCATGCTCGCGATCGACCTGACCCGCGACGCCGACTGGGTCGCCTCCGACGTCGAGGCGCTGGCCGCCGGCCAGGACGAGCGCTGGACCGTCCTCATCGAGACCGCTGCCCGACTGGCCGCGCTGGTCCCGCAGTTCGACGAGGCGGACGCCGGACGTCTGCGCGCCCTGGGCCTGGCGGAGCTGGAGATCGTCGACCATGTCGCCTCCACCGCGTTCTTCGGGTGGGCCAACCGCCTGATGCTCACGCTGGGCGAGCCGCACTGGCCGGACACCCAGGACGCCGCATGACAGCCGTCACGCACCAGTACGACGCGGTGTTCGTGGGCGGCGGCCCCCGTGCCGTCGCGACGATCATCCGGTTGGCGGCGCGCCAGGAGACCGCAGATGAAGGGGCCCGCACCCGTCCCCTGCGCCTAGTGATCGTCGATGCGCTGGAGGTGGGATCGGGCGCCACGTGGCTGACGACCCAGCCGGCCGCGTACCTCAACAACACGACGGCGTCCGCGACCACCCTCCACCCGGATGAGTCGACACCCATGAGCGGCCCCGCCGCACCGGGTCCGGACCTCGTCGACTGGATGCAGCAGGTCGCGGACGCCGGGACGCACCCGGCAGGCGACTGGGTCGTCGAGGAGGCCCGGGCGCTGCGCGCGCAGGACTTCACGTCCCGCCGCCTGCAGGGCGTCTACTACCGCGACCAGCTCGCGGCGGCGATCGCCGCCGGCGGCTTCGAGGTCGACGAGCGCGTCGCGACCGTCGTCGGACTCGAATCCGTCGAGGTCGAGCCCTTCTCCGGCGACGGACTCACCGCCGCCGTTCTGGCCGACGGCACACGACTGGCCGCCCCCACCGTCGTGCTGGCCCAGGGGATGGTGCAGTCCCGCCCCGACGACGAGGTCACGCAGCTGACCCGCTTCGCCCAGGATCAGGGCCTGCGCTACGTCCCGCCGGGCATGCCGGCGGAGCGCGACTTCACCGGCCTGCCCGCAGGCCAGACAGTCCTGGTCCGCGGGCTGGGTGCGAACTTCTTCGACGTGATCGGCGGTCTCATCGACGAGTGGGGCGGCGAGTTCGAACCCGTCGCGGACGATCCGCACGGTCGCCTCCGCTACGTGCCCTCCGGTCGTGAGCCCCACCTAGTCGTGGGCTCGCGCCGCGGGATGCCGTACCGATCGAAGCCCATCCCCTACCTGCCGCAGCGGGATTTCACTCCCCGCTGGGCGACCCCCGACTGGTTCGCGGATCTGCAGACTCGCACGAGCCTGGACTTCGGCGTGCAGGTCTGGCCCACGATCGCGAAGGAGATCGCCCACCAGTATCTGGAGGCCCTGTCCGACTGGGCCCCGGACGCCGTGACGGGCACGGACTGGCTCCAGCAGCTGGAGGCCGCCACGACGGCGGACGACGTCGAGCGCGTCCTCGCGGACACCGTCACGGATCCCCGCTGGTCCTGGCTCATCGCGGACCTGCGCCGCCCCACGCGCGGTCGCAGCATCACCCCGCAGCAGTGGCGCGAGTTCGTCGACCGCCTCGTCGAGGACGAACTGGCGTCCATGAGCGAACCGGCCCGTCACCCGCGCGCCGCCGTCAACCGGGTCATGAGCGTGCTGCGGGGCTCCGCGCACCGGCTGGGTGCCGTGGGTGCGGTGTCCGGCGAGTCAATCGTCCGCGACCTGCAGGGATGGTTCGATGCGGACGGCCTGTTCCTGGCCTCGGGCCCGCCGGCGGTGCGGGTGCGCCGCGTACTGGCCCTCATCGATGCCGGCGTCATCGACCTGCTGGGCCCGGAGACCGTCGTGGACACGGACCCGCAGGCAGGCGTCTTCCGCGCCCAGTCGCTGGTGACCGGCCGCAGCGTCGAGGCGTCCGTCCTCGTGGAGACCCGCATGTCGAAGGGGAAGGTGCCTCACACGGACGATCCGCTCCTGCAGTCGTTGCTGGCCTCCGGTGCTGCCCGCATCCACCGGGTCGACGGCGTGCAGACGGACTTCATCGAGGCCACTCGGGCCACCGTCGCCGAGGCCGCACGGACCGGGCACAACCTCGTCGCCTCCTCCGGTGAGGTCGACGAGTCCGTCGTCGTCCTGGGCATCCCCGCCTCCACCACCCAGCCGGGCAGCGCGATCGGGGCGACGCCCGGTCTGCCCTCGCCGCTGCTGGCGGGAGCGGACGTGGCGGCGAAGCAGATCCTCCTGCGCGCCTCGGTGTCCTAGTATTCGTCGCATGGTTGCTTTCGCTCACTCGGAACGGTCGACGCTGGGGGTCGAATGGGAGCTCGCTCTCGTCGACCCCGTCACGCTCGACCTGGTCCCGCGCGCCGGGGAGGTGCTCGACGCGATCGCCGGCACCCCGCTGGCGGACCGCGTCGTGGGCGAGATGCTCACGAACACGATCGAGATCGTCTCCGGCGTGCAGACGACCGTGTCCGGCATCGCAGACGACCTGCGCGACGTCATGCGGCAGCTGCGGCCGATCCTCGCGGAGCTGGGGCTGGAGGTCCTGTGCGCGGGCACCCACCCGTTCGCCCTCTGGCAGAACCAGGAGGTGACGGGCCACGCGCGGTATGCGGAACTCATCAACCGCACCCAGTGGTGGGGCCGCCACATGCTCATCTACGGCGTCCACACGCACGTGGGCATCGACTCCCGCGACAAGGTCCTGCCGATCCTCGCGGCGCTGACCTGCTACGTGCCGCACCTGCAGGCGGTGGGGGCGTCCTCGCCGTTCTGGGAGGCGACGGACACGCACTACGCCTCGAACCGGGCGATGATGTTCCAGCAGCTGCCCACCGCGGGGCTGCCCTACCTGTTCGACGACTGGGCCGGCTACGAGTCGTACATCGCGGACATGAAGAAGACCGGCGTCATCGACGAGATCACGGAGATCCGCTGGGACCTGCGGCCCGCACCGCACTGGGGCACCGTCGAGGTGCGCGTGTGCGACGGCCTGTCCACTCTGGCGGAGGTGCTGGCGGTCACCGCGTTCGTCCAGTGCCTCGTCGATGACTTCTCCGCCCGCCTGGACGCGGGTGAGACCCTGCCGACGATGCCGGACTGGTTCCACGTGGAGAACAAGTGGCGGGCCGCCCGCTACGGGATGGACGCGATCATCATCGAGGACGCGGACGCCCGCGAGCGTCTCGTCACAGAGGTCATCGCGGACGAGGTCGAACGACTCATGCCCGTCGCCCGGCGGCTGGGCTGCGCGAATGAGTTGGCGCTCATGAACCGGTTCGCGACGACCGGCGCCGGGTATCAGAGGCAGCGGGCGCAGTTGGAGTGCTCGGGGTCGCTGGGGTCTGTCGCGCGGCTGCTGGTCGACGAGTTCCGGGCCGAGGTCCCGCTCAGCGCCGATGCGTCACGCGGCCGCGACGGGGAGCCGTCGCGCTTCTCCGCCTGAGGGCGGTCTGCGGGCGGCTCAGGTGCGCGGGAGGCGCAGATACGGGATCGCGGGGCACTTCGCGACCTTCCCGCGCTGTGACATGACGAGTCCCACGATCCCGTAGACGAGATTCAGAATGCTCAGCAGCATCCAGACGCACACGAGCACGATCGCCACGACGGCCAGGGGTGTGAGTTCCTCCGTGCCGTCCGGGTCGGTGATGAACTGCACCGCGAGGGTGAGGGCCAGCAGGACGAACCACGTGAGCTGGGTCAGGCCCCAATTGGCGGCCCGGATGCCGTTCTGCGCGGCGAGGCCACCGTGCTTCCGCTGGGCCAGTCCCACGCAGAGCTGCACAATCCCCGTGATGACGATGTTGAAGAACGGGAGGGGGATGTAGGCGAGGAAGCTCAGACCCCACGCGACCGCACCGGTCTTCCGCGGCACCATCGGCGGCTGCGGGCCGGGGTAGGGACCCGGTTGTTGCCAGCCGACGGGCGGCGGCTGTGTCACGGCTCCTGCTCCAGGACCGTGCGCAGCTGCGGCCAGGCCGCGGCGAAACCGGGGTGCAGTGGGTAGCCTTCGACCTCGTCCAGCGGCACCCAGCGCAGCTCGACGCTCTCGATGTCCGCGACGTACGCCTCCATGCGTGTGAGGGTGCGGGCGACGGCGGTCGTGTACGACCAGCCCTCCATGTCGACGACGTGCGTGTGGAGGATCCGGATGTCCTCGCCGTCCAGTCGCGGGACGCCCGCCTCCTCGTGGCACTCGCGGATCGCGCCGGTCAACGGGGTCTCGCCCTCGTCGATCGCACCGCCGGGGATCCCCCACGTGCCACCGTGCGCGGACCACGAGACCCGATGCTGCAGCAGCACCCCGCGCTCGGGGTCGTGCAGGAGCAGTCCCGCCGCGCCGTAGAGTCCCCAGAACCGGCCCTTGGGCGTCTCCACCCAGCGGTCGCCCTTGCGGCGGCGGGCGCGCAGGTGCTCCCGCATCTCCTCCGAGATCTCACCGGTCGCCCCCGGCGCCGGCTGCGATCGCTGCGGATCGGGCTGCTCAGACGAGGACATCCTCCACCTCCAAAGACGACCGGACTCCGAATCCCGGGTCCGACGGCTGCGTGCCCCGGCTCACGATCTCCGCTCCCAGGGCCGCGACCATCGCCCCGTTGTCCGTGCACAGACGCAGCGGCGGCACGCGCAGGGTCACGCCCGCATCCGCGCAGCGGGCCGCCAACCGCTCGCGCAGGCGCGCGTTCGCGGCCACTCCCCCGCCCAGCAGCACGTGGTCGATGCCCGTGTCCGCGCAGGCCAGCAGCGTCTTCGTCACGAGCACGTCGACGACGGCCTCCTCGAACGACGCCGCGATGTCGGCCAACCGCAGCGCACCGGTCTCCGCCCCCGTTCCCGAGGCCCCGGTCACCGGGGCACTCCCCGCCGAGGTCGTGCCCACCGGGTCCCCGACCCCCGCGTCCGTCGGCTGGGGCTGGGAGGCGAGTGCGGCCTCGGCGGCGGTGACGGTCCGCAGAGCGGCCGTCTTGAGGCCGGAGAAGGAGAAGGAGTGGCGGCGGTCCGGGTCGCGCAGGTCCTTCTTCGTCGCCAGGCCGCGCGGGAAGCGGACGGCCTTCGGATCGCCGGGGATCCCGGTGCCGTCCAGCTGTCCGGCCGCGGCCTTCGAGATGCTGGGGCCACCTGGATAGTCGAGGCCCAGCAGTCGGGCGGTCTTGTCGAAGGCCTCGCCGGCGGCGTCGTCGATCGTGGCGCCCAGCAGCTCGATGTCGTCGACGATGTCGCCGATCCGCAGGATCTCCGTGTGCCCGCCGGACACCAGCAGCGCGATCGTGGGCGTGTGCAGTCCCGGGGAGTCGGGTGCGACCAGGTCGACCGCGACGTGCGCGGCCAGGTGGTTGATGCCGTAGAGCGGCAGGCCCGTCGCGGCGGCCAGCCCCTTCGCGGCGGCGGCACCGACCATGAGGGCGCCGGACAGTCCCGGTCCCGCCGTCACCGCGATCGCGTCGAGGTCCTCGAGTCGGACGTCCGCATCCGCCAGCGCGGCGCGGATCATGGGCCCGACCGCCTGGACGTGGGCGCGGGAGGCGACCTCCGGGACGACTCCACCGAAGCGGACGTGCTCCTCCATCGAGGAGGCGACCGTGTTCGTCAGCAGCGTGCGACCGCGAACGATGCCCACCCCGGTCTCATCGCAGGAGGTCTCGATGCCCAGGACCAGGGGCTCGGCACCGGTCACTCGATCTCCTGCGCGATCTGCTCGTAGCGGAGGGTGAGCTCCTCCTCCAAGACGTCGTACGCGCCGGGGCTGTTCGTCAGCGCACCGGCCAGGAGCCGCAGGTGCGTCTCCCAGACCGGGCCCACCTGCGAGATCACCTGGGACAGCACCTCGTGGTCGATCCCCCGGTCCGCGAGCGTGTGGGCCAGCGTGATGCGGGTGGCGGCGATCGGGGTGCCCGCGCCGTCCGTGCCGGTGGACGCTCCGTCAGCGCCGGCGGGTGTGCCGGCCGCAGTGGTCGCGGCGATCGCGGGCGGGGCGGGCAGATCCGCGTCGTCCTCGTCGCCGTCGACGGGAGTGAGGGTGAGACCCAACCGACCGATGCCCGTGATGTCCAGGAGCAGGTGCGCGGGATCCGCGTCCGTCTGCGGAGCCTCGATCGAGAGGATGTGCGCGGCCGCCGGCTGGTCGTCCAGCTCGAGGACGATCTCATCGTCGCCCTCTCCGGCGGAGTAGGCCACGAACCACGACTCCACCAGTTCCGAGCGGGTCACGTACGGCCAGACCTGCGTGGGCGGGAGCGCGACGCGGGTGTCGAGGATCAGGTCGATGCCGTCCTCCCACTCCGTGAGGGACACGTCTACCAGTCGATCCGTCATGCCTCCATCCTAAGCGCGCCGGCTGAGCGCATGCGGGAGGTGATCAGAGGAAGGCGCGCATGACGACGGCGTCCGCCCCCGCGTAGTAACCGGGCCGGCGGCCCAGCTCCTCGAAGCCCCGACTGCGGTAGAGGCCCAGGGCGGGCTCGTTGTCCGCGGCGACCTCGAGGTGGAGGACTTCCGCACCGGCCGAGCGCGCGCAGTCCGTCGCGTGCTCCAGCAACCGGCGGCCCAGTCCCCTGCCCTGCGCCTGCGGGGCGGTCCCGATCGTGAGGATGTCCGCCTGCGGTCCGGAGACGCTCACGCCCACGTAGCCGCAGAGGAGGTCGCCGGGCCCCACCGCGATCGTCATGCGAGCGACCGGCGAGGCCAGCTGCGACCAGAAGAACTCCGGCGTCCACGTGTCCGCGCCGAAGAGGACCGAGTCCAGCTCTGCGACACGGTCGATGTCCCACCAGCGCATCCGGCGCAGACGGGGTACGGCGGGGTCCGCAGGATGGAACGGGTCCGCGGGGTCGCTGGTCGCCGGGGGTCGTGCGTCGTTCACTGGGGTCTTCCGTGTGTCTCAGGTCAGCGGTGTCGAACGGCGCGGCGTGGGGGCGGCGTCGGGTTCGCGCAGGTACAGGGGCTCGGTGCCCGGGAGGGTCCGGCCCGCGGTCAGTGCACGGTGCGCGACCCACGCCAGCCAGACGGCAGTGGGGTCGAGCGCCTCGGGCTCCTCGTCATCGGGCGCACCCAGGACCTCGGGGTGCAGGACGAAGCCGCGACCCACTCGTCGGGGCGACGACCCGGGAGCGGTCTCCCGCAGCCAGTCCTCGACCGCGGCAGGCGCGAGGACCGCCGGTCCCGCCTGGACGATGGGCAGACCGTCCGAATCGAGGTTCGCGTACAGCGACGCGTACACCTCGCGACGGCGGGCATCCGTCGCGACGAGGACGGGGGACGACGGTGCATCCGCACCGGCGAGGGTGCGGAGGGCGAGCGCGTCGTGGCTCACGACGCCGTGCACGGGGACGTCCGCACCCACGGCCGCCCCGATACCCGCGGCGATCCCGGCCCGCAGACCGGTGAAGGGGCCGGGGCCCACTCCCACCACGACGGCGTCCGGACGACCGCCCTCACCCAGCACCTGGGTGAGGGCGGGTCCCACGTACTCGACGTGCCGACGCGCGGAGAACTCCGTGCGCTGGGCGACGACGGTCTCCCCGTCGACCAGCGCGACGGACGCGGCCGCCGAGGTGTCGATCGCGAGAATGAGCACGGGGCCTCTTCCAGGGGTGGGGCGTATCAGTTCCGGGTGAGCCCGTCGAGTCTACCCGCCCACCGGCGTCCGTGCGCTGTGATCGTGACGACGCGGGGCTCGTCATCCGCGGCCTCATCGGGGTCGTCGGACTCCGCGCAGAATGTGGCCGCATCGAGGTTGTCCGGGTCGTCGACGGACCGGGCGACCTCGTCCGGGCGGAGGATCTCGATGTCCAGGTGGTCACCCAGGGACTCGGCCAGGCCGCGTCCCCATTCGATGACGGTGACGGACTCGTCCAGGGCCGCGTCGAGGCCCAGGTCGTCGAAT
The DNA here is from genome assembly GCA_020743695.1 of Brevibacterium senegalense. Classification (GTDB taxonomy): domain Bacteria; phylum Actinomycetota; class Actinomycetes; order Actinomycetales; family Brevibacteriaceae; genus Brevibacterium; species Brevibacterium senegalense_A. The sequence goes on along the minus strand of DYUK01000084.1, from coordinate 4,684 downwards.
TCCGCCGCGTCCTCGAGGCGGTACGCGTCGACGTGGACGAGGCCGGGCCCGCCGCCGCGCGGCGGGTGCTCGCGCGCCAGGACGAACGTGGGCGAGGAGACGCGCCCGCGCACGTCCAGCGAGCGGGCGAGGAACTGGGTGAACGTCGTCTTGCCCGCGCCCAGGTTGCCGGTGAGGATCACGACATCGCCGGGCAGTGCGGCCCTGCCCAGCGCCTGCGCGAAGTCGGCCATCGCATCCCGGTCCGCCAGCCGCACGGTGAGGGTGCCCAGAGCACGGCGCTCCTGCGCCGCCCGCGCATCGTCCTGCGCCGCCTGCGCGTCCCCCGGTGCGACCACAGGCGCGTTCTCGGGCGCGACCACCGGAGCGGCGGCCGCCTCACTGCGGTCGCCTGGGGTCGCCGCGCACAGCTCACGGTCGACGCGCGCACCCACTCGGGTGACGATCTCGTAGTTGATGGTGCCCGCCCAGGCCGCCCACTCCTCTGCGCTGGGGCCGGTCGTGCCGTCGCCCAGGACGACGACCTCGTCGCCCTCCTCGATGCGGGCGTCGCCGGCGTCGATGATCATCTGGTCCATCGCGATGCGACCCACGACCGGGAAGCGGCGGCCACCCACACAGACCTCGGCGCTGCCGGAGGCGATACGCGGGATCCCGTCTGCATAGCCGCCCGCCACCAGCGCGAAGCGGGTGGGCCGGGGTGTCGTGTAGGTGAGTCCGTAGGAGGCGCCGTGTCCGGCGGGCACGTCCTTGACGGTGAGGATCCGCGAGCGGAGGGTCAACGCGGGGCGCAGTCCCAACTGTCCGGCGGTGATCTCCTCGAAGGGGCTGAGGCCGTACAGCGACAGTCCCACGCGCACGGTGTCGCCGGGGACGCCGTCCGGACCCAGCGCGCCCGGCGAGTTCGCCGTGTGCGTGCGCAGCCCCTCCGCCGCAGCGAAGCGCGCGCCGGGTCCCGCGAGGAACTCCTCCACCTGGGCACGGACCTGCGTGAACAGTGCGGACTGCTGCGCGGTGGCCGGGTCACCGGGCACGTCCGCGTTCGCGAGGTGGGTCATGAGCCCCACGATCCGCACGGAAGACGCAGCATCCGCGGAGGCGGCGGGGTCAACAACGGTGGCGACGGCCTCGGGAGCAGGGACGTCCGCGACAGTCGAGGTGGGGGCCGGCTGGGAGGCGAGCACGGCCTCGGGAGCGGCCAGCTGCGTCAGCAGCGCGGTGAGCTGCGTCAGCAGCGCGGTGAGCTGGTCCGCGGAGAAACCGCCGCGGCCCAGCCCCGTGTCGACCTTGAGGTGCACGCGGGCGGTGCGGCCCGTGGCGGTGGCGGCGGCACGCGCGCGCTCGAATCCGGCGGCGGACGAGACGCCCACCTCGATCCCCCGTGCGACGGCCGGCGACAGATCGGTGGTCGAGTCGTGGATCCAGAACAGGAGCCGGACGTCCTGGCCGCCGGGCAGGTCGGTGAGGAGGTCGTGGACGTGGAGGGCCTCTGCGAGGGTGGCCACACCCAGGTGCCGCACCCCGGCGGCCAGCAGCGTGGGCACGACCAGGTCGACGCCGTGCCCGTACGCGTCGCCCTTGACGATCGCCATGAGGGTGCGATCGCCGATCCGCTGGTCGATCGCCGCGACGTTGTCGCGCAGCGCCTCCCTGTCGAGGACGGCGCGCAGGCTCGAGGGAGCATCAGCTCGCATGGGGGTGACCTCCGGGGACAGTGGGACGAGGGGCGGCGGGGCTGGGTGGGACAGAGCTGGGCGGTGCCAGGCCGGGTGGGCCGGCTGCAGGCGGGGGCCCCGCGAGGATGGCGGGGACGGCCTCCGCGATCGCCGAGGCGCTGCGCGCGTACTCGCCCGCTCGATTGTGCAGCACGACAGCCAGCGCCGCGAGTCCAGCGGCACGGTGGGCGGGGTCGGTGGGGTCGGTGGGGTCGTCTCCCTCCCGCATCCCGGTCGCCAGCGCTGCACCCACGAGACCGGCGAGCACATCGCCGCTGCCGGCCGTCGCGAGCGAGGCCGGACCGGGAGTGGGCAGCCACAGCCAGCCGTCCGGTGTGGCGATGACCGTGCGGTGGCCCTTGAGGAGGACGACCGCGCCGGTCAGGTGCGCCGCGCGCTGCGCCCAGCGGGCCGGGTCGGCCTCGACGTCCTCGCGGGTGAGGTCGTGGGCGTCCGCGTCGATGCGGGTGAGCAGCTCGGTGAGCTCACCGGCGTGCGGTGTGAGGACGCAGGCCGCAGGCAAGGGCGACGGCACACCCGCCGCAGGCCCACCCCCGGCCGCGGTCAGCAGGGACGGGACGAGGGCGAGCGCCCCCGCGTCCAGGACGAGCGGCGTGCCGGTGCCCAGGGCCTCGGTGAGGAACTCGAGCATGTCCTGCGGGTCGGGGGCACCCGGCCCCAGCACCCAGGCCTGCACACGGCCGGGAGCCGTGACGGCCTCGGGCAGGCGGGACAGCACGGCCTCCTGCACCGAGGCCGTCCCCAGGACCCGCAGCATGCCCACCCCGGCACCGGCAGCGGCGAGGCTCGTGAGGACGCCGGCGCCCGGATACCGGCTGGAGCCGGCGACGACGCCCAGGACTCCGCGGGTGTACTTGTGGTCCCGAGGCCGTGGCTGGGGCCAGTCGGCGAGGTCACCGGCGGTGAGGATCCGGGCTCGGGGCGGTTCGTCCGCGTCCCGGGGGTCGAGGCCGATGTCGAGGAGGCGGACGGTGCCGGCGGTCTCGGCACCGCCGGGCAGGTGGAGACCTGCTTTGTGCAGGCCGAAGGTGACTGTGAGATCAGCGCGCACGTGCACGGGTCCGCAGCGTCCCGTCGTCGCATCGACTCCGGTGGGCACGTCGACGGCGACGACAAAGGGGCGGGCGGTGCGGCGGGCAGAGCTGCGGCGGACTGTCGTGCTGTCGGCAGGGGTGCGGCGGGCTGTGGTGCGGTCAGCTGGCCGGCGACGAGCGGCCTCGGCGTCCTGCCAGGCGGTCAGGAGGGTCGTGAGCGGCGGCTGGAGCGTGGGGCGAGCGCCCGTGCCCAGCAGACCGTCCAGGACGAGGTCCGCGTCCGCGGCCAACTGCGCGGCGTGGGCGAGGAAGCAGTCGAGGGCGTCCACGGTCTGCGAACCGGTGGGTCCGGTAGCGGTGTCGTGAATCGAGGAGTCGTCGGCCGGGGCGGTGTCATCAGCCGGCGCCGGAGCCTCGAGGACGTGGACTCCGGCGCGACGGGCTGCGGCCAGACCCGCCGGGTGCAGGCGGCCCAGCGGAGCGACGACGGCGACGTGGACGCCACGGCCCGCCAGACGGGCGGCGGCGAAGAGGGCGTCTCCCCCGTTGTTCCCCGGGCCGGCGAACGCGACCGCCCGGGTGCCGACCACCCGGCCGGTGGACTCCCGCAGCGCGCGGATGCACTCCGTCGCGAGGCCCGCGGCCGCACGGCGCATGAGTGCCTCGCCACGACCGGCGTCCAGGTGCGGCTGCTCGGCGGCGCGGACCGCGGCGGCGCTGTAGGCATGGACGGGCATGACCCCCACAGTAGTGCCGTGGGACGGGTCGCGGCGCACCGAACGGGCGTGCGCTGAGACGGCGCGCGGGACGGGGGTTGCACGCAGGACGGCGGCGGACGCCTCGAGGTCAGGCGCTGGGCTCTGCCGCCGCCCGATCGAGTTCGCGGTGCAGACGGCGTGCGGCCAGGTGCGCGAGGAAGAGGGCCTGGCCTCCCAGTGCCTCATCGCCGTGGCGGGCGCGCGGGGAGTGGTTCACCTCCTGCTCGGAGGCCTCGACGCCCAGCACTGCGGCGCCCAGGTGTCCGTACGACCCGGGGACGCGGGCGAGGACGCGGGAGAAGTCCTCGGAGCCGGCGCGCGGGAACGGCACCTGGTGGGTGCGGTCGCGGCCGAAGAGATCCGCGAACGTGTCGAGGAAGAAGTGCGCCTCCGTGTCATCGTTGACGGTCGCCGGGAGGATCGTCTCGAAGGACATCCGAGAGTCCAGGCCGTGGGCGGAGAGGAACTCGCGTGCGACGCGCGGCAGCTCGTCTGCGGCGCGGGCAGTGGTCTCCGGGGTGAAGGTGCGGACGCTGATCGCCAATTCCGCGGACTCCGGGATGACGTTGACGGCGGTGCCCGCATGGAACATACCGGTCGTGAGCACGACGGAGTCGAACGCGTTGAACCGGCGGTTGATGTACTCCTGCAGCTGTCCCAGGAGTGCGGCGCCACCGGCGATCGGGTCCAGCGCGTTCTCCGGGCGTGCGGCGTGGCCGCCGCGTCCCAGCACGGTGATGTCGAAGCGGGAGAACGCGGCCATGTAGGAGCCGGGGCGCGAGTATGCGTGGCCCTGCGGCTGATCCGCGGAGACGTGCACGCCGTAGGCTCCCACGACGGGGACGCCCGCCGCCTCGAGGACCCCCTCGTCGAGCATCTTGCCTGCGCCGTCCCAGCCCTCCTCGCCCGGCTGGAACATGAAGACGACGTCGCCGGGCAGATCCGCCCGGTGCGCGTGGAGCAGGTGGATCGCCCCGATGAGGCCGGTCGTGTGGAGGTCGTGGCCGCACGCGTGCATCGCGCCGTTCGTGGACGCGAAGTCGAATCCGGTCTCCTCCTCGATGGGGAGGGCGTCCATGTCGCCGCGCAGCAGCACCGCCGCGTGCGTCTCCTCGCGCCGGCCACCGCGCAGCACGACGGTGACGGAGCTGAGCCC